>NZ_BJBV01000034.1:0-43428 GCF_036245925.1 Shewanella sp. M-Br
GTTGACCACACACTGAGTTTTCAGCGGGTCAGGGCTGCGTATTCTACGCATTCCCGTTAGTGCGTCAAGTAGTTTTTTAAACTTTCTCAACACTCATCGTTTAGCTTGCTAACCGATGAACTGCTTGGCTTTCTTTGCTTAACTTGCGTTTCGCTGTCTGCCGTGTCAGTGGATGCGCATTATAGGGAGATTGAGAAAGTCCGCAAGGGCTTTTTTGAGAAAAATGGATCTTTTTTTAATACTTTCAGTTAGTCACACAATACCCCCACTTTATCCTCAGACTTATCCACAAAATGAGTTTTAACGGTTAAATTTGCTACAGCGATGGCTTTGCTTTAATGGCTATCGATAAGAATGAAATGATGTTCAATGGGGAATAACGACGATTAGCTATATAAAGAAGAGTAAGAATGTAATCCGGATGACATGGGAGTAAATGTGAGGCTTAATTCTTAATTAATGGAAGAAATAAAAAGGCAACTTAGATAAGTTGCCTTTAGTGTACTTTTTATTCTACTTATTCAGTAGGCTTAATCTATCAGCAGATTAACTTAACTTGCCGTGGCATTGTTTGTACTTACGGCCAGAGCCACAAGGACAAGGATCGTTGCGACCCACTTTGTCACCATCACGGATCATCGGTGCTTGCGCAGTGACAGCTTCATGCTCATCACCACCGCCAACAAGCGACTCTGCCGCTGCGTGTTGATAGTCGCGCTGGATCTTGGCATCTTCTTCACGACGACGCGCTTCCATTTCTTCCACATCTGACTGAGCTTGCACTTGTACTTTCGACAGCACACTGATGACGTCATGTTTCAAAGTGTTCAGCAGTTGTTGGAATAACTCAAACGACTCACGCTTATATTCTTGCTTTGGATTCTTCTGTGCGTAACCACGTAAGTGGATACCTTGACGCAGATGGTCCATCGCCGCTAAGTGTTCTTTCCACAGACCATCGAGCGTTTGCAGCATAACGGCTTTCTCGAACTGGCGTAGCACTTGCGCGCCAACCATTTCTTCTTTTGCCTTATACGCATCGCCCCAAGCAGTAATAATACGCTCACGTAGACTCTCTTCATGCAGATCGTCTTCTTTATCTAACCATTCTTGGATAGGTAATTTGAGCATAAATTCTTGGTGTAGACTTTGCTCTAAACCTGGGATATCCCACAGCTCTTCTACTGATTGCGGTGGAATATACTGATCGATTACCGCGCCAATCACATCGTCTTGGATGTTTTGAATAGTATCTTCAATACTTTCCGCATCCATCAACTCGTTGCGCTGGGCGTAAACCACTTGGCGTTGATCGTTAGCGACGTCATCAAATTCGAGTAATTGCTTACGGATATCGAAGTTACGGGCTTCAACTTTACGTTGAGCGTTTTCGATTGCGCGAGACACCCATGGATGCTCGATCGCTTCGCCTTCTTCCATTCCCAGCTTTTTCATCATGCCAGAGACACGATCCGAGGCGAAGATACGCATTAAGCTATCTTCCATCGATAGATAGAAGCGTGATGAACCCGCGTCACCTTGACGACCCGCACGACCACGTAACTGGTTATCGATACGGCGTGATTCGTGACGTTCTGTACCTAGGATATGTAAACCACCCGCAGCAACGACTTCATCATGACGAATTTGCCAATCGGCTTTGATCTTAGCTTTTTGCTCTGCTGTTGGATTATCGAGTTCATCGATTTCCATGTTCCAGTTGCCGCCAAGCACGATATCGGTACCACGACCTGCCATGTTCGTCGCAATAGTCACAGAGCCAGTACGGCCAGCTTGCGCGACGATTTCAGCTTCTCGTTCGTGGAATTTAGCATTTAAAACTTCGTGCGGGATCTTTTCCTGCACCATTAAGCGCGCTAACAGTTCAGACTGTTCGATTGATACTGTACCCACCAATACTGGCTGACCACGTTCACGGCAATCTTTAATGTCTTTAATGATCGCTTGATATTTTTCATCGGCGGTCAAATAAACTAAATCCGCCATATCCTTACGCACCATTGGACGGTTAGTCGGCACAACGACTGTGTCTAATCCATAGATGTGTTGGAATTCAAACGCTTCAGTGTCAGCTGTACCTGTCATACCTGCCAGCTTCTCGTATTGACGGAAGTAGTTCTGGAAAGTGATCGAAGCCAATGTTTGGTTTTCGTTTTGAATGTGTACACCTTCTTTGGCTTCGACAGCTTGATGTAAGCCTTCTGACCAACGACGACCTGGCATAGTACGACCCGTGTGTTCATCGACTATGATGACTTCGTTGTCTTGTACTATGTAATCCACATCACGCTCAAACAGCGTGTGCGCACGAAGCGCCGCGTTGACGTGGTGTAATAGGGAAATATTTGCAGCAGAATAGAGTGAATCGCCTTCAGCTAACATGCCGCGCTCGATCAGCAGATTTTCTACTTTCTCTTGGCCACGCTCGGTGAAATGCACTTGTTTGGCTTTTTCATCGATGCTGTAGTCGCCCTCACCCACAAACTCTTCCGTATCTTCTTTATCTTGACGGATAAGATTAGGGATCAAAGTGTTGATCTTGATGTATAGCTCAGAGCTATCTTCGGCGGCGCCAGAAATGATCAGCGGCGTACGCGCCTCGTCGATTAAGATTGAATCCACTTCATCGATTAGGGCGTAGTGCAACGGACGTTGGACCCGTTCTTGCGGTGAAAACGCCATGTTATCGCGCAGATAATCGAAACCAAACTCGTTGTTGGTCCCGTAAGTGATATCGGCGTTATAGGCCGATTTCTTCTCATGTTGGCCAATACCTGCGACGTTGATTCCTACGGTTAAACCAAGGAACTCAAACAGTGGGCGGTTATTCTCAGCATCACGACGTGCCAAGTAATCGTTCACTGTAATCACGTGGACGCCTTTGCCTGTCAATGCGTTTAAGTAAGCGGGTAAGGTTGCCGTTAAGGTTTTACCTTCACCCGTACGCATTTCAGCAATACGGTTGCTGTCGAGTACCATACCGCCGAGTAACTGTACGTCGAAATGACGCATATCAAATACACGCTTAGACGCTTCACGCACTGTAGCAAAGGCTTCAGCCATGATGCTATCTAATGCAGCTCCAGCAGCTAAACGCTCACGAAACTCTGCGGTTTTCGCCTTTAATGCTTCATCGGTTAATTTTTCATAATCAGCTTCTAATGCGTTAATGCTAATAACGATCTTTTGAAGCCCTTTAAGGGTGCGGTCGTTGCGACTACCAAATACTTTTGTCAGTAATTTACCAAACATCTGAATCACTTATTCTCTGTAGGCCAAGTCCATGATGGAAACTAGAAGCCAATGTTTCAATTAACTTGCTTTGCGGTAGACAAACTTTTGTGGATCTATCTGCTGTCCGCCGCGCAACACTTCATAATGCACATGAGCCCCAGTTGAGCGCCCAGTGCTTCCCATACTGGCGATAGCATCGCCTTTTGCGACCACATCACCTACAGTCACTGACAAAGCTTTATTATGGCCATAACGCGTATGCAAACCGTTACCATGGTCGATTTCAACCAATTCGCCATAACCGAACATATTTCCAGCAAAAGTCACCACGCCTGCAGCAGTCGCAACAACTTTAGCTCCTTCTCGACCGGTAAAATCAATCCCCTTATGCACAGACCTGCGACCGTTGAAAGGGTCATTACGTAATCCGTAGGGCGACGATAACCAACCTTTATCGAGCGGGATACCTGATATATAACGTTCATCATCTATATGGTGGTTAGATGACACTGTTTCAAGTAGTGAAAGCTGAACATTATTATTGTCAATTCGTGATGCCAACTTATCCATATCGTCGATAAGCTGTCCGAGCTCGATGTTAGTGCCTAGTTCGCTCAAACCACCCACACCAACCTCGGATGAAAAATCAAAATCTTCATCCAACTTATTCTGCTGGGCGACCTGTTGACCTAAAGCTTCGAGACGGGTGATCTTGGCTTGCATACGTGCAACATGAGTCACAAGCATAGCCAGTTGAGACTCAGTAGCACTTTTAAGCTCTAAGACTTGTTTCTTTTGTTGTTCGCGCACGAGACGATCGTTATCGACACTGGCTTGCTGATCTTGAAATCGAGCGGAGTTGTGTTGATAAATACCGGACCCAGTGGCCAACAATAGTATTGGAAGTAGCAACCAGCGTTTACTGGGCTGCCAGCGAGTGACGCCATTCCGACCTTGAATAAATACTGTTACACTCATAGCCTAATTCAGCCATCTTATTATCATATGAAAAAGCCCCCTCAAGATCTCAGCAAATTACTGCATCAATCGGGAAAATTACCCGACCTTGCTGAGAAAGCGGAACTACTTATGTATCTGGATCAGCATGTGAAGCAGATTATTGCAGGTCCTGTTGCGGAGCAACTAAAAGTCGCTAATTTCCGCCAGGGTGTTCTTGTGGTTGAAACCACTTCGGCAGCTTGGGCTGCGCGAATTAATTTCCAAAAGCCGAAGCTATTAACCCAGCTTCAAGCAGAAACGCTCCCAATCCTTACCGCAATTGAGGTTAAAGTCAACCCGAGATTAGCAATGTATGACGCAAAGCCTAAACAGGGACATAAAGAATTAAGCCCAGCAGCAGCGGAGCACATTGCAGCATTAGCGGAAAATATTGGCGGTTCACTGGGTGAAAAACTAAAACGGCTGGCCTCATTGGCCAGCCGTAATAAATAATCTTACCGCTTTTTAAGCAAATACAGCGCCACCTGGTACGGTAAAGCTGACGGGGACATCGGCTTCTTTTTCGAAGCTGACCAACTCCCACGCATCTTGTTGCGCCAGTAAAGCACGCACCAATTGGTTGTTCAACGCATGACCGGTTTTATACGCAGTGAACTCACCTAAAATAGCGTGCCCAGCCACATATAAATCACCAAACGCATCTAGAATTTTGTGCTTAACAAATTCGTCCTCATAACGCAGGCCGTCGGGATTAAGGACGCGATATTCATCAAGTACAACAGCGTTTTCCATGCTGCCGCCCAACGCTAGGTTGTTGGCTCGCAAATATTCGATATCACGCATAAACCCAAAAGTACGGGCGCGGCTGATATCTTTCACGAAAGCAGAAGTTGAAAAGTCCATCACCACATGCTGTTGGCTACGAGCGATTTCTGGGTGCGCAAAATCAATTTTAAAATTGACTCTAAAACCTTTAAACGGTTTTAACTCGGCCCATTTATCGCCATCTTCAACGCGCACAGGGCGCTTAATCTTTAAGTACTTCTTAGGGGCGGCCTGCTCTTTAATACCCGCAGACTGCAACAAGAAGACGAATGGGCTTGCACTGCCATCCATAATAGGAATTTCAGGCGCGTCCACTTCGATTACAGCGTTATCTATGCCTAAACCCGCAAGAGCTGCAAATAAATGCTCAATGGTCGAGATACGAATACCTTCGTCATTGACAAGTGCCGTACACATAGTGGTTTCACGAACTTGCTCCGCCTTCGCTGGAATGGCGACGGCAGGACTCAAATCGGTGCGCACGAGTACGATCCCTGAATTAACGGGCGCGGGCATAATGCTCAAAGTGACCTTGTTGCCAGAATGCAATCCGACACCAGTTGTTTTCACCATTTTCTGAACAGTTCGTTGAAATATCATTCAGTTACCCGTTTATGTGCCAATTATAAAGCCTAATATTTGTACACTCAGCGTCGGTAAATCGAGCCGCACTGGTCCAACATAATAACATAACTTTATTATGTCACACAAATGCAGCTATGTTGTGGTATTGCCCAAAACGAACAACACCTCACATATTACGCTGGACTCAAACGCTCTCGCTAGTCGGCTTGCTTACGCAAAAATGCTGGAATATCAAGATAATCCAATTCATGCTTTGTCGATGGTGCAGGCGTAGGAGCTGGCTGCGGAGCCGCTGGCAACACGTTGCCTTTTGGCGCTGCATAGTTCACATGTGCAGCTTCTTCGACATAGGCTTCGACTTTTGGTTCAACAACTACAGGCTCTGGACGAGGTGCAGGTTTAGAAACCAATTGGATATCAGGACGCTTTTCAGCACCGATACCAGTAGCAACAACCGTTACACGCAGCTCATCACTCATTTCAGGGTCGATGACAGCGCCAACAACCACAGTCGCGTTGTCAGAGGCATAAGCCTTAACATGATTACCGACAGTTTCGAATTCTTCGATACTCATATCCATACCCGCAGTAATGTTAACTAACACACCACGCGCACCGGCTAAGTCGATGTCTTCTAATAATGGGCTGGCAACAGCAGCTTCGGCCGCTTCTTCAGCACGGTCTTCACCGCGAGCGACGCCTGTACCCATCATGGCATTACCCATTTCAGACATCACAGTCTTCACGTCGGCGAAGTCGACGTTAATTAGACCAGGACGAGTGATAAGCTCGGCAATACCTTGTACCGCGCCAAGTAACACATTATTCGCTGCGGCGAACGCATCGAGTAAAGAAGTACCACGGCCCAATACTTTTAATAATTTTTCGTTCGGGATCGTGATTAACGAATCCACGTGCTTAGCCAGCTCAGCAATACCTTGCTCAGCGTAAGCCATACGTTTTTTCCCTTCGAATGGGAAAGGCTTAGTCACAACCGCAACGGTCAGAATACCTTCTTCACGTGCGATTTGAGCCACAACAGGTGCAGCACCTGTACCTGTACCACCGCCCATACCGGCAGCGATAAAGATCATGTCAGAACCTTTGATTGCCGCGCGAATGTTTTCGCGGTCTTCTTCAGCTGCAGCACGACCCACATCTGGGTTTGCCCCTGCTCCAAGACCTTTAGTGACATCGCGTCCTAATTGAATTGTTGAGCCAGCGCCTGATTTTCTCAGGGCCTGAGCGTCTGTATTGGTAACGATAAACTCAACACCTTCAATGTTGTGTTTGACCATATGTTCGACAGCGTTACCGCCGCCGCCGCCAACGCCGATGACTTTAATCACCGCGTCGTCTGAGTGAGTATCCATGATCTCAAACATTGTCTGATCTCCGTGTTGCCTGCGTTATGAAAATTAAAATTCGCCCTTAAACCAGCTTTGGACCCGATTCCAAGCGCTAGTTACCCCTTGGCGCTCAGGACGTTCGAACTGACGTTCGATCACCCGTCGTGCGCCGTAATGAAGCAGTCCGACTCCAGTGGAGTAAATAGACTGGTCCACGTATTCATATAAACCTTTGATCGGTAGCGGTGACGCTACGCGAACTGGCATGCCAAAAGTCGCTTCCGCAATATCGACCACACCTTGAATCGACGCTGTGCCACCTGTGAGCACAATACCTGCGGCGATTTGATCTTCTAACCCACTGTCTTTCAACTCTTTAAGCACAAGCTCAAACAGCTCTTGGTATCTTGGTTCTACTACTTCGGCGAGCGTGTGACGTGACATGCTCCGCGATGGACGACCACCTACCGATGGCACTTCAATACTGTCTTCGCGGCTCACCATAGAACTGCGAGCACAGGCGAACTGTACTTTAATTTGTTCAGCATGTGACGATGGCGTGCGGAAAATCTTCGCAATGTCGTTCGTCACTTGGTTACCTGCAACCGGTACAACCGCACAATGACGCAAGGCGCCATTGGTATATACCGCGATATCCGTAGTGCCACCGCCGATATCGACGATACATACACCTAAATCTTTCTCATCGAAGGTCAACACAGCATCGGCTGAAGCAATCCCAGAGAACACTAAGTCGTCAACCTTAAGGCCACAACGCTCAACGCTCTTAGTAATATTCTTCGCCATATCATTGGCGCAGGTCACTATGTGTACCTTGGCCTCCATACGCATACCGGACATACCGATTGGGCTGCGAATACCGTCTTGAACGTCGATTGCATATTCCTGCGGCAGCACGTGTAAAATGCGACGTTCGGTCGGGATCTTCACCGAGCGAGCCGTATGGATCACGTTATCAACATCTTCCTGTGTCACTTCTTCATCGTTGATCGATACCATGCCGTTTTCATTTTGGCAGGCGATGTGTTTACCCGAAATACTCAAGTAAACCGATGACACTTGGCAATCCGCCATTAATTCCGCTTGATCGAGCGCACGTTGCACACTGCGAACTATCGAATCTAAATCGTTCACGCCACCTTTATCCATGCCCCTTGAGGGATGGTTACCAAGGCCGACTATGCTGATTTCACCATCGGGCAGAACTTCGCCTATGATCACTGCGACCTTAGAGGTTCCTATGTCCAATCCGACGATAAGGTTTCTATCTTGGTTTTTGATCATTAATTATCGGCTCTCTTGTTTGTGCATCGCCCCAGCCTACGGCCAACCCTGTGTCGTAGCGCAAATCTACTCTGGCAACGGATTTCTCTTGTTTCGCCAAAACCGGATAAACAGTAATAAATCGTTGTATCCGTGCAATTTTATCTTCTCGACCCAAATCTAAAACGATACCGTTTCCAAGGGTCGCGTGCCACGCATGTCGTGGCGTTAAATTCAAACTGGCTAAGGTAAAGCCATTAATCTTTAGTAGGGAGTTGATCTGTGCATAGACAGTCAACACCTCAAGGCCCATATCATTTGGTCCAGATAACTGCGGTAAATGCTCAAGCTCTGGGTGCGATGGCGCTTCGAATACTTCTCCATGCACGTTCAACCACAAGTCACCATTCCAATGAGCTGCGGGTTGTTGCTCTTGCAAATACACCCTGAGTTTCGCTGGCCACTCACGCCTTACCGATGCGCGATACACCCAAGGTAAAGCTTCTAACGCCTGCTGCACTAAGGTAATGTCAGCACTAAAAAAACTGCGCTGCATTAAATGCTGTAGTGCTACTTGTATATCTTTATCTGTGGTGTAAACCCGCTCACCTTTGATGGCAACGGCCTCAATCGGCAAGTTGCTGGCATCATTCAAAAATTTATGTAACTGATAGCCACCAAATACAAAACTGGCTACGATGAAGAATAAAAAGCCAGCCCCGCTCCATTGATACCAATTAAACCGTGACATTCTTGCCCGCCAGTGCCGCCTCTTATCACTCCAAGACACGCTTCATCCCACCTTTAACGACACCCATTAAAAACCACAGAAAACCGGCCATTATATAGACCAAAATCCTTTGGTCAAAATTTCCTTTTTCTCGCAGATCAAGCGCTAAAGATCAGCTTGCTTGCGCAGGTAATTCCACCACAGCAAACCCTAATCCAGACGACGCTAACTGTCGTGACAGGGCGCCAATATTACCCGCACCTTGGGTGAGTAATAAATCCCCGTCCTGCAATACATCGGGCAACACTTCTGCAAGCAGATCTGGGCTTGCGATAAAGATCGGATCTAGCTGACCACGCAAGCGAATTGAACGACATAATGCGCGACCATCCGCACCTGTGATCGGCGCTTCACCCGCACTATAAATATCGAGTAACAATAAGCAATCCACTTGTGATAACACTTCCACAAAATCCTCATACAAATCACGGGTACGAGTGTATCTGTGCGGCTGATACGCCATGACCAAACGTCTATCAGGCCATCCTGCGCGCGCAGCTTTAATGGTCGCCGCAACTTCGCTGGGATGATGACCATAATCATCCACTAACATGACTTCGCCCTTCGGCGTGGCGAATTTGCCTAAATGCTGGAAACGACGCCCTATACCTTGGAACTCCACTAGAGCCTGAGTAATAGCGTTATCGTCGATTTCATCTTCAGTCGCCACCGCAATGGCAGCTAACGCATTGAGCACATTATGTTGACCCGGTAAATTCAACACCAGATCGAGATCTTCTTTAGCTTTACGTCTGACAGTAAAACGGCACTGATGACCTTGCTGGCTAAAATTAAGTGCTTGCACGTCCGCATCATCACTGAAACCATAGGTCACGTGTTTACGGCCAATACGCGGCAGAATCTCACGCACGACGGCATCATCAATGCACACCACAGCGACACCGTAGAACGGCAAGTTGTGTAGAAAATCCACAAAAGTCGATTTCAGTTTTTCAAAATCACCGCCATAAGTATCCATATGATCGGCTTCGATGTTGGTCACCACACTGACCATAGGCTGCAAATGCAAAAAGCTCGCATCACTCTCATCGGCTTCGGCAATCAAATAACGGCTGGTGCCTAATCTGGCATTGGTACCGGCACTGTTGAGCAAGCCACCAATCACAAAGGTTGGGTCCCGCCCAGCTTGGCCATAAACGCTGGCGATAAGGCTCGTTGTCGTGGTTTTACCATGGGTGCCCGCAATCGCGACACCATGTCGATAACGCATCAACTCGGCTAACATCTCAGCACGACGCACAATAGGAATACGTAATTCTTTAGCGGCAAGGATTTCTGGATTTTCCAGATTAATCGCGGTTGATATGACGACCACATCCACTTGCTGCACGTTTTCAGCGGCATGACCAATTTGGATCTTGGCTCCGAGTAAACACAATCTGTCAGTCACGGCATTTTGCGCAATATCCGAACCACTCACCTGATAGCCTTCGTTCACTAACACTTCGGCGATCCCGCCCATGCCCGCGCCGCCAATGCCGACGAAGTGAATACGCTTAATACGGCGCATTTCTGGGATCATGCTTCTCAGTTGTGCGTATCTTTCTGTCTTAGTCATGCTTATCCTTTCTCAGCAAGGCTGATGCACACTGCGGCAACTTGTTCAGTCGCATCCAGTACCGCAACGTCTCTCGCTCTTTGGCCCATACGGGCTAATTCTGTTCTGTCATTGGCGAGCAACTGTAATTTGTTCGCCAGTTTATTCACATCCAAGATGGCCTGTGGCAATAGGAAAGCTGCGCCAGCCTCAACCAATACTTGAGCGTTACGGGTTTGGTGATCATCCACTGCATGGGGATAAGGTACCAGAATACTCGGTAGCCCCACCGCTGCTAACTCAGACACAGTCAAGGCGCCAGCTCGGCACAATACCACATCAGCCCAGCGATAGGCGGCTTCCATATCGTCGATAAACTCAGCGATATTCACGCCACCATCTTGTCCTTGTTGCTGATATGCCGCCTTCACGCCCGTAAGATTATCTTTACCCACTTGATGCCAAACCGTCACTGACTGCTGCTGACTCAGTATCGCGACAGCTTCTGGCATAAGATCGTTAAATACTTTGGCGCCAAGGCTGCCACCGACCACGAGCACTTTTAAGGCTTCATCAGCCTCATGCTTAGGTTCTGCACCTAAGGCAATCAGTTCTTGGCGAATCGGATTACCAACGACCTTGGCCTTCACTGTGGTAAAGGTATTTTTAAAGGCGCATAACACTTGCGTCGCAATCCGCGACAACAACTTGTTTGTCATCCCTGGGATGGCATTTTGTTCATGCAGCACCAGTGGAATACCGGCTAATCTTGCCGCAACACCACCTGGGCCACTGGCGAATCCGCCCATGCCAAGGACCACATCGGGTTTAAACTCCGCAATCACGGCCTTAGCCTGCAAGATTGAACGCACCACTTTAAAGGGCGCCGCGAGTTTTCTGATCAAACCATTACCGCGCACACCTTTGATATCAATGAAATCAATATCAAATCCATACTGGGGCACTAAACGCGCCTCCATACGATCGGCCGTGCCTAACCAACGCACTTGCCAACCCTGTTGAGCTAAATACTTAGCCACCGCCAGTGCCGGGAACACATGTCCTCCCGTACCACCCGCCATGACTAAAATACGTTTTCCTATTGGAGTCATCACTTCAATCTCCCTTGCACGGCCTGAACTAATGTCATGCGCCGCTCGTAATCAATGCGCAACAACATCATAGCTGCCGCAGTCATGACCCATAAACTACTACCACCGTAACTGATAAAAGGTAATGTCAGCCCTTTGGTTGGCAACATGCCGATACTCGCGCCGACATTCACCACAGTCTGGAAACAAATCCAAATACCGATGGCATAACCTAAATAACCTTCAAATGGCTTATCCATGGCTAAACACAAATTACCTAAACGAATCGATCTCAGCGCCACAAATAGCAGTACAGATAACACGGCAATAATGCCGATAAAGCCCAATTCTTCCCCGATCACGGCAAAGATAAAGTCTGTGTGCGCTTCGGGTAAATATTCTAATTTTTGAATACTATTACCTAGCCCTTGGCCAAACCAATCGCCGCGACCATAGGCCATCAAAGATTGAGTCAACTGGTAACCGCTACCGAAGGGATCTTGCCAAGGATCCATAAAGGAGGTCACTCGGCGGATACGATACGGTTCCAATAGCACTAGGGCCACAAACGCCAATACGCCCGCAAAAATCAAGGCAAAGAAATCGAGTAAACGCGCACCGGCTAAAAACAATAGACCAACCGTTCCCACAAATAGCACTACCACAGTACCTAAGTCGGGCTGCATCAAAATCAGCACAGCGTAAATCGCAAATACTGCAATCGGCTTATAGAAGCCTTTAGCATTCTCGCGCACTTCCTGATGACGCCTCACTAAGTAACCCGCCATATAGATGGCGAAGGCAAATTTAGCGACTTCCGCCACCTGGATGCGAATAGGGCCTATGGATAACCAACGCGTTGCACCGTTTACCGTAGTGCCAACCACCAATACAGCCAACAACATCAAACCCACAATCAACAACAACATGGGGCTCCAGCGCTGCCAAGTCTGCATCTCTACTCTTAGCACAAATGCCGCAATGAATAAGCAACCCACTAAATAACCCACATGGCGAGTCATAAAATAAAATGGGTTCCCCGTGAGCGTTTGCGCTTCAGGCATAGAGGCTGACATCACCATTACAAAGCCGAAGCTAATCAAAGACAACACAGCCGCGAGCAAAGCACGGTCGTACAATTGCACGCCCGGGACTTCGGTATCACGTTGCCAATTGGGTATTGCTAAACGCAAACGCCCAAATAGGCTAAGTTGTCTTGCATCACTCGCCATTAAGCTGTCCCACGAGGTTTCTAAAATCATCACCTCGAGCCATGAAGTTACTGTACATATCTAAACTGGCGCAGGCTGGCGATAATAAAACGATATCACCAGAGGTTGCCAATTCAGCGGCTTTCGCTACCGCAGCAGCCATAGTGTCGACTCTTATCGAGCCGTCTTTCAATGCAGCAATCTTTTTGCCATCACGACCTAAGGTAATGAGGTGTGTTACTTTCGCTAATGCCACGCCTAAAGGTTTAAAATCAGCACCTTTGCCGTCGCCGCCAGCAATCAAAATAATATCGCCTAAGTGGTCACTCAAGCCATCGAGCGCGGCAACGGTGGCGCCGACGTTCGTCGCTTTCGAGTCATTGACATAGGTCACGCCATTCTTAATCCCAACCACTTCACAGCGATGGGATAAGCCGGTAAAGCTACGCGCCACTTTTGCCATAACGTGCTTATCGACACCGACGACATCCACAAGCGCCATCGCCGCAAGTAGGTTGGCATGGTTATGGCTGCCAATCAGCGACACTTCAGTGATCGGCATTATTTCGCTGCTGCCGTGATAAATCTTGCTGTCGCTGATACCCCATTCGTCCGCTTCTGGCGCCGCTAAACCAAAACTGTTTTGGTTCATTGGTTCTGGTGGTACGGTCAGTTTATCGTCACGATTAAAAAGTACGGCACGGGTTTGTTTATATAAGCGTAATTTAGCCTCGCGGTAGGCATCGATGTCACTGTATCTGTCCATGTGGTCTTCGCTGATATTCAAACAGGTCGCCACCACACACTTAAGACTGTGGGTGGTTTCCAATTGAAAGCTCGACAACTCAAGCACAAATAAGTCCGCATTTTCATGCAGTAAATCCAGCGCAGGCACACCGATATTACCTCCGACGGCAACAGCAATACCCGCTTCCCTTGCCATCTCGCCCACCAGCGTAGTGACGGTCGATTTTCCGTTAGAGCCAGTAATGCCAATCACACAAGGTTTACGGTCAGCAATCTCACGGGCAAATAGCTCCACATCGCCAATCACCTCAATGCCCATATCCACAGCGGCACGCACCTCTGGGGTATAAGTGGCAATGCCGGGACTGATAATGATCTGCGTCGCTTGCACAAGATAACGGCAATCGAATCCGCCAGAAATCAGCTTCACATCAGGAAAAGACGTCGCTAACGTTTCGGCGCCCGGAGGCTGCCGACGACTGTCCATCACCAATGGCGTAATGCCCTTTCCACACAAATAGCGCACCACGGACAAGCCCGTGGCCCCCAAACCTAACACTATGTGTGAATACTGATTTTGCATAACCAATTACCTTAACTTCAACGTGGCTAAGCCAAGTAAGACGAGGAATATCGAGATAATCCAAAAACGCACTATCACTCGAGGTTCAGGCCAACCTTTTAACTCATAGTGATGGTGGATCGGCGCCATGCGGAAAATACGCTGGCCGCGTAACTTGTACGAACCCACCTGCAGGATCACCGACAGAGTTTCCATCACGAACACGCCGCCCATGATCACTAACAAAATTTCTTGGCGAACAAGCACTGCGATCGTGCCAAGTGCAGCACCTAATGACAGTGAACCCACATCGCCCATGAAGACTTGCGCGGGATAAGTGTTGAACCATAAAAAGCCTAGACCCGCACCGACAATGGCGGTACAGACAATCACAAGCTCACCCGAGCCAGGTAAATGCGGAATATGTAAGTAGTTTGCAAACTGCGCGTGACCCGACAAATAAGCAATCAAGGCAAACGCCGCCGCGACCATTACCGTCGGCATAATCGCCAAACCATCGAGACCATCGGTTAAGTTCACCGCATTACTCGAACCCACTATCGTGAAGTACGCCAATACGATAAATACGGCGCCGAGTTGTGGCATCACGTCTTTAAAGAAAGGCACCACTAATTGGGTTTCGCCTGGATTTGCCGCTGTGGCATACAGAAAAAAAGCAATAAGCAGCGCAGCCAAAGATTGCAGAATGTACTTCCAGCGCGCGATCAAACCTTTAGTGTCTTTACGCACCACTTTGCGATAATCGTCGATAAAACCGATCAAACCGAAACTGCCGAGCACAAACAGCATGACCCACACATAGCGGCTACCGAGATCGCCCCACAGCAATACGCTGATGAAAATAGCAGCCAATATCAGCAAGCCCCCCATAGTCGGCGTGCCACGCTTACTAAAATGTGATTCTGGACCATCGTTACGCACAACCTGACCAATTTGCAGTAATTGCAAACGTTCAATCAGTTTAGGGCCAAACCATAAGCTAAAAACCAATGCAGTCAATAAGCCTAAAATGGCTCGAAATGTTACATAGGAAAACACGTTAAACCCGGTATGAAAACGGGTTAAATACTCGGCCAGATATACCAGCATTTACACTAACTCCCCACGCCCGAAGGCTACTGTTAGGCCATCCACGACCCGCTCCATGGCGGCGCTACGTGAACCTTTAACGAGAACCGTTACCTGTCCCGGCAACTGGTTTATATGCTTTATAAGTTTTTCTACTAACGTCGCCACACTGTCATAGTGCTCCGCACCGAAAGCTTGGCTCGTGTGCTGACTTAAAGTTCCGGTACAAAACAAGGCATCAATCCCCTGTTGCTTGGCCAGTTGCCCTAGTTCAGCGTGTAAAAGGGGCGCATTGTCGCCTAATTCTCCTAAATCTCCCAGTACCAGACAGCGATTTTCAGAAATTTCCTTTAACCAAGCGATCGCAGCGCCAACGGACACAGGATTTGCGTTATAGCTATCGTCGATTAGACGCACGCGTCCCAATTGACTCGGCTGCATACGTCCTTTCACTGGCGTTAATTGGCTCAAGCCTTCAGATATTTCAGTCAAACTCAATCCCAAAGCAATACAAACACTTGCAGCGGCGAGAGCATTACTCACCTGATGACGACCCGCCAACGGCAATACCACTTGGCAAGATTCACCTAAATAATTGAGCATAAAACGATAGCAACCATCCGCATTAGTCTTATGGCCTGTCGCTATCACGTCGATATGACGTTTAGCGGCACCATCTTGCTGGGAGAAGCTCAGTTGCTTATAAGGTCTTGCCTTAACGCTCATAAAATCAGCGAAGGCATCATCGGCATTGATGATGGCAGTGCCATCGGCCTGCAGATGATTAAAAATTTCTGACTTCGCCTGTGCGACACCCGCTTGTGATCCAAATCCTTCTAAATGGGCGCTGCCGACGTTATTCACCAGCGCGACATTTGGACGCACAAGTCCCGAGGTGTAATCGATTTCACCTTTATGGTTAGCGCCGAGCTCGAATATCCCAAACTCATCCGCTGGCGTTAAACGCAGCAAAGTGAGCGGCACACCAATCTCATTATTAAAATTGCCAGCGGTATAGAGGATTTGATGCTTTGCCGACAGAATGGTCGCGATCATTTCCTTCACGCTGGTTTTGCCGTTTGAGCCAGTCAAAGCAACACAAATCGGATTGATCTGGTCACGAACATAAGCACCAATCGCACCCATGGCTTTTTGACAATCAGCCACTATGAGCTGCGGGATATCAAAAGCTAACTCACGCTCAACCATTAACGCCGCGGCGCCGTTCGCAATAGCTGTAGCTGCAAAATGATGGCCGTCAAAGCGCTCACCCTTTAAGGCAACAAACAGGGTTGCAGCGCCGATTTTGCGGCTATCACTGCTTAAATCTTGGATGGTGACGTCGTCACCGACTCGATGCACGCCTAAGTGTTGACTTAGAGTCTCGAGAGAAAGAGGGATCATCTTGATTGCTCCAATGACCGGTGTGCCAATACACATCCATCATAATGTTGACTTAGGGTCCAGAGAGAAAGAGGGATCATCTTGATTGCTCCGCTAACTGGCGTGCCAGAGCGCGTTCATCATAGTCATGACGCACACCTGCCGCCTCTTGGTAAGTTTCGTGGCCTTTGCCCGCAAGCAAGATCACATCGCCAGGTTTAGCCAATGCCACAACCTCTTTAATTGCTGCGATACGGTCAACCTGAGTCAATACCTGCTCTGGTGTTGCAAGCCCTTGGATAATATCGGTAATAATTTGCGCGGGGTCTTCACTGCGCGCATTGTCGCTGGTCACCATAATGCGGTCGGCAAACTGTTCAGCAGCTTGGCCCATCAAAGGACGCTTGCCCTTATCACGGTCGCCGCCACAACCAAACACGCACCATAAATCACCAGCACAATGGCGACGTAGCGCGTTTAACGCTTGTTCTATCGCATCGGGTGTATGGGCATAATCAACCACTAAGGTGATGTTATCCGCTGTAGTGAAACGCTCCATACGACCTGCAACGGGCGTTAAATATTGCACCTGCTCGGCTAACACTTTCATATCAAAACCTTGCAGATACAAGGCCGATAACGCCGCGAGTAAATTAGAGAGATTAAAGGCACCAAGAAGTGGCGAGTGGATTTGAGTCTCGCCCTCGGGCCACACTAAGGTTGCACTGACACCTTGATCGTCAAACTTGGCATTTTTGGTATAAAAAGCCGCACCTTGATGACCTTCAATGCTAAAACCCCAAATCTGCGCAGGCACAGGCTTAAGCTCAATCAACCAAGAGGCGCCAACTGCATCGTCGAGATTCAATAAACCGTGACCTAAAGTGCTGAAACGAAATAGGCTTTGTTTAGCGGCGGCATAGCTTTCCATATCGCCGTGGTAATCGAGGTGATCTCGCGTCAGATTAGTGAACACGGCAACATCAAATGGTACTGCGTCGACGCGGCCTTGCACTAAGCCGTGGCTCGACACTTCCATGGCGCAGACACTCGCGCCTTGGGCTTTAAACTCATGCAACTGATGCATTAAGGTAATCGCATCGGCTGTGGTGTTACCACTATCAACAAGCTCGCCCCAGAGACCATTGCCAAGGGTGCCCATGACGGCGGCTTTGCGCCCCAATGAAGTCACCAGTTGTGCAATGAGTTGACTCGTAGAGGTTTTACCGTTAGTTCCAGTAATACCAATAACCCCAAGGGATGGCATAACGGCAGACTTGTCCGCTAAGGGATAACGCTGGGCGGCAATTGCCGATACCTGACGACTTAACTGAAAGAAATAAATCTGCACACCGTGCTCGGCATTATCGCCCAGCAACACTTTGCCATGTTGGTCAGCCTCATCCGTGTGAACTAATACGCCTGCGGCACCTAAATCTAAGGCTTTTTCAATAAACTGTCTGCCATCGACCTTATGTCCTGGCAGCGCCAGAAACACATCGCCGCGACGTATTGCGCGGCTATCTAAGGTCAGATCATTGAAGGACTGCGCGCCAGCATAATGTAGCCAAGGCGCTAGCAAATCCCGTAATAACATCATTCTGCTCTCCCAGCGGCGATTCCCGCCAATTGCACTTGTTCTTTATCGGTAATGGGTTCAACGTTTAACATTTGCAGTGCGCCAGACATGACTTTGGCAAATGCAGGCCCCGCCACTGAACCACCATAATAGAGATCGCCCTTAGGCTCGTTCACTACCACCACTATCGCTAATCTAGGATTATTCGCAGGAGCAACACCCGCAAATAAAGCAACATAATCATCACCATAACCACCAGCAACTGCCTTACGACTTGTGCCAGACTTACCTGCAACTGGATAACCGTCGATGTGAGCTAAGGTGCCAGTGCCACCTTTTTCCGTTACACCGACCAGCATTTGCATTACATCGTGGGCCACATTTTCAGAAATGACTCGCTCACCGACAGGTGGCTTTTTCAGTTTCATTATCGAGACAGGGAACAAAGTGCCGCCATTGCCTAAGGTGGCGTACATACGCGCAAGTTGAAGTGTTGTTGCCGTTAAGCCGTAACCAAACGACAAGGTGGCACGTTCAAAGTCTGACCAACGGTGACGATCTTGAATCAAGCCAGCGCTTTCACCCGTGAGGTTAATTCCCGAAAAACTACCAAGTCCCATGGATTGATAAGTGCCGAGCAGTTGCTGCACCGGAATAGACAAAGCCAATTTACTGATGCCGACGTTACTGGATTTAGCCAAAATACGCGCCAAACTCATATCACCATAGTTCGCGGGGTCACGTACTTGGCGACCACCTAAACGCATCCAACCCGGTGAAGTGGCAATAATATCGGTCGATTTAACTGTGCCAGCTTCAAGCGCTGCGGCTACCACAAATGGCTTAATGGTTGAACCCGGCTCAAAGGTATCTGTCATAGCACGGTTACGCATTCTGAAGGTTTGCAGATTGTCGCGCGCATTGGGGTTATACGAAGGCGTATTCACCATAGCCAAGACTTCACCCGTGTGAATGTCGAGGACGACAATCGAACCCGAAGTCGCTTGGTTCATCTCAGTGGTGCGTTTTAGTTCGCGATAGGCTAATTGTTGGATCCTATGATCGATACTCAGCACGAGATCGTTAGGGCTCTCACCTTCCTGCACTATATCCAGACGCTCGACGACATGACCATCGCGTGACTTACGCACTTTTTGTTTGGAAGGCGTACCTGTTAACCAACTATTGTAAGCATTTTCAACACCTTCAATCCCAACATCATCAATGTTAGTGATACCGATAAGCTGAGCAGTGATTTCACCACCAGGGTAATAGCGGCGGGATTCAGATTTAAGGAAAACACCGGGTAATTTCAGCTGAGTGATGTAATCCGCGACCGCGGGAGTAATTTGGCGTTTCAAGTAGGTGAAGCGTTTGGTGGGGTTACTGCGCACTCGCTCTAACAAATCTTCGAGGGGCTCATGCAACACATCGGCTAAGGCTTGCCAGCGGCGCATATCGGCAAAACCATTACTATCATTGACTTGTTTTGGATCAGCCCAGACGGCTCGTACAGGTACGCTCACGGCCAGCATGTCGCCATTACGGTCGGTGATCAAGCCACGCTGCACTTCACGACTAGTGGTCCGCAATGTTCGCATGTCACTTTCGTGACGTAATTTGTCGGGCTCGATAATTTGAATGTAAGCTGCGCGTCCCACTAGGCTGCAAAACAACGCACACACAAACCCGACCACTACGTATAAACGCCAGTGGATCAATTGAGGTTTTTGCGGTTTGCTTACCCGTTTGATTTTCGCTTGCCTAGTCATATCTTCCCTATACTCACGGCACCTTTACCACAACTTCTTCGCTGGGTAACGGACGACTCATGTTGAGTTCCTTAGAGGCAATACGCGTAATACGACTGTGCTCAGTCTGCGATTGCTCTTCTAATAATAAATTGCGCCACTCAATATCTAATCTATCTCGCTCCTGCAGTAACTGGTCCCACTGGGTTGTCAGTTGACGGCTAACATGGCTGCCATAAACCACGGCAACCGCATTACTCAGCACAAGCAAGGCTAATAACAAGATCCATTTGTGCAGCCATAAATCATGTAAAACGATCCGTGGCAGATTAATCGAGGGCTTACTCACAGTGCGCCCCTTAGTAATCTAAACGCTCGGCAATGCGTAACACTGAGCTGCGAGCTCTGGCATTGCGTTCGATTTCTTCGTCGGATGGCATAATCGCCTTGCCCACGGCACGTAACTTACGCGACTTGTTAATTTGATCTTCAGTAACCGGAAAACCGTGCGGTACACTTTCGCCTTGGCTATGACGACGAATAAAACGCTTCACGATACGATCTTCTAAAGAATGGAAACTAATGACCGATAAGCGTCCTTGGGGAGCGAGCACATTGACCGCTCCTTCAAGAGCCTGATCAATTTGATCTAATTCACTATTGATATAAATGCGGATCGCTTGAAACACCCGAGTCGCAGGGTGCTTATTGCGTTCTTTATTTTTAGTGATACGCGCAATTAAATCGGCTAAATCTTTAGTACGTAAAAACGGCGTTTTCTCACGGTCGGCAGCAATACAACGGGCAATATGGCGAGCATTTTTCTCTTCACCGTAGGTTTTAAATACCCAAGCCATATCTTCAATTTCGGCCCGAGCCAACCATTGCGCAGCCGTTTGGCCTTGACTGTTATCCATACGCATATCGAGTGGACCATCGCGCAAAAAACTAAAACCGCGTTCAGCATCGTCTAGCTGGGGTGAAGACACACCTAAATCGAGTAATACGCCATCAATTTTGCCCACAAGCCCAAGCTCTTCGACATAATCGGCTAATTGACCAAAGCCACCATGCACGATTTGAAAGCGTGGATCGTCAGCAAATTGTTTGGCCGCTTCAATCGCTTGAGGATCACGATCGATGGCGATCAATCGACCATGTTCACCGAGTTGTTGTAATACTTGTCTTGAATGACCACCGCGGCCAAACGTGCCATCGATATAGATGCCATCGTCTTTGATGTTTAAACCGCCAACCGTTTCTGCTAGCAGTACGGATAAATGGGCAAATTCTTGACTCATTACTCTCTTCTTATTTAGTTATCACGACTCGTTAAAGTGAAAAATCCGCGAGGCGCTCGTTATTAACGAGATCCTCACTTCGAATCGTTTCCTGACATTCATCAATTTGCTGCAGCCAAGATTGCTCATCCCACAGCTCAAATTTATTCAATTGCCCCACCAGCATGATGCGCTTATCTAAATTGGCATATTGCCTTAACGGTGGCGGCAGTAATATGCGCCCATTACTGTCGAGCTCCACTTCGTGGGCGTAGCCGAGTAACAGGCGTTTTAAAGATCTCTGGGTTTTATCGGTATCTGAAAGCTTCAACAACTTAGCTTCGATCAATTCCCATTCGTGAATGGGATACAAGAGTAAACAGGCGGATTGGATATCGACGGTAATCACGATGCGGCCTTGGTGCTCAAGCTGCAAAGGTTCGCGGTATCGCACTGGAATAGCGATCCGTCCCTTTGTATCTAAGTTGATAGCACTGGCTCCACGAAACACGCTAATTCATCCTATCCTTTGATTTTTGATCCACAAATATCCACTATTTCCCACAACTGCTAAGTTTAGGGACAGTCGACAAGCATTGTCAAGGGATGGGATCCTTTTATAAATCCAGTCGGCAAGCGGGTTAGCCGCATGTTGAGCACTTAACCGCGCGACAAACTTTTGACAAGAAAAACCATTAGAGATTGACTAAACAGAGGAAACAACAGGAATAAATAGCGCCGATATATTCAGCAACCTTTTGCTTTCAGGTGCTTGCGATGAAAAAAATGGGGAATTATTTCTGTATTTGTGGGATTTTACGGGTCGAGAAATAACGTCAAACTCAAAAACGCAACAAAACAAACTTACGTCCATCCTTATTCGACAGTCAAAAAAGAGTTTAAATCAGCATAAAAATCTAAATTTTTATTCCAAATAAAGACGTTCATCTTTTTACTAATGGCTGAATATTAATGTCGCGATTGCGAGAAAGATCAAAAATCCCACGTAAAATCCACCAAAAGAACCACTTTCTCCCTATACATTCACCTTATACCCGCACTAGCTACCTAATGGCTCGCCTTATTCGCCTTAACAAGTTAAACGGCGTATAGTCTAAATATTGACCTACTTCAGCCGATATCATATTAAGAGGTGTAATAACAAGGAGGCGTTATGAGTGGATTGGATAGCATTTATGCCATGCTGGCACAGCCAGTAAAAGCCGTGTTTCACCCTAAACGGGTTGTTGACCAAGTCAGCAGTGCAAGCGCAAATGCCCCCGATAGCCATGAAACACCGCAGTCGCAGTTACCTCCAGCGTTAGAAAGCCACGATACTAAAGTTAGGGAAAGACGCAAAGAATCAGATAACAATAAAAATAAGAAACGCCGTGCATCGGATGAAACCGAAACGCTAAAACTAAAAGAAGGTGTCGTACTTGAAGTGACCGATGATTCCGCAGAAATCAAGAAGCCACCGAGCCAACATATCATTGATGTAGAAGTATAAATCCGTACTGATATAAAACGGAAAAGGCGCAATCCCATTGGATTAGCGCCTTTTTATTAGCCTCTTTTAGCAGCACTATCGAGCATGTCTGAAATCAGGCCAGATTTCGAATCATGCGATACCTCAAATTAAGTTTTATCTCAAACCAATGCCGCCTCAAGGCGTATTGTTTAAGTTCGAGTTCTGGCCACCGCGTCCTGCCAACCTTCGTATAGCTGTACTCGAGTCTGGGCATCGATATTAGGGATAAAATGCTTATCAATGCAGGCTTTGTGCTCAAGCTCTATCACACTCTCCCAAAAGCCCACTGCCAACCCAGCTAAAAATGCCGCACCTAAAGCGGTTGTCTCACAAACGCTTGGCCTTAACACTTCGACATCGGTAATGTCGGCTTGAAATTGCATCAAAAAATCATTAGCGACCGCGCCGCCATCCACCTTTAAACGCTTAAGGCTGACGCCACTGTCTTTGGTCATAGCATCGAGTAAATCTTTACTCTGGTAAGCGACAGATTCTAACGCTGCCCGAATAATATGATTACGGTTGGCGCCACGGGTTAAACCAAAGAGTGCGCCACGGGCATTGGGATCCCAATAGGGCGCACCGAGTCCCACAAAAGCGGGCACCAGATACACGCCATTAGTATCGGCGACCTTAGAGGCAAAATACTCGGTATCACTGGCGTCACGAATAAGCCCCAGTTCATCCCGCAGCCATTGAATGGTCGCACCGCCCATAAAGACTGAACCTTCGAGGGCATAGTTCACTTCACCCTTAGGCCCCACGGCAACTGTGGTCAGTAACCCATGGTTTGAGCGCACCGCTTTTGTCCCTGTATTCATCAACAAAAAACAACCAGTACCGTAGGTATTCTTCGCCATGCCGGGCTCGACACATAACTGACCAAAAAGCGCAGCCTGTTGATCGCCCGCCATTCCTGCGACTTGGATTTCACTGCCTTCGCCCGCTATCCGTGTCGTACCATACACGCTGCAGGAGGGTTTAACGTCAGGCAACATAGACAAGGGAATATCTAAGGCTTCGAGTAACTTATTATCCCAAGTCAGGCTATGGATATTGAATAGCAAAGTGCGGGCAGCATTGGTGGGATCGGTGACATGCACCTTGCCCTCGGTTAACTTCCACACGAGCCAAGTATCGATAGTCCCGAACAACAACTCACCACGCTCGGCTTGCTCACGGGCATTGGGCACATTATCTAGAATCCACTTGATCTTAGTGCCTGAAAAATAAGGGTCTAGTAATAAACCAGTATTCTCACGCACATATTCTTCTAACCCTTGAGCTTTGAGTTGCTCACAAATCTCAGCGCTGCGACGGCACTGCCACACTATCGCGTTATAAATAGGTTTACCTGTGGCCTTCTCCCATATAACAGTGGTTTCCCGCTGATTGGTAATGCCAATGGCGGCCACTTCATCGCTGTGAATACCCGCACGCGCCAATACTTCAATTAACACTGAACTTTGGCTTGCCCAAATCTCCATAGGATCATGCTCGACCCAACCCGGATTAGGGTACAACTGGGTAAATTCCCGCTGGGACACGCTGACAATGTTTGCGTCGTGATCGAACACTATCGCCCTTGAGCTGGTCGTGCCTTGATCTAAGGCCACCACGTATTTTTTCTGCACGCTACTATCCTATCTGAACTCTCCGCCGCCTTTTTATGCTAGGGAGAATTAACATGATCCACCGACTTATGCAGTGAATATATTCGGAATTTACCGCCGTGACCAGCAAGCAAGCCGTAAAACAAGATAACGCCACCATGCTATAGCTATAAAAAAGCCCTGAAGATTCAGGGCTTTTTTTAACATACTGAACTTACATCTTGTAGCTCATTTGGATACCCGCAAGCCATACATCGCCGCTTGCTTCGCCGTTAAAGTTAACAGTCGCTAGGTTCAATAGGTTTTGCTGTTCATTGATTGGCGCATCGCCAGTCGCTTTAATATAAGTCACAGCAAAATCAACGTTCAGGTTCTTAGTTGCCTGATAACCTGCGCCCACAGAGAACCACAGACGGTCAGAGTCTGGAATTGTGGTTGTGCGCCACTCGTCATTTGCCGCCGTTTTATCTAAAGCAACACCGGCACGCACTAACCAGTCGTTATTCACTTGATAAGTCGTCCCTAGCGCGAAGCGCCAGTTATCTTCGAAGTGCTCTTCTTTAACTAAATCAGACTCTAAGCCGCCCTTAGGCTTAACTTCACCAGGGAAATAAGCCACTAGTTGATCGAATACGCTCCAATCGGTCCAGTTTACACTCGCATGCATGGCCCAGTTATCGGTCAATTGGTGATGGGAAGCTATCTCTGCAAAAGCGGGCAATTCAAGCGGTAAATAACCTTCAATGGACACATCTTGGCCGCCAGTGTACAGAACACCAGACGCATGGCCATCTAAGTCCAGTTGCACGCCGCTGTGATAAGCAAAACCTAAACGGTGAGCAGGATTAATTTGCCAGCTTGCACCTAACTGCCAGCCGTAACCCACATCATCACCCTTCATGCTTTTCAGCTCAGTGCCACCTGGAGGTAACACTGCCTGCACAGGAGCCGGCAGAGCAGGTTTGATATCATCGACCCAACCTGGTAATGAGGCACCGATTTCGCCTTCACCATAAACGATACGTACACCAGCACCAACGCTGACAGCATCATTGATGCGATAAGCGATGTTTGGATTAAATTCAACGGTCGTAACCGAAGTCTTGTTACCAAAAATAGCCGCTGCGTGGGTCGCGGGTAATTCAGTGGCTAGACCATAATTAGAGTTTACCGCTAGGCCCCAAGTCCATTGATCATTTAGCTGATTTGAATAATAAAAATTTGGCACGAGTGCGTCATCGGCCACATCCAGTGCATCGCCACCTTTCATAACAACAGGATTTGGACCAATTAACGGTGAGCTAAGGCTGACATCACCTGTCACATCGACGTTTGGCATAACGTAAATGCCACCCGCGGACAACTGACGTCCTTCTAAATAAGTCAGCATTGCAGGATTTCGACCTTGAGCCGAAGCGTTATCCGCCATAGCGGCTTCACCCGCAAAGGCGCGACCTAAACCTGTAGCAGAGTATTCCGCAAGTTGAAAACCCGCGGCATGGAGTTGAGTCGTTGAACTTAACAAGGCTGCAGTGACAGCCAAAGTCAGAAGACGTTTTTGCATTGTTATTCTCTAATCATATTATTGTTATCTGTACTACTTAGATGAGTACTGCGGCGTTCAGGCAAAATAGAGCAAACACTCCATATTGAATGCGCAGCAGTTTACTTATGCAGAAGATGTTTGCAACCAAAGGAGATAAAACAGACAGAAAATCTAAAGAAATACAAATTTAAAACAGATTTAGTGATATACATCACCATTAAAACAAAAAACCACCTTTAAACACTCAAAAATCATTCACGACAGTCGTGAGATTTAAATTAATAAATCAAAAAATACCAATATTAAACAACAAGATAAAAAATTAAAACTCTGGAACACCTGTAAATCATTTAAACTCGACAAATTCAGCATAAATCACTGCAGAGAATAAAATTTTCTAGTATCAAAACGACAATAAAAATTTATGCTTTAAAATACAATTAATTAAATTAAGAGTGTATTGAGATTTAAAACAAAAACGCCTAGGTATTAACCTAGGCGCTTAAATATAGACTCAACACCAGTACAAATGTGCGCTGAAAGTTTAGCGGCGCCAACCTTGGATTTGAGTTTCGTACTGACTGATTTGCGCAGCATGGGACAAGGTCAACCCAATAGCATCTAACCCATTGAGTAGCTTATGTCTCGCCGACTCTGCCAGCGTAAAACTAAACTCAGCACCTGACGGTGCAATCACTTTACAGCTTGTGAGATCAACCGTGATTTGCGCGCCTTCTTCTGCCGCCACTTCGTCCATCAACTGACGCACCTGCGCATGGGTTAACGCCACAGGCAATAGGCCATTATTGATTGAGTTGCCGTAAAAAATATCGGCAAAACTCGGCGCAATAATGGCGCGTAGGCCAAAGTCCGCCAGCGCCCAAGGCGCATGTTCGCGGCTTGAACCACAACCAAAGTTTTCCTGCGACAAAAGAATTGAAGCGCCTTTATAACGAGACTGGTTCAATGAAAAATCAGGATTGGGCACATCGCCCGCATCATCTAAATAACGCCAGTCATGAAATAAGTGCACCCCAAAACCATCGCGCGTCACCTTAGACAAAAACTGTTTCGGAATGATCTGATCCGTATCGATATTGGTGCTGTCGATCATGACCGCAAGCCCGGTATGGGTCGTAAAAGGTTGCATTAACTTCTCCTCTTGGGTTTACGGTAATTAGTAAGGTTTACGAATATCGACAAAATGCCCAGCCACCGCAGCGGCGGCGGCCATTGCAGGGCTCACTAAATGGGTACGACTGCCGCGGCCTTGACGACCTTCGAAATTACGATTACTGGTCGAAGCACAGCGATCGCCCGCCTCTAATCTGTCATCGTTCATCGCCAAACACATAGAACAACCCGGTAAACGCCACTCAAATCCCGCTTCAATAAAGATTTTATCTAAGCCTTCGGCTTCGGCTTGGGCTTTCACTTGACCAGAACCAGGTACTACAATCGCGGTGACGCCACTCGCGACTTTACGGCCTTTGGCATGTACTGCGGCGCTGCGTAAATCTTCAATCCGCGAGTTAGTACAAGAACCGATAAATACTTTGTTGATGTTGATATCTGTCATAGGCGTACCCGCACTCAGGCCAATGTATTCTAGGGCCTTTTCCATACTAGCTCGGGTACTTGGATTTACTTCATCAATAGGATTTGGCACTTTTCCATCGATCGCTACGACTTGGCCGGGGTTTGTACCCCAAGTCAATTGTGGCGCAATATCGGCGGCATCTAACTCAACGACAGCATCAAATACGGCGCCGTCATCGGTTTTAATGGCTTTCCAGTAAGCGACAGCCTCTGCCCAATCTTCGCCCTTGGGTGCAAATTCGCGGCCTGCTAAATAGTCGAAAGTGGTTTGATCCGGCGCGACCATGCCCGCTTTAGCGCCCATCTCAATTGCCATGTTGCACACTGTCATGCGGCCTTCCATCGACAGGGCTTCAATCGCCTCACCGCAGAACTCCACCACATAACCCGTGCCACCATCCATGCCGATTTTGCCAATAATAGCGAGTACGATATCTTTGGCGGTCACGCCATCGGTGACATGACCACGCACTTCAATCTTCATGGTCTTAGCTTTTAACTGACGCAAAGTTTGCGTCGCTAAAACGTGCTCTACCTCGGACGTACCAATGCCAAACGCCAATGCCCCAAAGGCGCCATGGGTCGCAGTATGGGAATCACCACAGACAATCACAGTGCCGGGTAAGGTAATACCCAACTCTGGCCCCATCACATGCACAATCCCTTGATTAGGATGATGAATGTCGTATAAACGCACACCAAAGTCTTTACAGTTTTGCGCTAAGGTTTCAACCTGTGCGCGCGCCATTGGGCTTAGCGCATCTAAGCTGGCACTACGGGTCGAAGTGTTGTGATCCATAGTAGCAAAGGTTTTTTCCGGTGCACGCAGTTTGCGGCCCGCTACCTTTAAACCACTGAATGCTTGAGGAGAAGTCACTTCATGGACTAAATGTCTGTCGACATAAATGATCGGCGCTTCACCTTCAGGAGTCGCTACAACGTGGGCATCCCATACTTTTTGATACAGCGTTTTTGCCACCGCGTTTTTTGGCACAGTCGTCATTACACACCTTCCTTTATAGCATTGGCGATAAAGTCACCCATCTCGGCGGTTGATTTAGCTTGGCTACGCTTGTCGCTGCTCAATAGCTCACCGGTTAAGTAGCCAGAATTTAATGCTTTGCTGACGGCACGCTCAATCGCACACGCAGCTTCTTCTTGCTTTAAGCTGTGGCGCAACATTAATGCCACCGACAGAATTTGGGCGATAGGGTTTGCAATGCCTTTGCCCGCGATATCCGGCGCACTGCCACCCGCTGGTTCAAATAAACCAAAGCCAGTACTGTTCATGCTCGCCGATGACAACAAGCCCATAGAGCCCGTTAACATCGCGATTTCGTCGGATAAAATGTCGCCAAACAGGTTAGAACATAGCATCACATCGAACTCATCGGGGCGGCGTAGCAACTGCATGGTCGCATTATCGATATAGATGTGTTCAAGCTCGACATCGGGGAAATCTACCGCGACTTCTTCTACCACTTGGCGCCATAACACTGAACAGGCGAGCACGTTGGCTTTATCCACTGAGGTCACTTTTTTACGGCGACCACGGGCAGCTTCGAAGGCGATGCGGGCGATACGGCTAATTTCGCGACGGCTATAACGCATGGTATCGAAAGCTTCTTCATTTTCGCCTTCGCCTTGACGGCCCTTTGGCTTACCAAAATAAATGCCGCCGGTTAACTCACGGACACATAAAACATCAAAGCCACGGGCGGAAATATCGCTACGCAGCGGTGACATATGTTCTAAACCATCATGCAATTTAGCTGGGCGCAGATTACAAAACAGTTCGAAGTGACCACGCAGTGGCAATAACGCGCCGCGCTCAGGTTGCTCATTTGGCGGTAACTTTTCCCACTTAGGGCCACCGACTGAACCAAATAGGATCGCATCGGCCGCTTCACAGCCCTTTAGCGTGGCATCGGGTAAGGGACAACCGTGGTTATCAATGGCAATACCGCCAACATCGAATTCAGTGTATTCGATATTCAAATCGAAACGCGCTTCAACCTCACGCAACACTTTACGCGCCTCTGCCATCACTTCTGGGCCGATCCCATCCCCTGCTAATACTGCTATTTGATAACTCATACGCCAGCCAACTCCTTTAAATGTAAATGCTTTATGCTCGACCTTGCTATTCTCTGGATGCTTTTAGCGACTAGACGCCGCCTAGCTCTCGATTTTTTTGCATGCTTTGTTTGTAATCGGCAACCTTGTCTGCGCGGCACGTTAAGTTCATCACATGCACTAAAGCGCGCGCCGAGGCTTCGACCACATCGGTCGCTAAACCTACGCCGTGAAAGTTCTGCTCGTGGTAAACCGCGGTAATGTCGACTTGGCCTAAGGCATTTTGACCTACGCCCTTAGCGCCTAGCTTGTAGCTGATGATATCGATTCGGCGATCGGTTGCGCGGGCAATCGCGTTATAGGCAGCATCGACAGGACCATTACCCGTTGCGGCTTCGGTTTTAATTTCGCCGCCCACTTCGATACGCACAGTCGCCGTAGCTACGCCTTCAGTTGAGTCAGACTGCACCACTAATTGCTGCAATTGATAGTGATTGTCTTCTTCGGCCTGCGCTTCCATAAAGGCTAAGGCTTCTAAATCATAATCAAATACTTGGCCTTTTTTATCTGCCAATTTTAGAAACTCTTCATACAGAGTATCCATATTGTAATCGTGCTCGCTATAGCCCATTTCTTCCATGCGATGCTTGATCACATGGCGACCCGAGCGCGAGGTCATATTCAAGTTGTTGCGATTCAAACCTATGCTTTCTGGCGTCATGATTTCATAGGTATTTTGTGCTTTTAACATGCCATCCTGATGGATGCCCGACGAATGGGTAAAGGCATTGGCACCGACAATAGCCTTGTTCGCCTGCACTGGCATATTGCATAACTGGCTGACTAAATTAGAAGTACGGTGAATTTCTTTGGCATTAATGCCCGTTTCTAGCCCTAACATGCCCTTACGCGTCGCTAAAATCATAGCGATCTCTTCCAGTGAACAGTTACCCGCACGCTCACCTATGCCATTGATCGTACATTCAATTTGACGCGCACCGTGTTGCACTGCAGTTATCGAGTTAGCCACAGACAAACCTAAGTCATCGTGGCAATGCACTGAGATCACCGCTTGGTCGATATTCGGCACCCGATTAAACAAAGTTTGAATGATATTGCCAAACTCGCTGGGCACTGTGTAACCGACCGTATCGGGAATATTAATGGTGCGCGCGCCCGCACGAATGGCCGCTTCTACCATACGGCATAGATTATCGATGGGCGTACGCCCCGCATCCTCACAGGAAAATTCCACATCGTCGGTAAAACGGCGGGCATACTTCACCGCGCCTACGGCCATCTCTAACACTTGATCGAAAGAACGCTTCAACTTGCTCTCAACGTGAATCGTCGAGGTCGAGATAAAGGTATGGATACGGAATTGATCTGCAACTGACAAGGCCTGCGCCGCAGCATCTATGTCCTTTTCCAATGCACGGGATAAGGCACAAACACGGCTATTTTTGATGGTACGCGCTATAGTCTGCACTGACTCAAAATCACCGGGTGAAGAAACCGGAAAACCCACTTCCATCACATCCACACCGAGACGTTCCAGCGCCATAGCGATCTGTAGTTTTTCTTTGACCGACAAACTTGCGGCTAACGCCTGCTCACCATCACGCAAGGTAGTATCAAATATTATGACTCTGTTAGACATCTCGCTTCTCCATGGAACGTCACCGTTCGTTAGTTAATTTTTGCCGTATTCAGATACAAAAAACCCCGCAACATCGGTGCGGGGTTTGTGAATGCTTTGCCTCTTTATCGAGCGTGCAACACTAAGACCTCCGCGTATAAACCGCGAGAGAGAGAAGGAGGAGGTCGAGTTTGCGGCTAATAATATTCATTTAATCTGTATATTTATTCTGTTTAAATTATTGAGGACGGTTAATATTTAACTTGCCTAGCCGATAGTGTCAACCCTAATTTTTTCATGTTCCACTCATTCAACCTGTCTTAAGGCTAATAACGGTGAGTTTCATCCCCAAATTAGTGATCGATTCCACAGAATTAACCAGCTGTTTGGATTCAGAAATCACTGGGATGTGTTAACTTATTCCCCTTAGAAAAAAATAGTTTTTTATGCAAAAAACGATTAAGAAAAGTTATAATCCCGCCTTAGTGATTAGGGATATTAGAACTTACGCATTTTATATGGAGCACAAAATGGATTTTCGCGTCTTGGTACTGAGCCTGTTGTTATGGCTGTTTCCCTTTGGGGCCAGTGCTATAGACCAATTAGATGAACTCACTGAACTCGTCTACCAATATCCCAGTAAAGCACTCACTCAAATAACAGCGTTAGAAAAACAATTTGCGACCAGTGCAAGCTCAGATATCAATCGACTCAGATTAAGTGTATTGAAATGCCAAAACCTACTACAAATAGGGGAAAATGAAGCCGCTATCAACGTCGCTCAATTAGGCGAAGCAAACGCTAAACAACTTAAGCTAGATCAAGTACGACCTTACTTTTTGATCTGCCAAGCCGACGCCAACCTTAGCTATAACAATATTCAAAATGCCCTACCTTTGCTTGATTCAGCCATTAACCTAGCGCGACGTTACCAGCAACCACAAGCCTTAGTCGATGCTTTACGCTTACGTGGCCAACTCGATACTGACACTGATAACTTCTCCTCTGCTATCGAAGATTTACGCCTCGCGATTGATATTTATCCGGATATTCATGCTCAAACCCAAAATTGGATTTGGCCACCACAGGCCTATGTGTATGCCGCCATGGGAAATTTACTTTATGCCACCCATGATTTCCCCCAAGCCATGTATTACACCAACTTAGGTATACAAAGTGCCGATGCAAAAGGGAAAGTTTTACACTTTATTTTACGCAATGCAGCTCGGATAGCGCTTGATAATCAAGAGTTTGATTACAGTGATAAACTCGAACAACAAGCTAAAGCGCTTTTACCTGAGCTAGGTTCGCCACTTGAACTCGCCTACAGTTATGCCATTTTGGCCTCAATCGCGCTCGATAAAGGCCGCATCGATAATGCCGAAGAGTATCTTTCTATCGCGATTAATACGTTTAAAAAACAAAATCAACAATTAGCGACAATGCGTTCAACTCGCCTACTCGCCCAAATTCGTTTTGCTCAGCATCAAGAAGATGCCGCTTTAATCCTCATGAATCACGCTATTGAGCAAGCTGAAAACCTAAAGCAATACTCAGATCTCAAAGGATTCTACGGGATCATGAGCGATCACTACTTAGAAAAAGGGGATTTTAAACAAGCCTATTCTTTCTTACTCAAACGCTATCGAGCGGCCGAGCTCACCAATCAAGCAATGAATAATGCTCGGATATTGCAGTTTAAGGCCCGTCTAAATCAACAAGATCTGCAGCAGGAGCCAAATAGCACTGCACCAGAAAAAGATTCAATCTTACAAGAGCTAAATGTCGATTGGGCCTATAGCACACTGTTCTTAATCGCAATGGCATTATTGGGCGGAGCTATTTGGTATTTGATTGATAAACAGAATAATCGTGCCCCACATATTGAAGGTAATGAACCTGCGGAAACGCTGCTCCAACAAGTCACATCAGCATTAAACAGTGCCAAACAAGGTAATTACCCACTGTCTTTATTATTGTTTAATGCGAGTCAGATCCGTCAAGTTGACCTACCTCTCTTACAGGATGAGCTACAACACAGACTACGGGAGCAAGATAAGTTAATCCGATATTCGATGGATGAAATTGTCATTATCCTGCCGCATACCTCGGCAACTGGTGCTAAAAGAGTCGTTAGTCAGTTAGTTGCTTACATTCAGCCTTGGCAGGGTTCAAGTAAGGTCAATATTGGTATAGCGGCGATGCAACAGTTTGATACCTTAGAGTCTTTAATTAAGCGAGCCAGTATCAATCAATTGGGCAAGGTTAAAGTCAATGAGAATAATCCAAACTATTATTCTCCCGCTAAATAAGCCGCGATTTCATCGAGAAAAGCGTCACCGAAACGGCTCAGTTTACGCTCGCCAACCCCGTTAACGGCGAGCATTTCCCCCGCGCTCGTTGGCATCATGGCTGCCATTTCTGCGAGGGTAGCGTCGTTAAAGACTAAATACGGCGGCACATCCTGCTGCTCGGCAATGGTTCTACGCAATAACTTCAACCGTGCGAACAATTTACGGTCATAATTCAACGGTGCTTTAGACTGACTCGCCTTACGTTTTGTGGTTGTTAACTGAATACGCGGTTCAGCAAGCATTAGCGCCACTTCCCCTTTGAGCACAGGCCGTGCCGATGGGTTTAAGGTAATAGAGGAGCCACGAGTCACATCTTGACTCGCCAGTCCCAAGTGGATCAATTGACGGATCACACTCAGCCAATACTCATGGCTCTTGTCTTTACCAATCCCCCAAGTCGTGAGTTTGTCATGCCCTCGATCGACTATCGGTGCGCCTTTCGAACCGCGCAACACTTCAATTAAATGATTGATACCAAAACGCTGGCCTAAACGGAAAATACATGACAACACCTTCTGTGCATCTTCGGTGCCGTTATAACGCTTAGGCGGGTCGAGGCAAATGTCGCAGTTACCACAGGGCTCTAATGCACTCTCATCAAAGTAATGCAGCAACACTTGGCGGCGACAGGTCTGCGCCTCAGCAAAGGCGGCCATAGTATTAAGTTTGTGGAATTCGACCTGTTGCTGCGGTCCTGGCTCGGACTGTTCAATCAAATGTCGCACCCGACCAATATCGGCGGGATCGAACAACATAAAAGCTTCTGCATCGAGCCCATCACGTCCTGCTCGGCCCGTTTCCTGATAATAGGCTTCGATACTTTTTGGGATATCGTAATGCACCACAAAACGCACATTCGACTTATTAATACCCATACCGAAAGCCACAGTGGCAACCACAATATCGATTTGATCTTTAAGGAAACTATCCTGTACTGCACCACGGTCTTCCTGCGTCATTCCCGCATGATAGGCCTTGGCATTAAAACCTTGCAGACATAAACGGTCAGCCACTTCATCGACACGACGGCGACTGCTGCAATAAATAATGCCGTTAGTACCATTCTGCTGCGTTAAAAAATGTCGTAACTGATTAGCTGCATTAAGCTTTTCGGCGACTGTATAGCGAATATTGGGCCGATCGAAACTTGAAAGTAAACGGAACGGGTCAATACCGAGCCGCTCACAAATACTCTGTCGAGTCGCCTGATCTGCTGTTGCGGTCAGCGCCATCATGGGCACATAGGGGAAGAGTTGCTTTAACTGGCCGAGCGCCGCATATTCAGGGCGAAAATCATGACCCCACTGACTGATACAATGCGCCTCATCGATGGCAAACATCGCCAGCTGGATAGACTGCATACGCTCAATAAAATCAGCGGTTAATAAGCGCTCAGGTGACACATAAAGTAACTTCAACTCACCGTGGCGTAGCTGCCTTAATACTTCGGCACTCTGCTCACGCGGCAAAGAAGAATTCAGATAAGCCGCAGCAACACCGGTTTGCAATAAGCTATCGACTTGATCTTTCATCAAAGAAATCAATGGGGAGACGACAATAGTGATGCCATTCATCATCAAGGCGGGTAACTGATAACACAGACTCTTACCGCCGCCCGTTGGCATGATCACTAAGCAATCTTGCCCGCCGCAGACACGTTCTATCACCTCCCGCTGACCGTCCCTAAAGTCACGGTAACCAAACACCTGCGCGAGGCGTTGCGAGAGCGGATCATCATGCGTGTCGAGTACGAGCTTTTCCATGGATCTTCTATGTCAAAAGTGAGGGGGCCTATTCTATACCCAAACTAGTTCAAAATGCAGGATTCAACGGTAATTTAAAGCGCTTTAGACGAGGCAATTCACCACGATTGCAGCTATTTTAACCCTAGTGGGCTAAGCCAAAAATAACGAACGCGGGGTAAAATACTTTAAAAACTGCCGAAACGGTGTCGTCATTTTAGCGACGGAGTTGCATTAGCCGTAAGCTTCACTGTAGATTAATTGCTCTAAGCCGCACTTTGTTTATCTCAGTGTTGATAACAAATCCAATTACGCCTAATACCGTCACTCAGTGACAAGGACCCAAAAATGACCAGCCCAATCCAAGCCGAAGCTTTGAGAAGAGTCGCAGCTGTATTTGATCAACATGTTCCTTTTCATAATCTACTCGGACTTGATATCAAACGTTACGACATTGATGGCGTCGAAGTGGTGATTAACATGAAGCCTGAGCTGATTGGTAATATCCACCAGCAAATCCTCCACGGCGGTGTGACAGCCACGGTACTCGATGTGGTTGGCGGACTCACGGCCTTTGCAGGACTGGTCGCCAGTCGTGATGATTGGACAGTCGAAGAGCTGCAGCAACGCCTGCAAACACTAGGCACTATCGATATGCGCGTTGATTATCTGCGGCCGGGACGCGGCCTCACCTTTACCGGGACGGGCAGCGTGATCCGTGCGGGTAATCGAGTTTCAGTATGCCGCATGGAACTACATAATGAGCAAGGCACGCATATCGCTTTTGGAACAGGGACTTATATGGTGGGTTAGGCGATTAAATTTAGATGTGTATTACTGCCTTAGGGCTCAAGATTGACTAAGGTAAACGTCCTGATTAACAGGATGGTTACTCACTTTAATCGCCCATTCAATTTTTTGTGGAGATATTCTGTAACGAAAAGAACACGGCGATGCCCTTGAGTCAGCGGTCAGACACACCTACAATCGCCACCTTGTTGTTCTTCGAAGATGTCTCATGCCAGATCTTGAATACCGCAAAGGGATCCTACTTGCCGTCAGTGCTTACTGTATGTGGGGTTTTGCGCCTTTATATTTCAAATTACTCAACCATGTTTCCGCCACCGAAATTTTGCTCCATCGAGTGATTTGGTCATTCGTGTTTATGCTGATCATTATGCAGTTTATCGGCGGTTTTTCTCGCTTACGCTTACTGTTTAAACAGCCTAAACAGTTGATGGTTCTTACCATTACTTCCATACTGATCGCGGGAAACTGGCTACTATTTATCTGGGCGGTAAATAACGATCACATGCTCGATGCCAGCCTAGGTTACTTCATCAATCCTTTACTCAATGTCTTACTCGGGATGTTATTTCTAGGCGAAAGATTGCGTAAACTGCAATGGTTTGCGGTTTCACTCGCCAGCGCTGGCGTATTGATCCAGTTAATCTCTTTTGGCTCGATTCCCATCGTCTCACTAGCACTCGCGGGCACCTTTGGTTTCTATGCACTGCTGCGAAAAAAGGTCAATGTGGATGCTAAGGCCGGATTATTGGTCGAAACCGCAGTGTTATTACCGGTAGCGCTGATTTATCTCGTCGCAACCTTAGACACTGCCACGGCGAGCATGCTGACTAACGATTGGCAATTGAATCTGATGTTAATGGCGGCGGGGATAGTGACTACCATTCCTTTGCTGTGTTTTGCAGGGGCAGCGGTACGTATTCCATTGTCTATGCTCGGCTTTTTCCAATATATTGGCCCGAGTATTATGTTTATCCTCGCGGTGAGTCTGTTCAATGAGCCCTTCGATGCCGAAAAAGGCGTGACCTTCGGCTTTATCTGGAGCGCGCTACTCGTCTTTACCTTAGATATGGCCTATAAACGCAAAACGGCGTGAGCATTATCACGCCGATAAACACAGTGGCAGAAGTGATGACATATGATGATTACTTCTGTAACTGTGCTAAAAACTCACTCCCTTGCGGTACTGTCAGTAATAAACTGTAGCCTTTAGTCGTTGGCACTAACACTAACTGCGATTTATCTGTTATCGCCAAAAATGCCCTGCCTTTCCCTTGTAGATTAAACCAACCCAATTGAAATCCTGGCATGCCTATACCATTCGTTTTAAATCTCGGCGTTAAATCTGCCTCTTGTTGCAAATCGACTATACGTGCCTCGGCGAGCAATAAATCCACACGGGATAACTGCACTTTATAGAAGGGAACATCCACTGTGAGCTCTGTATCGGTTAACACTAATTCGGCGCTATTCGATTGATAGAAGACCCAAGAAAATCCGCCCATCATCACCAGCAATATACCTAAACTCGCTGACTTCGCTATCTTAGGCATATTTTTTAGCCATAACATCAGTAAGATACCCGCTAAACCGAGCAATAAGACGATAAAACTGAAGATAGAGGTTTGGGTTAAAGGGGCGAGTTCAAAAAATTGAGGACTCATTGGCAGTATCTCCCGTGCAGTGAAGCCTTAATCTGCCAATAAAGACATATTATGTCAATAAAAATGCCAGCGCTAATATGAGTACTAGGCTGGCATTGATTAGATTGAGTTAGAACGGCTTAGAGATCGAGCGCGAGAATTTTTGAGCGGCGTTGATAGTTATACAACTGCTTTTTCTTCTGCGGCAGTGCTTCAACATCTTCAATCACAAAACCATGCTCTAAGAACCAGTGAATGCTCCGAGTTGTCAGCGCAAACAAGCGTGAATAACCGCGGTTTCTAGCCTGATTGATAATGTTCTTTAGCAGTAAACTGCCTCTGTCGGCATCGCGATAATCAGGATGCACCACCAAACAAGCAAACTCACCCGCATTGTCCTCTTCAAAAGGATAGAGCGCAGCGCAACCAATCACTAAACCGTCGCGCTCAATCAACATGAACTGTTCGATTTCAATCTCAAGCTGCTCACGACTACGACGCACCAGAATGCCTTGTTCCTCCAATGGACGGATAAGGTTCAACACACCGCCAATATCGGCGATCGACGCACAGCGTAAACGCTCAGCACTCTCAGTGACGATTTGTGTACCAATCCCTTCGCGGGAAAACAGCTCTTGTAGTAAAGCACCATCTTCAAGGTAGCTAACTAAATGACAACGTGGCACACCATTGCGGCAAGCATCGATACTGGCTTTGAGAAACGCCATAGTGCCAACACAAGCAGACCCTTGCTCGGCCAGCTTGTTCATGATGTTTTGCGCATCATTTGGCATCAACTCGGCAATTACATCGCCATTACGATCGAGAATACCGTTCTGTGAGCTAAAGCCGATCATCTTGTCTGCTTTAAGCTTAATTGCCACTTGAGTCGCGATTTCCTCAGCGGTGAGATTAAAGCTTTCACCAGTAACCGAAGCCGCAATCGGCCCCATCAATACGATGCAGTGATTATCTAACTGACGTTTTAAGCCTTGCACATCAATACGACGCACTTTGCCACTCAGGCAAAAATCCACACCATTATCCACACCCAGTGGTTGAGCAATCACAAAGTTGCCGCTCACTAAGTTAATTTGCGCACCTTGCATCGGCGTATTACTTAAACTCATGGATAAACGCGCTGTGATATCGAATTGCAGTGCACCCGCAACTTGCTTAATCACTTTGAGCGAATCTTCATCCGTGATACGCACACCGTCGTGGTAGGCAGGCGCAATACCGTTGGCGGCTAATGCAGCATCAATCTGCGGCCTAGCGCCATATACCAACACCACTTTGATCCCTAAACTGTGCAGCAGGGCGACATCATTTAAGATGGCGCGGAATTGATTTTGAGCCAAAGCTTCACCGCCAAGCATGACCACAAAAGTTTTACCTCTGTGAGCATTAACATAGGGGGCAGAATGACGAAATCCATCAACCAGTTCAGTGGTACGCACGCGTTATTTACACCTCATTTTTGAGCTGGCAGCGTCACTATGACACACCAGGAATGAATCGCTAACTTTCGCGTATGGTATTGCATTTTAATTCACATATAAAGAATTTATTCTCACTAAAGTGCAGATTTAATGATTTAAAGTGCTTAGAACCGCACTGTTTTATATTTTCAGCAAGTGTTCACACTTTTTTAACTTCACAAGGGATGATTCAGTTGCTTAAGTTTGCGAGGCAATTATCTCAACTTGATGACTAGCCACTAAAAAAATGCAAAAAAAAAGCCCCTTAAATAAGGGGCTTTTCTCGAAACACTAACCAAGGATTACTTGATTTTGGCTTCTTTGTAGATAACGTGCTGACGAATAACTGGATCAAATTTTTTGATTTCCATTTTTTCAGGCATGTTACGCTTGTTTTTTTCAGTTGTGTAGAAGTGACCAGTCTTAGCTGTAGAAACTAATTTGATCTTCTCACGATTACCTTTAGCTTTAGCCATGATCTATTATACCTTCTCGCCACGGGCACGAAGTTCAGCAACAACAACTTCGATACCTTTTTTGTCGATCAGACGGATACCTTTAGTAGATACACGTAACTGTACGAAACGCTTTTCTTCTTCTAACCAAAAACGGTGGTTTTGTAGGTTAGGTAAAAAACGACGACGGGTCGCGTTTTTTGCATGCGAACGGTTGTTACCAACCATCGGCTTCTTGCCAGTAACTTGGCATACTCTTGACATGTCAATCTTCTCCAAAAACAATTTTAACGCTCGAGCATTAATGTGCCTCGTATGGCCGTCGCCCGAGGCACAAAGAGGGCGCATTTTATACACGATCACAGAGTGAAGATCAAGTGTTAGATTAATTAATCCAGCCTCGTTCTGCAAAAGAAACTATCTCTCGATCACCTACAACCATATGGTCCAACAAGGATACGTCTATGGTTGCTAACGCATTTTTTAATCGCTCAGTTATTCGTCGGTCAGCCTGACTGGGCTCGGCAATACCAGACGGATGATTATGACAAACTATAACTGCTGCGGCCTTTTTCTCCAGCACTAAGCTCACCACTTCACGTGGATACACTGATGCTGAGTCTATTGTGCCGCGGAATAATTCGACAAATTGAATCACTCTATGCTGGCTATCCAGCAGTAAAACTGCGAACACTTCATAGGAGCGATCGGCCAATTGTCGCATTAAATAGTCCCGAGTTAAATCGGGATTTGTCAAAACCTGACCTCTTTGCAGATTTTCCTGCGCTACACGCCGCGCTAATTCGGCCGCAGCTTGAAGCTGGGCGTATTTTACAGGTCCTACGCCCGGAAGTCGACACACCTGATTTCTTGGGGCACAGAGCAGGTTTCTGAGGCCGCCAAACTCGCAAATAAGCGACCTAGCAAGGTCAACCGCGTTTAATCCGGCTAAACCGTTACGCAGCAATACTGCCAGTAATTCAGCATCCGAGAGATGCGCAGCTCCTTTTTGTAACAGTTTATCTCTGGGACCTTCGCCCTCAGGCCAATCTTTAATCCCCATGTGACCTCCCTGTCATCTCACATATTTTCACTTTACTGAGTATGGACGAGATTTTTTGAACTGGGATAGTCACTAAAATTCACCACTTTGTGATATTGTTGCCGGCATTATTTCTATCTCGGATGATGTCTGTGAGTCTGACAAATAAAAACGTCCTGCTGGGCATTGGCGGCGGTATTGCGGCCTATAAAAGTGCTGATTTAGTACGCCGCTTGAAGGAGCGAGGCTTTGATGTGCGCGTGGTGATGAGCCAAAGTGCGATGGAATTTATCACGCCTCTGACGCTGCAAGCGTTGTCTGGACATCCAGTGGCATCTAGCTTGCTCGACCCCGCAGCAGAAGCAGCCATGGGTCATATAGAACTCGCTCGTTGGGCAGATCTCGTCATCATCGCCCCTGCAACCGCAAACCTATTGGCGCGGATTAATGCAGGCATGGCCGATGAGCTAATCACCACCACGTGTCTTGCCACTGAGGCACCTATCGCCCTGTGTCCGGCAATGAATCAGCAGATGTACCGTAATCTGGCTACACAAGCGAATTTAACTAGCCTCGCATCACGTGGTTTTACACTTTGGGGCCCCGCCAGTGGCAGTCAGGCCTGTGGTGAAGTCGGCCCTGGACGCATGCTCGAACCGCTAGAAATTGCCGAGCTAGCCAGTGATTTTTTTGCAACAAAAGAAGTCTCTGCGCAGCCTCTTGCAGGCCAGTCGGTGCTTATTACCGCCGGACCAACCCGTGAAGCAATTGATCCCGTCAGATACATTTCAAATCACAGTTCTGGAAAAATGGGCTTTGCACTGGCCAAAGCCGCGGCAGATATGGGTGCAGCAGTCACCTTAGTCTCAGGCCCAGTAAATCTCAGCACCCCAGAAGGCGTGACACGGATTGATGTTGAATCGGCGCAAAATATGCTCGATGCTGTTATGGATAACGTTGATAAAAAAGATATTTTTATTGGCTGCGCCGCCGTTGCAGACTACCGCATTAGTGATATTGCTACCTGTAAGATCAAAAAATCGACCGAAGAAATGCAACTTGCGCTGGTGAGGAATCCTGATATCTTAGCCACGGTTGCGAGCTTACCTAACCGTCCTTTTGTGGTGGGATTTGCCGCCGAAACCCATGATGTAGAAGCCTATGCGCACGATAAGCTCAAACGTAAAAACTTGAACATGATCGCCGCAAACGACGTTTCCATTGCTGGCCTAGGCTTTAATGCCGATGCTAATGCCCTGCGTGTTTTCTGGCCGCACGGCAGTCAAGATTTGCCTGCTACTGACAAACTCACGTTGGCACGGCAATTACTTTCGTTGATAGTGAAAGAAAAAACAAATACATGAAAACACCGATTGAATTAAAAATTCTCGACTCCCGTATCGGCTCAGAATTTCCTTTGCCCGCTTACGCCACCGCAGGCAGTGCAGGCATGGATCTTCGCGCCATGATAGACACGGCTTTAACCATAGCACCGGGTGAAACAGTGCTCATTCCCACGGGGATTGCTATTCATGTGGCCGACCCAGGACTTGCTGCGGTGATTTTACCGCGCTCAGGCCTTGGCCATAAACACGGTATCGTACTGGGGAATCTAGTCGGACTCATAGATTCAGATTACCAAGGCCCCTTAATGGTATCTTGTTGGAATCGTGGTGACAGTCCATTCACCTTAGAAATGGGCGATCGTCTCGCGCAACTGGTGTTTGTTCCTGTGGTACAAGCACAATTCAAACTCGTTGATGAGTTCGACAGCTCAGACCGTGGTGAAGGCGGATTTGGCCATTCAGGCACTAAATAATCCCCTAAGTCGTTATTGAGCCAAGGATACTGCAATGGCTGTAAGCCCAAAAATTAATCGTCGTGAACACATTCTGCAATGTCTAGCGCAGATGCTAGAAACCAACCCAGGACAAAGGATCACCACAGCGAAACTGGCCTCAGAAGTCGGTGTATCGGAAGCCGCCCTGTATCGCCACTTCCCGAGTAAAGCGCGGATGTTCGAAGGCTTAATCGAATTTATCGAAGAGTCGTTATTGTCGCGCATCAATTTAATCATGGATGACGAAAAAGACACCATGAAGCGCTGCCAGTTGGTACTGCAACTGCTGCTGATCTTTGCCGAGCGTAACCCAGGAATTTCCCGCGTTCTCAACGGTGATGCTCTACTCGGTGAAAATGAACGCCTGCGAAGTCGTATTGGTAACTTATTTGCCAAAATTGAAACCCAGTTAAAGCAAATTTTACGGGAAAAAACCCTGCGAGAAGGTAAAGGCTTCAACTTAGACGAAGCCATATTAGCCAATTTACTGTTAGCCTTTGCCGAAGGCCGCATCGCCCAATTTGTACGAAGTGAATTCAAACTCAAACCGACGACACACTTCGATGAACAGTGGCGTTTTATCCAGCATCAACTTTTACAAAGCTAATGATTTTTCAACATAAAGGACGGTAACTATCGTCCTTTATGTTCGGTATTCCTTCCTTGTTTCGCCCCATCTTTTGTTTTATCCTCGAAAAACATTTTAAGAACAAAAAACACAATGATTTTACAAGGATAATGGAATGGACCCATCCACTTTT
>NZ_BJBV01000035.1:0-35175 GCF_036245925.1 Shewanella sp. M-Br
AGAACGCAAATGCCCTGCGGCAACTCCGAGGGGATGGCGTAGTCCTTTGATTGTTGAGTTGTCTTTTGGCCACTTAAAGCATTAAAGAGTTGTGGATGTTCTGTTTCACCCGCAAAATTTAACAGTGGGTGTCTCGTTAAACTCTTTAATTACAAATTCTTCAGGCGCATCTGAAGTTCTAGTTTTAGACACAATATCATCGGCAGAGTCATGCTGCCCTTCAGACAATCGATCTAATTCAAGTTTTAACTTCTCATTTAAAAAGTCATGTTTCAATTCAAACTCAGTAAACACTTCGCTCCATGTAAATACATATATTTTGTATTTACCGGTAAAAGCTAACCCTGGTTCTCCGTGACTTTTATGGCTCTTAAGTTGATCAGCAATGTAATCTGTTGAATCAAATTTATTTCCAATTAAATAAAATTTCCACTCCATATTTGAAGCATTAAATTGAGGTTCGGATTTGATTATTTGGTAATAGTTATAAATTTGATCGAACTCTTTCTTACCAAGTCTAATATTCGTGGGGTGCTTTAGTTCTAAAACTACGTTCTCAATTTTATTTTGTCTTTTTCCTTGCCTTACAAGGAATAAATCCATTTCTCTATTTTTATCTTTATGATCTATAGATTTCTTATCACCATCATTATTCAAAATGTAAGTAAATCTTCTTAAGGCTTCTTCAAACTTCGGTTCTGCCGCAGTAAGTAGTTGATACTCTTCACCTATTAGCCAATAGTTTTTTTCCATCATCCTTTGTAAATGAGGCACTTCACCTGCATACATTTGAGGATCAAAAACAAGTTTTTTGAATTCCGCGACAGACTTATAACGATCGCTAATTAATTCAATAGTATTTACAATTGATGAAAGCTTGGTTGTCTGTAACTGTTTTGCGAACTTTTCTCTTTCAGGCGAAGTTAATTCAACAATATTTTCTAGTATCTTAAATAGGTCATCTATTTCACCACCATCTACGATAAAAGACATAAAGCTAACTAACGTTTTTTTCTGGGTCGTATTGAGATTTGAAAATATGCGCGGTTCAACTTGATATAACTGGCTCACCATCATTTTAATATCGTTAGCTCGCATCATTTCCCAACGATTTTTAGCGTTATATTTTGGGAAGATACCTTTGGCTTCATATTCTTCCACTAGAGACTTCGCATAATCTATTATGAAAGGTTTCCTTTTTTCTCTTAAAAAAGCATTTACTTTATGAATGAGATCTTTAAATTCAGGAGATTTGTCATTGTTCCAATTTAAAAGATCTGCTTGCCCCTCATTACTCTCACACTTAAATTGATCAAAATAAGAACTTAAAATGAGAACACTATGATAAAAATCATCACCTTTATTATTTAGCGTAGTAGGTTTTGAATATTTAAATTCTGATTGATTGCTGACGCAGTAATACCTAGAAAAATGGTGATTAAGCTTACTCTTCCATTGAATATACTTTACTTCAAATGAATGGCCATCAATATCAATGGTCATTCTATCTTCATCTTTAATCAAAGAACCTACATTGAGCGGCTCCCCATTTATAATTATCGAAAATCCTAGATCTCTTTTTAATTCTAAAAACCAAGCAAATTCTTTTTTTAAAAATTCAATAATAGTATTTTTAAAATAAAAATCTGAAATATCAAAAATGTTATTAAAACTTACAGTTGTACCAGTTTTATTATTTTCGCATCTTTCTTCTTCTGATGGGTCATATTGATCGATATGTGATTCGTCTGCAGTAATAGTATACTTAAAAAAACCATTACCTTTTTTATAGCAAGTTCTCCAAAGAGCCGTTTGTGCAAAGTGATAAAATGTAAGCCTGCCTAAACCATTTTTTCCATGAACTAGTGTATGCTGAATTTCACTATCACGTTTCTCTGAAGAGAGAACGGGTTTAAATTTATTATGAACCTGACTTAGCGGCATTCCTTTACCATTATCAGAAATAGATAGCTCATAAATATCACCAACTTCAGTTGCAAGATAATCAATCTCTATTGTATTTGCGCCAGCATCAAAACCATTCCAGATATACTCCGCAATCGATTTATAAGATTTAATGCTTTTTAGCCTATTTTTAATTCCTTTGGCATTTACTTCTACTTTACTCATTTTAATCCTTTATCAATGTACTCATATCTGATGGAGAACTTAACTTCTTAGTATTTATGCGCTGCGCTGTTTATAGGGCATAAATCGCTTGTTGGACTTGGTCGCTGCCACATCCGTGTCAATTGGTGTAAATGATGCTATAGGAATTTGCTTTTTTGCGGTAGCGGTTTTTTATACAGTTTGATGGGTAATCACTTGATATCGTTTTAGCTTTATCATCCTTTGCTGGTTGGCAGAGATACGCAAAGGTTAATAGGATTAAGCATTGTCATGGAAGTGACCGTTGACGGCATGGATGCCGTCGTCGAGCCTATAGGGATATATTCACGGCGAGTCACTGGAATGACAGTGTTTAATCCTTATTGAAGGTGATGAAGAACCTTGCTTTGCATCTAAAAGGTTTAATAAGCCATCTATTCCTAAATTTCCATTATCTAGCAGTGTGTTAGGCAGCCAAGCTACTCATATCTGCGTAAGCGAGATTAGGCATTGCGGCACTCTTGCAAGCCAGTGCAATGCAAGATACAGCAACATATCATTCGTCTTGTGGATCAAACGCGCAGGCGGGTTTTCTTCTGTTATAATGCCCCCTCGATTTTTTGGAGGCGAGAATGGACGTATCTTCTTTACTAGACGGCCTGAATGATAAGCAGCGCGAGGCTGTCGCGGCACCGCAATCTAGCATGTTAGTGTTGGCGGGCGCGGGCAGTGGTAAAACTCGGGTGTTGACCCACCGCATTGCGTGGCTGATGCAGGTTGAACAGCAGAGTCCTTACTCGATTCTTGCGGTGACGTTTACCAATAAAGCTGCGGCTGAGATGCGCGAGCGAGTTGAAAAAGTCGCTGGCACCAATATGGGCCGCATGTGGATTGGGACTTTCCACGGCTTGGCGCATCGTTTGTTGCGCACTCACTTCCAAGATGCGGGTTTACCGCAAAGCTTCCAAATCCTCGATTCAGACGATCAAGTACGCTTGATCAAACGTATTCTTAAAAGCCTGAATTTGGATGAGAAACAATATCCTCCACGCCAAGCTCAGGGTTATATCAATGGTAAAAAAGACCAAGGATTACGCCCCAAACATATCGATGCGGGCGGTTTTCCGCTTGAGCAGAATCTGCTAAAAATCTATCAGGTCTACCAAGAGTCTTGCGACCGCGCGGGTTTAGTCGATTTTGCCGAAATCCTATTACGTGCCCATGAGTTATGGCTCAATAAGCCGCACTTGTTGGCCCATTATCAAGACAGATTTAAGCATATTTTGGTGGACGAGTTCCAAGATACCAACGCGATCCAATATGCGTGGATCCGTGTGCTTGCTGGTCAAACTGCCAATGTGATGATAGTCGGTGATGACGACCAATCGATTTACGGTTGGCGCGGTGCTCAGGTTGAAAACCTACATAGATTCTTAAAAGATTTTCCGAGTGCGACCACGATTCGCCTCGAGCAAAACTATCGCTCGAAGGGCAATATTCTTAAAGCTTCCAACGCCTTAATCGCCAATAACCCAGAGCGTATGGGTAAAGAGTTGTGGACGGATGAAGCCGATGGCGATCCGATTTCGCTTTATTGTGCCTTTAATGAAATGGACGAGGCGCGCTTTATCGTCGGTCGAATTAATGATTGGCACGAAAAGGGCGGCAACCTCAGTGATTGTGCGATTCTATATCGTTCTAACGCTCAGTCGCGGGTATTGGAAGAAGCCTTATTACACAAAGGCTTAGCTTATCGAATCTACGGCGGTTTACGCTTCTTCGAACGCCAAGAAATTAAAGATGCCATGGGTTACCTACGGCTGATCAATAACAAAGACGACGATGCGGCTTTTGAGCGTGTGGTTAACACACCGCCCCGTGGCATTGGCGATCGCACTTTGGATATTTTGCGCTCAACTGCGCGTCAGCATGAATTAACCTTGTGGCAGGCAAGTGTGCGTTTGCTCGACGAGAAAGTGCTCGCGGGCCGCGCAGCAAATTCTGTGCGTGGTTTCATGGACTTAATCATGACCATGCGTGAAGACACCCAAGATATGGTGCTGTATCGCATGGCCGATACTGTGATCCAAGCTTCGGGTCTTAAGGCCATGTATGAAGCCGAAAAGGGTGAAAAAGCCCACGCTAGAATCGAAAACTTAGAAGAACTCGTCACGGCGGCGCGTACTTTTGAGCTACCAGAAGAGCTGGAGGACATGGGCGAACTTAACGGTTTCCTATCCCACGCGGCGCTCGAAGCAGGTGAAGGCCAAGCCGATGCCTTTACTGATGCGGTGCAGCTAATGACGCTGCACTCTGCCAAAGGGCTAGAGTTCACTATGGTGTTTATGGCGGGGGTCGAAGAAGGGATCTTCCCGAGTAAAATGGCGCTCGAAGAGGGCGATAGACTCGATGAAGAACGCCGTCTCTGCTATGTGGGCATGACCCGCGCCATGGAAAAACTCTACATTACCTATGCGGAATCGCGGCGCATTTATGGCCGAGAAGATTACGCGCGGCCGTCGCGTTTTATCAAAGAGATCCCGCCGCAATATGTGGATGAAATCCGTCTTAAGGCGCAGGTTACAACGCCGATGGCGAATAATCGTTTCAGCGCCCAAAAATCGGCTGCCACAAACGATACCGGTTTTAACGTCGGCCAAAGAGTTAATCACCCTAAATTTGGTGAAGGTAAAGTGACCAACTTTGAGGGCAGCGGTGCCCAAGGGCGAGTACAAGTGAGCTTTACTGACTTTGGCAGCAAGTGGTTAGTGGTGGCTTACGCTCGGTTAGAGGCGCTTTAATGCCTGCCCTGAACGCGATGAATGTCAGCTTTTTATGACACGCTTTCAGGGCGTAAATTCGCATCGGGAGAAGCATGGGTATATGATGCTAATCCTGAAACCGAGTGGAAACTTGAGGGTATTGGGAGTACCTAGTTAATGAATTTAAAGCAGAAGTGGGATGTGTATTCCCGTCTTACTCGAATCGACCGTCCCATAGGTACGCTATTGCTGATGTGGCCATGCTTGATGGCGCTGATGTTAGCGGCGGGTGGTATGCCCGATCTTAAGGTATTGATCATCTTTATTATTGGCGTGGTGATCATGCGTGCCTGTGGCTGCATTATTAACGACTATGCCGATCGCGATCTCGACTCTTTTGTGGAACGAACTAAATCTCGGCCGCTGGCCAGTGGTGAAATCAGCACTAAAGAAGCCTTGATACTGTTTATCGTTTTAGGTTTATCTGCTTTTGGTTTAGTCTTATTACTCAATGGATTAGTGGTTAAATTATCCGTTGTTGGTATTATCCTCACGATTATTTACCCCTTCACTAAACGCATCACCAATATGCCGCAGATGTTTCTAGGCGTGGTGTGGAGTTGGTCTATCCCCATGGCTTACGCCGCGCAGACGGGTGAAGTGCCCATCGAGGCTTGGTGGTTATTTGCGGCCAATTGGTTTTGGACTGTCGCCTACGATACCATGTATGCCATGGTCGATAGGGATGATGATTTAAAGGTGGGCATTAAATCCACTGCAATTTTGTTCGGTAAATATGACCGCCAAATCATAGGTTTATTTCAGCTTGCTGCGCTGGCTTGTTTTATCGCCGCCGGTTGGAGCGCCGATCGTGGTTTACTCTATGGCCTAGGTTTACTGACTTTTGTCGGCTTTAGTACTTACCAGCAAATGCTGATCTTTGACCGCGAACGAGCTCCTTGTTTTAAAGCCTTCCTCAATAACAATTGGGCTGGACTCGCATTATTTGTTGGGCTGGGCGCCGATTATTTAGTTTAGTGAGCATCATTTTTGTTGTGGAAGATCCTGATGGATCATCCACTGATTCTGTGGCGCTAATATTTGTTCTAAATCAATCTGGTGGATGTTGTCTTGGGAGATAACCTTGATAACTGGGCTCACTCTGTGGGGATAAGGCGCACCTTCGAGTGCGCGTATTGCGAGATCGATGGCAATTCGAGCCTGCAATACTGGCGAGTCGCTGACCGTCGCGAGTAACTGTTTTTTCTGCACTAATTCTATGGTCTGTGCATTCGAGTAGAACGCGATGACCTTTCCCGTTTTATTCCTACGCCCGTCTAAATAGCGCGCCGCGAAAGTGGCGGCAACTGCATTGGCGATCACATAATCTACACTTTGTTTAGTAAGCACTTTTCGCACTAAATCAGCTTGAATAAATAACTCCGTAGTACCAAACCCTCCTTCAATTGTGTCGAACTCTTGTTTGGTTGCCGCCCGCCTAAATCCTTGTTCCGCCGCCATAACCCAAGAGGCGTCCTTAGGCCCTGGAAACCAAGCAACTTTAAGTTTCGCAGGCGCTTTATCGACAGGGTCTCGTTGCTGCGATGCAATATACTCAATCGCCGCCGCAGACATATCTTCAAAGCTGACTAAGGAGCGACTCGTGAGTTTGTCGGTCGCGATACCATTCACTAAATCAATAACAGGAATGCCCGCAGCAGAGAGTTGTTCGATATCCGCAATCAGTCCGTCAGCCGTATTCGCAGCAATAATATAGGCTTGAGCTTTGAGGGCTTGGCAATCATAGAGTTGTTGTTTTTGTTGCTCAATATTGTCATATCCTCCAGCATCATAAATGCCGAGAGTTACACCTTGGCGTTCGGCTTCCTGCGATAACCCAAAGGCGACGCCCCACCAATATTGGTCTTTACCATGGGGAAGTAAGGCGCAGATCCGCCATGCTTTTTGGGCTTGAGTGAGTGGTGTGTATGCCGTTTTTTTGCCATCAGCAATCACATCGGCGGGATACCAAGTTGCCTGCACTGCAAAGGCGAAACTATAGAGGATTAAGGTGAGGCAAATCCTGAGGGAGTAAGCGAAGAATGCAGTAAAGTGCATAGGATCATCATGTTAAGTTAACAATAGATTAAGCATAGATGAATGATCCATAGTTGCTAAGTCGATGCTAAATAAAGCTGATTTATTCTTAATAACCAGTGCCATGAAGTGTTATGGCACTTTTATGGTGGGCTGCAGAGTGGTTGAAATTGTAGGGTCGTCTTACATTAGCAGGCTTTACGCTTTGACTTGTTCACTGAATGCTTAAGTTTACATTTCACGCTTCAGGCTTAATTGCCACAGCTGGTTTTTGCCATAGTGCTTAGTCTATAGTCATTGGCTTATAGTGGTTTTTTATGATCAATTTCATGCTTAGGTAACAAGGAATCGTTATGTTTATTCCGTCAGGATTTGCACGGGTTAGCCCGTATATGATGATCGCTGATGCCGATAGTTTAGTGGTTTTTTTACAGCAAGCCTTTGATGCTAAAGCGCTACATATTTCCCGTCGGGCTGATGGCAAAATAGCTAATGCACAGATGCAAATCGGCGACTGTTTATTTATGTTGAGTGAGGCGAGTGAAGCTTTTACGCCTATGCCCGCATCCTATTATTTATATGTGGAAAATGCCGATAAAATGGTGGCTCAGGCACTCGCCGCTGCGGGTGAATTAGTGATGGAAGTGGCGAATATGCCCTATGGCGATCGCCAAGGTGGAGTGCGGGATCCCGTGGGCAATCTGTGGTGGATCTCCCAGCGTTTAGCCGCGAGGCCATATCAGGATTGAGCATCAAGTGAGAACAAGTCAAAGGAGGTGATGTATGCCGTGCCAGTTAACCCGATTATTTGGAATCGAATTACCAATTATTCAAGCGCCGATGGCGGGTGTTCAGGGCAGTGCCTTAGCGATAGCCGTGTCGCAAGCGGGGGCGTTGGGATCTTTGCCCTGCGCCATGTTATCCCTCGAAGCCTTAGATACCGCCTTGACACATATTCGCACCCAGACGGCTAAGCCCATCAATGTAAACTTCTTTTGTCATCACGAACCTGAACCGCAAGCAGCGAAACAAGCCGCATGGCTTAATCAACTCGCGCCTTATTTTTCTGAGTTGGGTGTCAATCCTGATAGCCAAACCGTGGGGGCACAACGCGCGCCATATACCAGCACCCAGGCTGCAGTGTTAGCTAAATTTAAACCTGAGGTGGTGAGTTTTCATTTTGGCTTACCGAATGAAGATTTGTTGCTGGAGATAAAGTCTTGGGGTTCAAAAATCATTTCGACAGCGACAACTGTAGAAGAAGCCCTATGGCTAGAAGCGCGTGGTGCGGATGCTATTATTGCGCAGGGTTTAGAGGCCGGAGGTCACAGGGGGCATTTTTTATCCGATGATTTAACCGAGCAGTTAGGCACTTTTAGTCTATTGCCGCAAATCATTGCTGCCGTTGATATTCCTGTTATTGCAGCGGGTGGCATAGTCGATGCCAAAACCGTGCGCGCCGCTATGGCGATGGGCGCTTCGGCGGTGCAAGTGGGGACGGCATATTTACTCTGTCCCGAATGCACCACCAGTGATATTCACCGCGCCGCCCTGCAAAGTGAGGCAGCGCAGCATACGGCTCTGACTAACTTATTCACTGGTCGACCCGCCCGTGGAATTATGAATCGTTTTATGGCAGAGCTTGGCCCCATCAATAATGCCGCACCGGATTTTCCGCTCGCCTCAAGTGCCGTCGCAGTATTGCGAAGCGCCGCTGAACAACAAGGATTTGGTGATTTTAGCCCACTTTGGTGCGGCCAAAATGCAACAGGTTGTCAGGCGATTCCCGCCGCAGAACTGACGAGGCAATTGGCGTTAGGTTTGATGGTCTAAGATATTGTTGGATAGGTTATTAATACTCATTTTTATGCTCATCAAGGCTTACATTTAATATAGCTAAATTAGCGGCTTGTTAGTTTATACTCGTCGTTTAAAGGTTGGTTGTTGGTGAGACTGCCGCTTCTTTTTAATTATGTTTTTTCTGTACAAATGGCTGCAAATCACTCGCCCCATAGTCGTGGGTGCGAGTGTTCTATAGATTTAAGGAAAACACTATGTTGTTACGTCAAATCATTGTTATGTGCCTTGCCGTTATGAGTTTTGCTACGTTTGCTGGCAATAAAGCCTATCAAGATATCGCACTTAAAACCTATCCAGATCAGCAGCAAGTGACTTTAGCCAGTGTTGCGGGTGACAAGCCGATATACCTAAAGTTTTGGGCGACCTGGTGCCAACCTTGTATGGAGCAAATGCCGCATTTTGAAGCCCTGCAGAAGAAATATCAGGACAAGATTAATATCATCGCGGTGAATATCAATATTAATGAAGAGCAGCCTAAGATTGCTGATGTTATCGCACGTTTCGGGCTCACTATGCCCGTGTGGTTGGATAATGAAGGCGAGCAGGGTGTGGCTTTAGGTTTGGTCGGCACACCCTATAGTGTATTAATCAATCGTGCTGGTGATGTGGTTTACACTAGCCATGAGTCTGATGCCAATTTAGATAAATTTATCGATATGTTGGCGAATGGCCAAGAGTTGACTGCGCAGACAACGGAGGCACCCAGTGCCGAACAAACAGCTAAGTTACTGAAACCTTGGGAACAAGGTGAGCATTTACTTTTTTTTACCGCAACATGGTGTGATTGGTATTTGGCTGATAGCCGCCCAGAAATGTCTAAAGAGTGTATTACCGTTCAAAAAGGTTTAAATAATCTCGCGCAAAAAGTGCCTAATAAAGCGTGGCACGGTGTGGTCAATCATTTGTGGACAGACAATAAAGCGCTCGAAGATTTTAAGCAGCTTTATCAAACTCAAGTCGATTTTAGTATTGATGAATTAGGTGTGTTATTTAATCATTTTAAAATCCGCAATATTCCTACTTTACTGTGGGTTAAGGATGGTAAAGTTATTCAGCGTATTACCGATTTTAGCCAGCCAGAGAAAGTAGTTGAGCAGCTTTCGGCTCAATAAGCTCATTCCAAATGTTAGGCCTTTGATAGATATCCAAAGGCCTTTTGTCTTCAAAGATTGAATAGATACACAGCTCAATATTCGGTGTTAAAGTCATTGCCCATGGGAAGCACTGCGCAATAAACTGATTCGTAGAACGAGTTGGTTAAGCGTTAACCTTGTTTGGTGTAATGCAGAGTGTTTTCCATTTTACCGTTGAATTTTATTGTGGGGGGTTTTAGCACTATGACGCCGATTTTCAGTAATGCCGCTATTGGTCGTAGTTTGTTGGTTTTGCTCTTGTGTGCTGGCGTATTCTTTTTTATCGATTTTTTAGTGCCCGCCTTAGCTGCATTGATTGTGTGTTTTTCAAGTTGGCCTCTCTATCAAAAACTATTGGCAAAATGCGGTGGTCGCTCGGCGTTGGCGGCAACCATTGCCCTGTGTTGTATTGTGCTCGGGCTGATTATTCCGCTGGTTTTTGTATTTTCCTATGCGTTTCAAGAGATTAGAACTTGGGTTGATTGGTTGGTGTTTACTAACCAACATGGTTCGCCCGTGCCCTTGTGGATCAAAGACTTGCCTTGGATGGGCGAATGGTTAACCCTGCAATGGCAGCAGTTTATTGGTGAACCCCATGAATTAGGCCAAATTATCAGTGCCATTAGTGGCCAGAATTTGAGTGGCATTTCCCGTTGGGTGCTGCAATTGGGTTGGAATACTTTAGGGTTGTTATTGACCTTACTTTTTATGCTGATCACTTTGTTTTTCCTCTATAAAGATGGTCCGCAAGTGGCTAAACAGTTGGATATCGTGGGTGAGCGAGTGCTGCCTGCTCGCTGGCATAGTTTTTCCCGTGTGGTGCCTGCAACAGTCAGTTCTACCGTGATAGGTATGACGCTTATCGCAATTGGTGAAGGTATAGTGCTGGGGATTGCCTATTGGATTGCGGGAGTACCTTCGGCCGTGGCTTTTGGAGTGTTAACCGCCTTTATGGCCTTGGTTCCCGGCGGCGCGCCAACCATGTTTACCTTGATTTCACTCTATCTTGTCGGCACTGGCGATATGACGGCGGGTGTCGGCTTGTTTCTTTGGGGCAGCATAGAGCTGTTTATTGTCGATAAAACCTTAAGGCCTAATCTTGTCGGTGGGCCGATTAAATTGCCTTTCTTACCGACTTTTTTCGGTCTGATCGGCGGCGTAAAAACCATGGGTTTTGTCGGTTTGTTTGTTGGTCCAGTATTGATGGCCCTGCTGGTGGCCATTTGGCGTGAGTGGTTAAGGGAAGAGCCCGAAACGATACCATTGGATAAACAGGCGGATAGATAGTCGCTAAAGCATCATTTCTCTAAGGTATTTTTGCGCTCATCGGTGTAAAACCACCAAGGTTTAGGATCTTCACCTGCCATAAAACGGGTGATGGAGATAAACACATCGAGCATACAGGGGTCGTGTCTTTTGCCCGTTTTGTCGCACAGCGTTTGATACAGCTCGTAGGGGTTTCTATCTAACAACTGCTCAGGCTTATCTATGCCAAGCAAACGTAAATCCGCCGCACAGGCTTTGCCAATATTTGGTAAATCAGTCAATTGCTTAACCTCAGCACGCACGACTTTTGCTGGATTCATACGGATTGCCTCGTTAAAACACACGCTGAAAAGTCATTACTGCTGGATAATCGCTTAGGCGAGATAATTGCCTTGGCGAAATAAGAGCCTGCAAATAACAGGCTCTTAAAAAAAGCTATAAAATCTAGGCTTTAACCAGTGTTGTCAGATCCGCTGGGCGATAGTAAACCGATTTTAGTACCTTGCCTTGGCGAACCACTTTACCTGCCATTTCCACATCTTTAGCGCATTTGGCTATGATGAAATCACCTTGCTGACTACCGACAATTTCAACACCTTGTTTGGCATAGAAGGCAATGGTCTCGGCCAGTTCTTGCTCGTTACGGCACACTTTACTTATATTGCTCGAGTGGACTTCATCCCAGCAGCTAATAAAGTCGATTTCACGGTTTTGAGCCACGCAAAGCAACAAGTCAATCAGGTAACTGATTTCGAGTCTGTCCGTCATGGCCTGTGCGCCTAAATGCACCAAACGCCCCATTAACACATATACAGAATCGACTATGGCATCGGCCTGTTCGATACGGCTATCGGCTTCTGCAAGTTCAGTTAACTCCTCAATAATCAGTGAAGTATGTAAGGTATCGGCCTTGTCATCTAAAGAATCAACATCATTAACGGGCAAGTCGAAGGTGCTACGAAACTCACTGATATCACGATATAAGTGGTCATAAATAGGTTGAGTTAAGCGGGTGAGTTTCATCTGATTTGCCTTGAAATAAAGAGTTTGGCGGCAATTTTAAAGAAATGCATCGCAGAATACAAAGATGGGGCAGAGATAAAAATACCCGCAGCCAAATAGGCGGCAGCGGGTTTCGGTAAATTTTGGCGGATGACCGAATGGAGAAATATATTGTGAGTCTGTGTTACTTGGTGATTATTGGCCGTATTTTGCAATCAGTTGATCAATATAAGGGCCAACGTCTTTATCAGCCCAATCGAGATATCCCCGCACAAAACCGACAAGATTACCTTTAGCATCAAAAATATAACTGGCGGGTACGACATTCGCGGGAATGATTTGTTCTATGTTTTGCTCCGGGTCAAGCCAAGTGGCATAGCCGCTAAAGCCATGTTGGTTAAGAAAAGGGCCTACATCTTTAGATTCTTCATCGATAGAGATTGGAATGATGGCGATATTCTTCCCTTTATACTGCTGCTTAAGCTTTTGGAGTTCTGGAATTTCCCTTAAACAGGGTGCACACCAGGTTGCCCAAAGATTGACTAAAACTAATTTCCCTTGGTGCTGTTTTAGGGTTTGGGTTTGTCCTGATTCATCAATAAAGGGAACTTCTGGTACGCCGCGTGCGTGCTGCATTTCTATAAAACCAGTCATCACTAGGGGCTTAGGGAGGGGCTCTCCTGTACTGTAAAGTTTATTGTCTAGTGAGTGGGCTGAGCTGCTATTAGAAAACAGACCCAAACACGTCAGTAGAACAAAGGGAAAATAGTGTAATTTCATCTGGTTATCCTTTACTTTTAAATAGTCGTTTGTGTTTTTCTACGGGTTACCAATGCGAGACACAATCCAACACCAAGCACTAATAACAGCAGTGGCCCAAACCAAAGTGCGAAGGTGGAGGCCTTAAATTCAGGTTGATAACGGATTTTTTGACCATAGCGTTGCACCATAAAATCGATAATCTCATCTTGGCTTTGCCCCTGTTCCAGCATCGAGAATATTTGTGCTTTGAGCTCGTGGGCAATTGGCGCCTGTGACTCAAATAGGTTCTGATTCGTCGCCATAGGGCAACGCAGCACTTTACTGATATCTATTGCCTGTTGCTGGTAGGAAAGGCTTGATATGGGCTGAGCTTGCGCGACGGATAAGCATGGGATCCCTATTCCACATAAGGTGATAGGGAGCAGTAAGACTAAAAAGCGCAATATTGGATTCATTAGGCAAGTGTCTCCTGTGGTTTGTGATGGGGTAGGTTACCTAAGGTTGTTAAATCAGCTTGGTAGCTAAAGCGGCGAGTAGGCCAAGCGGCAATCGCCCCACCCAGCATCATTAATAGCGCACCAAGCCAGATCCAACTCGCAAGGGGTTTATAGCTGATGCGGATAAGGTATTCGCTGTCACTTAATTGCAGCCCCATAGACACATAAATATCCCGCCAGAATCCATGATCGATACCCGCGTGGGACATTTCCATCCCATTGCTTTTAAAGGTTTGGCGTTGCGGCCTAACGTAACCGAGGATCACTTCATCATTCGCACCATCGCGGATACTGATATTGGCTTGGATTGCCGTAAAGCTGTTGGTTTCGACATTCTCAGTGCTTTCATACACTAAGATATAACTCGCCAACGGTTTACCTTGGCCAGGGCCCATTCTGAGGAGGGCTTCCTGTTCAAAAAAGGAGACGGATGTTGCACCAATAATAGTGATAGCCAACCCAAAGTGGGCGAATAGCATGGCTATAAACCCTTGTTTTGATGATTTAACGGGAGGATTTAAGCCGTGCTCATTGCGGTTTTGGGTTAATTGACGGGCATATATTCGTCTACCTAATCCCGAGGCTGCCAATATCGTGAGCAATAAACACACTAGCAACCAAAGTGCTGCGGCAGTGCCAAGGAGTAAAAATAAGCTACTGCCCGAGGCGGCCTGTAAACTTACCCAGCCTGCGACGGCTAATATCACTAGGCTAGGAATGAGCAAGGAAGTGATACGAGTCTTTGAGGCATTTTGCCATTGCGCTATTTGCCATTGCACTAAGGGCGCAATGCCCATTAACAGGACAAGCAAGAAAGTGAGGGGGACAAATATAGCGTTGAAATATGGGGCGCCCACTGAAAGTGTGCCTAAATCCAGTAGCTCATAGATCAAAGGGTAAAATGTACCGAGTAATACGGAAAACGCTGCTACGACTAAGATAACGATCCCGAGCAGTAACAGCGTTTCCTTACTGAAAAGCGCGAAAGTCACATCCTGTTTTAAATGATGGGCTTTGAGTGCAAAAATGAGTAACGCAGCCCCAACAAAAATCACTAATAAGCAGAGGATTGACATGCCACGGGTCGGATCGGCGGCAAAGGCATGTACCGATTGCACTATGCCGGAGCGCACCAAAAAGCTACCGAGTAAACTGAGTGAAAATGCCAATAAGCACAGCAGCAAAGTCGTGATTTTAAAGCCATGAGTACGTTGAGTGAGAATGAGGGAATGCACTAATGCTGTTGCCACAAGCCAAGGAATAAAGGAGGCGTTTTCTACCGGATCCCAAAACCACCAACCACCCCAACCCAGTTCGTTATAGGCCCACCAAGATCCAAAGGCATTGCCGCCCGTTAGAAACACCCACGCTAATAATACCCAAGGTCGTAAATAGTTAATTTGACGAGTATTAAAACCACCACCGAGCAGTGATGCTAACGCTGCAGCAAAGCAAACGGTGAGGCCAACATAACCAAGAAAGAGCATGGGCGGATGCAGTATGAGTCCTATGTCTTGCAAAATGGGGTTAAGATCTCGCCCTTCAATCGGAATGTTAGGTAATAAGCGGGCAAAGGGATTAGAGGTAAAGAGTAAAAATAAGTTAAAACCAAGGATCACTAATGCCAAAATAGCCAACAGTCTCGCAAAATACAGGGCGTCTTGGTATTTATCGCTGGCCTTATCTTGAGTGCAATCCGCCATCTTTATGCGATAACTGATGAGCGCCCCCCAAAGGGCAATCGCAAATATCCAAAACAGCATTGATCCTTCGTGGCTGCCCCAAACTGCGGCCACTTTATAACCCAATGCTAATTGGCTATTAGAGTGGTTTGCGACATAAGCAACAGAAAAATCATCAGTCATAAAGCAATAAATTAAGCAAAGAAGTGAAAAAAATACTGAGGTAAATATGGCTCTAAAGAGTATCGGGCTTAATCCCACCAGATAGGCATTATTCTGCTTAACACCGATTAAGGTCAGTGCTGCAGAAAATAATGCCAATACGCTACTAATGATCAGTAATATATGTCCAATTTCTGGAAGCATAGTTGTCATTTATTATGCCTTAGAATAATGTGGTCGCGGTAATATAGTGTTTACAGTTGGCTATTTTACCCGTGTGATGTTCACATGCTGATTTTTATTAAATTCGCTCAGAAACTTGAGTTATTTTCTTGTGATTTTAAATGTACATATAAGTTCTTCGTAGTAAAAGTCAGTTTAATCACAAGCTTTAATCACTGTTGATTTTAAGATTAGTCGAGTTTTGCATTTAATAATGTGATCTTATCCGTTATTAAATCATTCCTTTTTACGCTTGATGTTTTTTGAAAAATCAAACGCATTTTTAGTTTTTTTTATAACTGAAATGTGCTTTTTAACTTCTAAAAAATAAATGACATTAATTTTGTAAGTTATTGTATTTAATTTGTTTTAATTGATTTTATTCATCTTGATTTATCAGCGCAAATTTAGTGTGCTCTAGCTCTGATTTTTAATGGTTTTTTGCCTCCACCATGCTGTAACTGGTCAATTGTTTATGTCGTTCAGTGAGCAGTTAGGTTCAGTAGAAAATAAAAAACTAATGATAATTAGGAGTGAATGATGAAACGATGGAAATCCAAAATAGCACTCAGCGTGCTGTTTTGTTTAGGTACTATCGTCAGTGTGGCCGGAATAGCATCCGATGCTAAACCGGGCGAGGTAAAGCCTGGCTATGGTAATAAACAAATGAGTGCGGAAGCTCAAGGAATTATGGCTAATCCCGATCTAACACTAGAATCCCGTGGTGTAAGAACACTGCAGGATTATATTGTTCAGGAAAAAGAGTTGTTTGATTTTCTTTTTGAAAATCATCCGGTATTTAAATATGCAGAGCAAGGTCGTTTAAAAGGAACCTATAAGGTCAGTGACCGTGGTGAAGAATACTTACACGGTGGTGATAGCCAAAAATATAGCCAACATCAAGAGGGCAATCGCCCTATGGCATTGCAATATCGCCTCGGTGCCAAGTCGATTTTGGACTTCCCAAATAAGTTTGTTGGACCTGAAAAATGTGGTGAGTGCCACGGTCCACAATATGAAAAGTGGAAACGTTCACGCCATTCAAAAACCTTACGTTTCCCGGGGAGTCATCCCGAAGTCGATAACGATTTAAACAAAACCATGTATGGCACTAAGGATACTTCTATCCTGCCAGACGGCATTACCCCTGATGCAATTTATGCGACGGTGGGAACACCAAGAACCAAATACGGCTTTATCGACAGCTACTTAGTACGCGGTACCTTCCATGTGAAAGACGGTTTACTCAAAGATGGTACTGGCACTATGGTCGCCGGCGGTAACCAATTCTCCCGTGGTTGGGCTGAATGGTTAACCCCTGAAATGGCGAAGAAAATTCAGAAAGTTATTCCTGAATTTCCAACTAAAATGGAAGATTTTGGCGCGAGTGGTTCACACCAGTGGGGTATGAGCTCCTATGGTGCTAAATACGAGAAGGAATTCTTATTCCAACCTGCGAGTTCCTATTGCGAAATGTGCCACACCTTTAAGTTTGATTTTAAAACTAAAGATGAGTTTTTTGCCGCCCTTGGTAATCCTAAAGAGCTACAAAAACATACAGTGTCACTCGGTATTACCTGTGAAGAGTGTCATGGCGCAGGTGGTCATTTAGACGGCGGTATCGGTGGTGGTATGCCTTCTAACTGTGAGCGTTGTCACCAGCGTTTTAACTTCGTAGAAGAACTTGCGCAAACCCCGCAGGGTAAAGAAAAACTGGAATATGCCTTTAACGTGAAGATGAAATCTTCGTGCCCATCTTGTGGTACAGAAGGTTCGCAAATGTTTGCCTCGTCTCACTACGATAAGGGTATGCGTTGTTCTACCTGTCATGATCCACACGAAGTGACTGATGGTGATTGGAAATCCGGTATTACTAAACCAAAACTCATCAAAGAATGTACCGATTGCCATACGGCACAGGCTGAAATTGCGAGTAATACAAAGACCCACAGTAAACAAACTTGTCAAAGCTGTCATATGCCAAACATGGGTAGTTGTGAAAACTTCACCGCGATCCAGTTCCCTGATATGGCCGGTTTCGACAACGTCCGTAAGTCGCACATGTGGAAAATCGATGTCGATCCATTGCGTAAGACGCTTAACCCACCTGAAGGTAAGTCTCGCGACTCATCCACTAAGGGCTGGACTGTGGCGAAGGACGAAAATGGCCATAACTACCTAGATCTGATGTGGACCTGTGCTCGTACTTCCGCTTCTGATCACGATGTAGTGGATAACAAAGGTTGCCATAGCCAATTCCAATCTAAGTTGGGTGAGGGTCTGCACTTTAAAGATCAACAGCAAATCTACGGCAAAGTTCAGAAGTGGCAAAAACCAGTGAAAGAAACCTATGCCAAAGTAGAAAAAGCCCTTATTAGCATCGATAAGTCGCCCAATATGGCGAAGTTATCGGTAGAAGATAAGACGCAAGTGCTGTTGTTGACCGATAAAGCTCAAGATGTCCTCAAGCTGATTAAAGCCGATGGTTCATGGGGTGTTCATGGTGCGCGTTACTCACAAAAACGCTTAGATGCCGCCTTGATCTATGTGACCCAAGCCCAAGCCATTATTGATGGTAATGCGCTGAGTGCGAAGAAAATATAATTTAACTTGAGTCCTAGTTATCCCCGACACCTTTGGGTGTCGGGGAATATGAGAGCCTAATTATGCATAACATGCTTCGTCAAAGTGTAAGCCGAATATTGATGGTGTTGGCCTTAGGCGTGACTGCTATGCCAGTCATCGCCGGTGGTGGCTCAGAAATGTCTGAAGTGCCCTATAACGAAATCCAATTAAATCCCATTTCGATGATGGAAGCGGAAACCTTAGTCGGCAAGCAAGGCGTTTATTTTTTCGACGTAAATACACTGGAGATATGGGCAGAAGGTTTTATCCCCGGAGCAGTTTTTTTCAATGTTCAGAATTGGAGAGAGTTACTTCCAAAGAATAAAGATGCAGTCATGGTGTTTTACTGCGCTAACCGCCTTTGCACTAGCAGCAATATGGCGGCGAGAGAAACCATGAAGCTAGGTTACACAGGTGTGCGTCATATGGCCGATGGTATTTATGGCTGGCGTATGTCAGGTCGAGTAACAGAAAAACCTTAGTAACACAGGACCGATGTTTTATCGGTTTGGTTTGCAGGGCCAAAAGGCGAAACCCACAGGGTTAACATTGTAGAGAACATAAAATGAAAACACGTATGCCAACTTCTTTTATCCCCAAAAGCATCACAGTGGCGACCTGCGCCGCATTATTTGTTTCGGTAGCCAGTTTTGCTGGCACAAGTTTGAAAACCGATGCAGATAAAACCTCTTACAGCATTGGTGCTTCTATTGGTAATTACATTTCTGGTCAAGTCTACAACCAAGTTGAATTGGGTTCAGAGGTGAATGTCGACTTAGTCGTGCAAGGTTTTGTGGATGCGCTTAAAGATAAACAGCAATTAACCGACGAAGAAGTGCTGACCTACCTGAACCAAAGAGCAGAACAACTCAATGCCGCAAGAACTGTCGTTGCTGAAAAACAAATGGCAGAAACTAAAAAGGCAAGTGCGGCATATCTTGCTGAAAATCAAAAAAAGTCTGGCGTTAAAGTTACCGCCTCTGGTCTTCAATACGAAGTCTTAACACAAGGTAAAGGTCATAAACCCAATCCAGAAGATGTGGTCACAGTGGAATATGTTGGCACTCTTATCGATGGGACTGAGTTTGAAAATACGGTTGGACGTAAAGAGCCTACTCGCTTTGCATTAATGTCGGTGATCCCCGCTTGGGAAGAGGGATTAAAGTTGATGCCTGTGGGGTCTAAATACCGTTTTGTGGTACCAGCAAGCCTTGCCTATGGCACTGAAGCTGTAGGTATTATTCCTCCTGAGTCAGCACTTATCTTTGAAATTGAACTGAAAAATATTGAGAAACCCAGCGAAATGAAAGAGATGAAAAATAAAAAGATGATGCCTGCACACGGTTAATCAGGCTCCTAAAACGAGTTGTTTGGAGAGTGAAATGGAGACTGGAATGGTGGGCTTAGGACTAGGCATTGGCATCAGTTTACTGTTGTTTGTTGCTTACATTTATTGGCAGCACATGCGTCTAAACCTAGTCATGGGAATCGCACAGTTGCCAAACATGTCGAGCAAAGTGCCCTTTGCGATGGGAATCGTCCTAGTGCTGCTGACCCTTGCTATCTACAGTCAAACAGGCCGTTTTAGGGATTGGGATCAAGGTCGGCTTGATGAAAATATTGATTATTTAGTGGCGGCCGAGATCACCAAAGCCAGTCGTTGGGCTCAGAGTGAGCCGCAAAACACCTTGGCACTTATGTCATTAGCTCAGGCTTACAATGCGGGAGGTTTGTACTCAGATGCGGTGCTGACCTTAGATAAATTACTCGAAATAGGGGGAGAAGATGCCGAAGTGTTAGGGGCAAAAGCTAACGCGCTTTATTACCGTGAGCTTCGGCAAATGACACCTGAAACCCAAGAGGTGATTGCCAAAGCATTAGCACTCTCTCCCTTTGAGCCTCAAACCCATATGTTACTCGCGGCAGATGCTTACTTGCATGCTCGTAACCAAGAGGCCATTGACCATTGGCAGCTTTTGCTCAAACACAATGGGGACAGTATCAACCGTGAAGCAATCGATAATGCGATTGCAAATGCACAAAGCAAAATAAATGAAAGATGAAACCCGTTTCTATCAACCCTCGCCGTAAAGATCTGTCCCTGCAAGGAATCTGGCGAGGCGTTGATATTTTAATAAAAGGATAAATAGGATGAAGAAATACTATGCATTGTTGCTGTTAGTGCCCTTGCTATTTGGCTGTAATAAAAGCGAGGCCACAGACCATGTTCATAAGGCCGAGATGATCCACGAGCATGACCGTTGCCATTTATGCGGCATGGTGATCACTAAATATCCCGGACCTAAAGGGCAAGTGCATCTCAAGGCTGAGAAAACGGTACCTAAGTTTTGTTCTAGCCGCGATATGTTTAACTTTGCATTACAGCCTGAAAATAAAAGACAAATTGATTACATGATGGTGCATGACGCGGGCACGACCGATTGGGATCAACCTGACGATGGCGCCTTTATTGATGCTCAAAATGCCTTCTATGTTTACGGTACGACTAAGAAAGCTGTGATGGGACCTGCCGTTGCCCCTTTTAGTACCAAAGCTGCCGCCGAAGCCTTTGCTAAGGAATACGGTGGCCGAGTGCTGAGATTTGATGACATCACCCTAGAACTGCTCGCGGGTGATAAATAAGGTTGTGATGATGAAGCTGCGTCTCGTCCTTATCTGGCTGCTGTGCTTTGCCTCTTTCGGTACTTGGGCAGCACTTATTCGGGTAACAGATACAGATTCACTCACTCTTGCCCTTAACAAAGCTCAAGAAGGTGACACCCTAGTGCTGGCCACTGGGGTGTATGAAGGCTCCTTTAAGGTGACGCAATCCATTTCGCTAAAGGGGGAAGTAGGCGCGACATTAGATGCACTGCGCCAAGGCAGTGCATTGGTCATTGAGGCGCCTCAGGTGAGTATTGAGGGGCTCAATATCCGCCACTGGGGACGGGATCTGTATTACCGTGATGCCGCCATTTTACTCAAAAAAGGGGCGGATAATGCGTTGATTAAGGGAAACCGCTTGGTGGGTGAGGGTTTTGGTATTTATGGCGAACAGCTAAATTCGCCCACCATCTCGGACAACAGTATTAGTGGCAACGGCGCCATTCATGTGCTTGATCGGGGTGATGGCATTTATCTTAAGCATGTTAATTCGCCACAAATTGACCGGAATCAGCTCATTTTTGTCCGTGATGGTGTGTATTTAGAGTCCGTTACCCACAGCCGCATTTATGAAAATCAATTCACTAAGCTGCAATATGGTATTCACTACATGTATACCCAAGCCGACGAAGCGTGGCAAAACCAAGCGATTGCCGTCGATGGCGGTTATGCCCTAATGAATTCAACCAATATTTACTTGCACCACAACCGTGTGACTCAGGCGCGGGACTTTGGCATTTTGCTCAACATTACTGAGGCATCCTATGTGCAAGCCAATGTTGCGAGTCAAATCCATAACCCTAAGGGCACTGTGGAGCTTGGCAATGAGGGGAAAGGTATTTTTATTTACGCCGCTCAACATAACCGTATTCAAGATAACGAGTTTAGCCACAGCGATACCGGGATCAGTATGGCCATGGGCGGAGAGGAAAATCGCCTTTGGCATAATCGTATTATGGCCAATCAAACCCAAGTTAAATATGTCGGAGAAACTCAACTTGAATGGAGTTATCAGGGGCAGGGGAATTACTGGTCGGAATATCAAGGTTGGGATCTGAATGGCGATGGATTCGGGGATATTGTCCATAGGCCGAATGACAGTTTAGATAAACTGTTTTGGCTTTATCCTGAAGCCAAACTGTTGATGGAAAGCCCCGTTGTGTTGTTACTGTGCTGGGTGGAACGCCAATTTAAGCCCCAAGTGACGAGCGGTATAAGTGATAGTTTTCCCCTAATGCAAAGTGGCGCGCACGTACTGATTGATGGAGGTTCGCGATGAATCATCAAACTATGACCTGCTCAGCGAATAAGCCTGTAACGAGTGCAGATGTGGTTGTTAAAGCGACAAATATCAGTAAATGCTATGGCAAGTTTAAGGCACTGGATGATGTGAGTTTTGAGGTGCTAGCGGGTCAAGTGATCGCACTCCTTGGGCATAATGGTGCGGGTAAATCTACGTTACTCAAGCTTATTTTGGGATTACTTACCCCCACAAGTGGCTTGCTCCAAGTTCAAGGTTATAGTGTCGGAAGTATGAATGCCAGACAGAGTTTGTCCTTAGGCTATTTACCTGAAAATGTGAGTTTTTATGACAATATGACCGCCAATGAGCTGCTGCGATATTTCGCTAAGCTTAAGGGCGTTGCCTTGCCTAAAGTGCATGAATTACTTGCTGAATTTGGTTTAGAGGCCGCTAAAGATAAGCGTTTGAGTACTTTTTCTAAGGGGATGCGGCAACGTTTTGGGCTCGCACAGGCGATATTGGCTGAGCCTAAGGTACTGTTACTCGATGAACCGACAGTTGGCTTAGATCCCTTGGCATCGGCTTTCCTGTATCAAAAAATCGCTCAGCTCAGGGCGCAGGGCTGCGCCATTATTATCAGTACCCATGAGTTGGGATTAGTACAAGATCAGATGGATCGCGCTTTGATCTTAGGTCGAGGGCGAATGTTGGCTTCGGGAACTTTAACCGCCCTTAGATCTGCAACTCGGTTGCCAAACCAGTTCTTTTTGCATTCCTTGTCTCACACTCAAAGGCTAGAGGTGCTCGCAGATCCTATTTTAGCCAGCTGTGTTGAGATGAGTTCGCCGCAGGGATTAAAACTGACTGTACCACAGGAGCAAAAGTCAGCCGTGTTAAATCACTTATTACAAAAAGTGCCCGCGGGGGATTTTTCTATTGAACCTCCTAGTTTGCAGAGTGTGTTTCATCATTACATGGAAAGTCTTTGCCCCCTTCAGTCGCCAACAATGCCCACAAAGACTATTAACATAACAGATATAAATCAGGCGATTAATTTGGAATCAGTCCTATGAACCGTTCCGAGGTTTCGCACCATCGTTTAAGTGCCCTGAGCATAGTGAGCACCATAGCCGCCAAAGAGTTTAAGGATAATTTACGTAATCGTTGGTTATGGATGATGGCGGGAATCTTGTTGCTGCTATCTCTGTGTGTGAGTTTTATGGGCAGCGCTGTGTCCGGCAACTTAGTGGTATTTGAGCCTGCCCAGATCCTCTCTGGGTTAGTCACTTTATCGGTATTTATGCTCCCTTTAGGTGCGATTTTATTGAGTTATGACAGCTTTGTTGGTGAAAAAGAATCCGGCACTCTGTTGTTACTGCTGACCTATCCATTAGCACGTTGGCATCTGGTGTGCGGCAAGTTTTTAGGCCATGCCTGCGTGATGACCATTGCCTGCATTTTGGGCTTTGGTTTAACAGGATTAATACTGATATCTCTGGGCGATACTCAGGCCCAGTTATCCATAGCGATCGGGTTTATCCATTTGATTATGAGTAGTATTTTACTGTCATTAGTGTTCGTGCTCTTGGGTTATTGGGTTAGCTTGTGTGTGCGAGAAAAAGCCAAGGCACTGGGGATATTACTCATTTTATGGTTTGTGCTTGTGCTGGTTTATGATCTTATTTTACTCAGTGCTGTGGTTGGAATGAGTGAGATGTTTAATCGTACAGTATTCAATCTACTGATTTTGTTGAACCCTACTGATCTGTTCCGTGCTTTAAATTTACTCGCGACTCCCTCGGATACACTCGCGGCCAAAAGTAGTCTCACTCTGCTTGCTCAAACTGGTCTGGGCTTACCCTTAATGTATGGTTTGCTGGGTGTCTGGATTGGTGCATTACTTTTGTGTTGTTCTTGGATCTTTAAATACCAAGAAATCTAGTTTAGCGACCTCTGTATTAGTCTAACTTTGTACTTATTAAACAATGACTAAACTGAGTATAGAGTCACACTCTTATATGTTGTTAAAAGGTAAAATTAACCATCTTGACTTGGTGATTGCATATCATCGTTTTATTGGAAAGAAACAATGTCACATGATGATTGCATGTTGTTAGTGTAATCAAACTTTATCAGTATTGGCTGATCTTTCAGGCGTTTAACATGCATAAAATCACATCTTATTTAATGTTAGATGAACAGGCTAAGGAATTAGTCGATCATGTGAATGGGACAACCATCAGCCTGGCTTTTTCCGAAACGGCCTTATTAGTGCTGCTGTTATCATCCACGAATGCCATTTTTACTAAGGAAGAATTGCTGCAGGTCGGCTGGCCTGAAAGGGTGGTTGCTCCTACCTCTTTAACGCAATGCATCAGTACCTTACGTAAAAAGCTCGAACCCTATACCGAAGTGCAGCTTAAAACCGTGGCACGCCGCGGGTATCAATTGCATATCTCTGAACAATCCCATGTAAAGATGCTGGCGATCAATGATGCGAATGCAATTCGTGATGCCTTAGTGGGGGTGTCGGTTTGGACTAAAGTTGCTGGTATTGCCCTTTTGTGCGCTATCTTGGCAATCGTTTGGTATGTGAGCGACCACCATGCGGTGGTTAAACAGGTGGCTAAGTGGCATGCCGATAAATATATCAGCCTCAATATTGGTGGCACGCTGGGGACGGCGCGAACCTTCTATATTGGTGATGAAGATCGTTTACATCCTTCATGGTGGCAAAAACATTTAGCGCCAGAGGGAAATCACATCAATAACCTTAATTACTTCAGTGCATTTACCTCAACGGATGGCAAAAATTATTCGATGGCGATTTGCCCTGAGCTGGACGCCGATGCCTGCAGTGGTCATGGCATCATCAATATCACGGCGATAGATGCAAAACCCGCAGGATTAAATATGGCGGAGTTCATTCCGCTGAGCCAAATAATGGAGCAGCGCATTCGCTATAACCGTATTGTCCTCCCTGCGGATGATAAAGGAATGGGCGAGTTACTTGAGCATAATTACCATGCGGATATTTATTTTCCCGTCGCGGGCGAACTCTTAGTTCGTAACGATCTCAGTATGTCTCTGGTCTATGAAGGGCAAAATAAGGGCAAGTTTTATTCGACCTCCTGTATTACAGATCAAGATTGTTTAACGACGCCGATTAAATACACTATCCGCGGTGAGTTTGAGCAGTACCAGACCACAATTGATGACCTTAAAGTCGATGTTTTTCACGTTAAAGTGTTACAAAAAGAACTGACAAAACCGGATGAAGTCAGCCATTCTGCTATGCAGTTCTACCGTGAAATTCGTAAGCATGATATCCGTGATGAAGATTTATTTTATTATCGTGTTTATCAAAATGAGCACACGGCAGTATGGATCATTCCTCAGATGGGACAAGTGCTTGCGTGGACTCAGTACACTCAGATCAAATTATAAAGTAGTCGTTAGCCAAACTTGATTAAGCCGACATAGCGTCGGCTTTTTTGTGCCTGCAGTTGAGCGCGGTCGTGATGATGCTAAGCTGCGAGTTTGAGCGTCTGGCTCAAATTGTTTGCATTAACTTTCTATCATAAAAATTGGCTTTGTTTTACTTCTTCATTCAGTGCCAGTTACACTGCCAAACTTAGCAATCACACTATAAATACAATAATAAAAGAGAGAGGAGTCATTCATGTCGGACCGTCTTATTCCCGTGCTATTACTGTCAACTTCAGTACTGGCTGGGCTCACTGCTTGCAGTGATAACACCACAGAAAACACCGTAAAAACCAGCGAAAACGCGCCAAAAAGTCAAGACGTTGCGGCTCAAATGCCGATTGGCATTAATGTCGCGGCTATGACGCCAACGGTAAAACCAGGGGATGATTTTTATACCTACGCCAATGGCGAATGGATGAAAACGACGATGATCCCAGCCGATCGCTCCAGCACTGGCGCTTTCCTCGTTGCCTTTGAAGCAACCGAAAAGCATAAAACCAGTTTGATTGCCGATCTGGTGAAAGCGCAACATGCGGCGGGAAGCGACGAAGCGCGTATCGCCGATTTCTACAAGGCTTACACAGATACTGCAGCTATTGATGCCGCAGGAATGAAGCCTGCCGAGGCGGATATTGCCCGTTATGAGGCCATTGCGAGCAAGCAGGATTTATCTGCGGCGTTAGGCGGAAATCTGCGCGCGGATGTCGATCCTCTCAACGCGACTGATTTTTATACCGAAAACCTATTTGGGATCTTCGTAACCCAAGGTTTAGCAACGCCGGGCGAAGTCTTACCTTACTTTTTACAGGGTGGTTTAGGCTTACCTGAGCGCGAATATTACCTGTCTGCCGATCCTAAAATGGTCGACATTCGCACCGCTTACCGCGCTTACATTGAAACCTTGCTTAAAGATGCGGGTGTGAGCGATGCTACTGTCCGTGCCGATCGTATTTTTGCCCTTGAAAACAAGATTGCTGCAGCCCACGCCAGCCGTGAAGCAAGCGAAGATTTTACTCAGTCTTCGGGTGTATGGAGCCGTGCTGACTTTGATGCCAAAGCACCGGGCATCGATTGGACTGCCTTTCTAGCGGCGGCGCAACTGGGCAATCAGCCTAAATTTGCGGCCTACCATGCAACGGCGATTACGGGACTTTCTGCGCTTGTGGCCTCTGAGCCTTTAGAAGCATGGAAAGATTGGCTCGTGTTCCACCATATCAACAGCCATGCTGATGTGTTGCCATCGGCTATCGACAACGCTTCGTTTGCTTTTAATGGCACTAAGCTTTCTGGCACGCCAGAGCAGCGCAGTCGCGATAAACGTGCCTTAGCGGCACTCGACCAATATTTAGGTGATGCCGTAGGCCATGCCTATGCCGAGCAATATTTCCCCGCTTCGGCCAAAGCAGAAGTCAGCACTATGGTGGATAACATAGTGGCCGCCTTCGGTCAGCGAGTGGAAAAACTCGATTGGATGGACCCTTCAACCAAGAAAGAAGCCCTAGCAAAAGTGGCCACTATGGCGGTGGGCGTGGGTTATCCCGATAAATGGCGCAATTACGACAGCTATGCAGTGACTGCGACCAATGCCTACGCCAATGCCATCAATGGCGAAAAAGTGGAGTACAGCCACCAGTTAGCCAAGATTGGCAAACCAATGGATAAAGGCGAGTGGTGGATGACCCCGCAAGTGGTGAATGCGGTGAACTTGCCAGTGCAGAATGCGCTTAACTTCCCTGCGGGTATTTTGCAACCGCCATTCTTCGATGCTAAGGCCGATGCCGCTTACAACTATGGCGCGATTGGCGCTGTGATTGGCCATGAAATCAGCCATAGTTTTGATAACAATGGTGCGGCCTTTGACTCGACTGGTGCTATGCGTAACTGGTGGACGCCCGCTGACTTTGCTCAATTTGATAAGCAAGGCGATGCGTTAGCGCAGCAGTTTGATGCTTATGTGCCTTTCCCTGATTTACACGTGAATGGCAAGTTGACCTTAGGTGAAAACATTGCCGACGTAGCAGGTTTAGCCGCCGCTTATGATGCTTACCACGCCTCGCTTAAAGGCAAAGATGCCCCAGTGATTGGAGGCTTTACGGGTGATCAACGCTTCTTTATCGGCTTTGCGCAAACCTGGGCCACTAAGATGCGTGACGAAGCCCTGCGTGCTCGGGTGGCAACCGATGGACATGCCCCCGGCATGTACCGCGCGCTGACCGTGCGTAACTTAGATGCTTGGTATACTGCATTCGATGTTAAGCCTGGCGACAAGCTGTATTTAGCCCCTGAAGATCGCGTTAAGATCTGGTAAGTTTACTGGGTTGATTTGAAAGGAAGGGGAACGCTAGCGTTCCCCTTTTTTATTAACGATTTTGCAGTCTGTTGTAATCCAGCCACCCACTTTCTATCGGGTGATTGTCGAAAAAGATCTGATTGAGTTCGTCACTAAAGGCCCAAAACTTCGGATCGGTACGGCGTACACCCACCATATCTAACAGTGCCTCATAGTCTTTTTCAGTTTGCATTTTCTCTACTGTCGCCACGACGTTAGGCAAGTCCTGTTCTTTCACTTGCCAAAATGCCTCAGGATAACTGCCCAATAAGCCATGCACTAAAGTGACGTCATCTTTAGCGGGTTCGCGGTTACTCGCCTCATTAAATAGGCTCGAAATATTCCGATGGGCGCTATTGCGAACTAAGGTAAATATCTCAGCTTTACCCGCTTTTTCAGGTTCCACCATGATCATGGTTAGTTCAGGTAACAGGGTCGCTTGTGTGCCTTTTAATCGATCTAATGTGTGTAAAAGTGCTTTGCTATGTATTTGCAAGCTACTGTTTTCTATGTAATATCGATTGGGTTGAACCTTAGCAACCTTCTGTCCGAGTTTTTGATACAGCTCGCCCTTTAGATCGTCGCTAAAGTAGAGTACGCCCGTGGGCTGATGAAAGGTGTTGATATCCCCTGCGATAAAGGCCGTGAGCTGAGTACCAGCCCCTTGATACCAATCACTCAACTGCTTGCGCCTTTCCTCCTGCGGCAACAGGGTCAGGAAATTCGATTCCCCCTCCATACGTAAAAAATCCATGTATAAGCGAGTTAATAGCTGATGGCCGTAGTTACCATAAACATCGAAACCCGCGACCAATAAATAGTGGATACGCTCCAGTAAGGCATAATCGATAATCCAAGCCGTTTTGGGCGGTTCGCCGACTAAGCCTTTGACCACAGTGGCATTGTCGAAGTGGCGCAGCACTGTCAGGCTGGCATTATCATTGGTGTCATCGCCATCCCAGAGTCCGTCGATAGTGAGGTGCTGGCCGTTTTTGAATTTCTCGTTCAAGAACTGATTACGCGCCCGCATATATTTGCCTTGCTTGGCGGCATATTTCACCCAAGTTACTGCGAGTGCAGTGCTTTCTTCCTCTGCAGGCATACGTAGATTTTCAAGTTGGGAATGGTAAAAGGCGCTAAAGTCAGTGTCGTCCATATAATCTGGAGTCACAAAGTACACCCAGAATCTATCGTTAATGACATTGAGCGCCACCTGACCACGGCACACTGGGCCTTTGATAAAGCCCATAATGGTATCTTGGGCGCGGGTCAGCATAAATCGATAGCGCGCACTGGCAGGAATTTGAATAAAAGCTTCAAAGGGATTGGCCGCAATGCTCGGCTTGTAGCTCGGCAGTTGAGTGACTGAGTAATCCGCATCGATAAACCATTGTTGCCAGTTATCCAGCAAGCCGGTATTCAAAGCGTAGGGGATGTGGGTTTTATCGACTATGGTTGCCCGATAAGGCCGAAAGCGGTAATAGACTCGCTCCACCTTAGGATCGTCGAAGGGACGACGGGAGGCGATAATATCCAGTGCTTGTCCCGGCGGGGTCCTCGAACGGACTAACTCGAAAAACAGAGGCTGGGCGTTTGGCTGATTTAAAGATTCAAAATATAAGTGGAAGGCAAACAAATGCTCATAGATGTAACGTGCACTTAATTGGCTTTTTAAACTGTCGCCGTTTAAAAACTCCTCCCAGTGGGTTATTTCTGCAATAAATTCAGGTGTAAGTGCCTGTGCAAACGGCAGTGGCGCACCTTGCTCGAGCCAGTGCATCAACACTTGATGTTCATTAGCATTCAGTGCTGGCAAGCCATAAGGCATACCTGCAAGGGGCTGGCTTTGCTCGTATTTGTCCATTTCCTCTAGGCTGGCGCATTGCTGAACTCTGTCTAGGCTGAAATCAAAACGCTTATCTAAAATCTTGTCTTCGGGCAGAGGATGCATTTGCTTAAGCGTGAGCATTCTGGCTAATACTGAGGCTTGGGTATTAGCTTCTGGGGTTTGATCGCGCTCGTTTAGCATGGGGTAAAACCCGCGTTGACGCCAAGCTTCAGGGGTAAAGGCATCGACAAGTAAGCGATTAGGTGTGGCAGCGACTAAGCGTGTGCCTTGGTAAACCTTTTCCTTACTCGCCCCACGCTCTATACCTTCGCTCGAGGTCATTTTTAACTGGCAGGGGGCATCGTAACAGGCATGACATACCACGCAGCGGCTATTGAGAATAGGCTCAACTTGTGTGTGCACAAACTCGGCTTGTTGAATAAATTGGTCGTTCAGCTGTGCATTTTCGACGCGTTTTTGCGGTGAGCTAGTGCCAAATAGGCTATTGAAATCGATTTGCGCTACGCTGGCACAACCTGTCGCTAATAGCACTGCGACCAACAACAACCTCTTCCATCCCCCTTTTATCGCGTCCATTCACCGCTCCTTCATTTGCCACATGCTATTTAGCAGAGTTAGGCTTTTTAGCCCACTGATAAGTATCACTTTAGCAGAAGAGCGTGTTGGATTTGAAATTTGCAGCCAGATGTTGTTCAAGGAGCTGACTTAAGTTGCCCTACAGACTTTTGGTCGCTGCTCGAAACTTGGGTAAGATAGCGGCTATAAAAGCGTACCTGTGATGGCTGTATTAATTGCACCAGTATTGTTGTGGCAATAACAAAAGGATGAAGTATGACTGCTGATAACCGCTATTTTTACGAACCGAGCAAAGGCCATGGCCTTGCACACGATCCTTTAAATGCGATTGTGGGGCCTCGACCGATCGGCTGGATTTCATCGCGGAATGCCGAGGGGCAACGTAATCTCGCACCTTACAGCTTTTTCAATTGTTTCAACTACAAACCGCCCATCATCGGCTTTGCCAGCACAGGCTGGAAAGACAGTGTCGCCAATATTGTCGAGACAGGGGAGTTTGTGTGGAACCTCACCACCCGCGGCTTAGCCGAGCAGATGAATCAAACCTCCGCCATGCTGCCACGCGGTCAAGATGAGTTTAGCTTTGCCGGACTCACGGCTAAAGCAGGCACCATTGTTAAGGCAGACTTAGTGGCTGAAAGCCCAGTAAACTTCGAATGCAAATTGTCCCAATGCATCCAGTTAACCGCCGCCAATGGCGACAAGATCGATACTTGGTTAGTGTTAGGTGAAGTGGTGGCCGTGCATATTGCTAAGCATTTACTCAATGCCGAGGGGATTTATCAAACCGCACTTGCCGAGCCCGTATTACGTGCCGGCGGCCCATCGGCTTATTATGGGATCTCCGAAGATCTGCGTTTCGATCTACATAGACCACAAGTGTAAGCGGCTGCTCAGGCGCCGCAGGGCTTTGGGTGTTCAAACTTCGTTTGAGTTTTGGGCATTAGTTTAACTTTTAACTTTTTAAATCAAAATCTAAGTCAAAGTCGTGGGGCTTCACCCCACACCCGACCAAGAGGGGATCAACAGCAATTCCCTCTTGGATCTCCCTTGCCGCCCCTAGCGAAGTTACATGCATTGATTAGTGGCTTCGTGCTTATTCGAAAATAGCTAACGCTTCCGATGGCTACGCTTTACATCCCTGTAAAGCCCTCCAGTTCGGCAGTCCCTGCCTCTCACTCATAAGCGCGAAAATCACCGATTTTCATTCGCCCCTTTCCCCCGAAAGCTACGCAGACGTCCTGTCTGCGTAACGCCCGATCCTTTTAATAAAGAGTCTTCAACGCTCTTCAGCAACTTAGCAGGGGGAAGGTGAACTTCTGTGGTCTCGGTGTCGGCTGTTAATCTCAAAAGAGTTATGCCTGTCCCATCTTTCAGTCCATCTTTCTGAGTTTAGCTTTGCCGGACTCACTGCCAAAGCGGGCACCATTGTTAAGGCTGATTTAGTGGCTGAAAGCCCAGTGAATTTTGAATGTAAGTTGTCCCAATGTATTCAGTTAACCGCCGCCAATGGCGACAAAATCGATACTTGGTTGGTGTTAGGTGAAGTGGTGGCCGTGCATATTGCTAAGCATTTACTCAATGCCGAGGGGATTTATCATTGATAGTTTTTACCTGAGTAACGATCATCGCCACACAAAAAAGCACGTCGAACGACACGACTGCAACAGTGATAAAAAGGGGTGTCTTCAAGACTAATCTGAGTTCTGCGAGGGCGCGGCATACAAACCTCCTTGTTTAATGCTTAACCAAAGCATAGTCGGAGGTTAACTACCTCGCCATTAACGATGGATGTCCATTTAGTCAGGCTTCGATTCACAAAAATCTTACCTGTATTGGCTACGGCGAGCTGAGGGAGAGTTGCTTTTTTGAGTAATAAATTTCTAATAATATCAAATAGTTTATTTTCTTTTTAAAATCATTGAATGCTGTATAATGAGGAAATGGATATTTATAATGGGGAAGATTATGAATGCAACAAAACTTAACATTGGAGCTAAGTTTTCATTGTTTGTTGTTTCATTCTTACCTCTATTTTTATTGCTTATATTTTTGCAATTTTATAGAGGGAATATAAATATTTTACATCCGAATCTATGCGGAGCATTTTTATTACCGCAAATATTTTCATTAGTTTTATTACTGTTGAGTTTGGTTGGTGTTTTAGGGTTGATATTAACTATTAGGAATATGAAAAGACGGGTTTTCAAAGATGGCTTTACAGGTAAGATTCTAGAAATTGAAAATAAAAATAGTGATGTGATTTTGTATTTGTTTACATATCTTGCTTTGCTTTCATTTTCTGATATGTCTAAAACTGATAATGTAGTTATTTTGGCTACATTTTTGATTATTGCTTATCGTATTTATGTTAATTCAAATATGTTAATTGTTAATCCGATATTGGGTTTTTTTAAATATAGTATTTACCAAGTTTCTTATGAAAAGAATGGAGTGAAAAAAAAGGGATGATCATAACTTCTTCTATTGATGTAAATATAAATATTTGCTTGAATATGTTAGATTTAGATAATAATTTATTTTATGTTGAGGTAGCAAATGGATAGTGGGATCGCAACGTTAGACGTATTAAAGCCTGAAGAGCTACTTGAGTACACTGAATTGCTAAATGACAAGGATAAAACACTCAAATTGTCATTGTTCTTTGTTATGCGCGAACTCAAAGCAGGAGTGAAATCCAATGATCCTGTGATGGATAAATATAACTTCAACCTAGTAAAAGCCTCTTTGACCGACGAATTGATTGAACATTTTAGGGGCTTGCTTGCTACCCAGATTGAGAAGCATTCTGCAAAGGATGAAGTTGAAATTAGTGAGTATCGGGTTATTGATGATGACTATGGAGATAAAATATACTCTTATGCTTTAAATAATGCGCTATCATTTTCAGACGTTGTAACCAATAAAATTGAAGATGATACTAAGTATTCAGTAGTGAAAAGTCTTACTGATTTAAAAAGCAGCTCTGGTTCGACTACAGGACCAAAATTGTGGGCTTATTGTCTACGTGTGGAAAATATCAATAATAGTGAAGTATTTTATTCATTCAGAAAGATAGCTGATGGAAAATTAATTACAAGCGATCAAAATATTGGAGATAGGATCTCGGCGCTTTTTGATATTAATCATAAGGAGTTGAAGGCTTTTGATGGGAACCTGATTAACTTTGACGATAAAATTGATTGTGTCTGCATAAAAAATCGATTCTATGTTTTTCATAAAAAAGCATTTGAAAGTATCCTTGGGATGGACGAAGAGTTCCTAGAAATATCTAAAAAGACATTAAAGACAATTCAGTCATCTAATGTAATTGATGAACATGGTATGGGTGTTCTTGATAATCTTATTACCCATAAGCCATCAATTAGAAAACAGTTGATTAGTATCACTGAAAAAAATAATCATCTTGATATTCATATCGAAGAAGTTAACCGTGTTCGCACTGAACAGATGAAAAAAGACCCTTTTGAAATCGAAAATGGAAAAATTAAATTTTCTGCTGAAAATGCAGAGGCTGACGCAAGAGACTTTTTAAAAATTATGAATGACTATTATAAAAAAGGTCTAACATCTGGGAAAATTTATAAAACAGATGCCGGCAGTTTGGTCGACAAGTAATAAGTTTTTATTATCCAAAAAAGCGCTGAGTATGGCGCTTTAGAGTTGTATTCGGGATAAAGCTTATCTTTAAAGTTAAATTTATATTCTGTTTTTAATTATATGTGTTGTTTTATGTGGTGATTTTAGAGGATTGAATGAACCGGTTTAATGTTGTTCTGTTGCTTTGGGTTGTTCTGATGCTGCCTACTATTTTTAATGGTGGTTGGTTTTGGACTTCAGTGGCTATATTTTATACAGGATTGATCCCGTTATTATTTTTGGTATTTTGGTTTTCATATTCAACAGTAGGACAGTTTGTTCGAAAAAAGCTTAAATTATGGCACTGGGCTGTTATATTTTCAGGAATACTGGCCCTTTATACATTTTTTTCGCGCCAGTGGGCATCAGTTTTTATAAATAAAATTTTTCATGTAGATAGTAGTGAATTAAGTATAACAAGTGATTTTGTTGCTTTATTTTTCACCCCGTTTTTAATTGTTTATCAGGAATTTGTCATTAGTTTTCTTTGGTTCTTATCTACAGTGATACTCATTTTTTCTAGCTTGTATTTTGTTTGTGTTTATGTTTTTTGGTGGCATAAATTTAAACGTAATTATATAGTTGTGTTTTTTTATTTATTATGTTTTTCTATATTCATCGGGGTTATGTCAGTATTTCCTTATAGAGTGGATGTTATAACGAAAAAAATTGCATTGTGGGCTGACTTTAATACTTATCATCTTTGCTCAGATGGTTGGGCTAATAAGGCAGAAAGTGTTTTATTTTTAAAAAGTGGTCGTGTTCTTGTATATTCTCCTAGTTTTGAACATGGACGTCAATTTCATGTTGAATCGTGTGATTATAAAAAAGTATTTTAATTAATAATTTTATTTTTTTGTGTGGATGCTGACTGTTTTTATTTGATAGTCATTATTTATATTAATGGATTTTTACATCTATTCTTAAATTTCTTTGACTGAGACAATTCTGAGAGCGACTTACTTTTTTTGGGGGGCTTTAAACTAAAGTATAGCAAGGATTGCTAATATGATTATGTCACATTAGAAACTAGTGCTTTTTTGATAGATAATAAAATTCAAAATATCTAACATTTATCGAGACACCCATTGTTAAATTTTGTAATGCTGATCGCTATTGGTATTAACAGCCAAAGCCGAAGTGACAGAATACACCTCCCCCTCGGAGTTGCCGCAGTGCGAGTAGG
>NZ_BJBV01000036.1:0-32423 GCF_036245925.1 Shewanella sp. M-Br
CGCAGATAATTCGTGTCAGTGACGCTAACGCTTCGGGCTCGAAGCATGTGGTTATCCTCATACTCGGGCATCATGTAGATGAAATCCTTACCAGAATATGAATTTTTTGTTTTAAAGCTAAACCTATTCTATTAATTAGCAAAGTTTATCCATTCCCGAAAGCCCAACTGAGTCATCTTCTGTGGCTCCTCAAGACATTAATGCTATCGAGCATTACATAACAATATCGCCATACCTATTGAAACAACGATTTTCCAATGTGTGCTGCCTTGGTCATTACTACGTCTGCTCTATCGGATTCAATTTGATTCAAACAGTTGCTGTCTAATGGCACTAGGACGTGTTCCTGTAGTAGCCCAAAGCCATGCTATTCATTTCAAAACGATTGAGGGAAACGATAGATAAGCGCACAGATGTAGCAAGGTGCGCTTATGAAGGAGGACTACTGGTTGTGCTCAGAATGTTTGCGATGGAGAACTTCAAGTAGTTCATCTTCGAGTTCGAAGCGTGTTTCCATGTTATGGGCGAGCTCAGATAGGTCTTTATCGAGTTGATATAATACGAAATCGTCTTGTGTTTCCGCATATTTATCGTTGAAATCTAATGCTGCATTCGTGGTTGGCGTGATTTTGGGCAATACTTGTTGCGCGAGCGTTTTGCTTGATTCGCCATATTCACTGCAGGCATTAACGACTTTATCATAGACCTCGAAATGTCCTTCGGAGACATAGTCAACTAATAAGTCACAGAAAGATTTAACATGTTCGAACGAGGGAAGCGATTTTTCTGATTTACTATAAGGAGGAAGCCCAGCAATTTGGCAGTAATGCACTAACAGTTTTCGACGGTTTTTTAGCCATTGATCAATAAGCTTATTTGAACCGCCCCACTTCTGTTCTGCTTTTTCGAGTTCTCTCAGCATGATGCATTCCATTTAAGTGCCAGCACATAACTCTAATGTAGGGACAAGTTGCTAATCGATCAACTCTTTTCATGCGAATTTGCGAGAATGACGAAATGGACAAACCAGCTGTTTCGTATCGAAAAATGCAAATAAAAAGCCCAACGATAGAAACCTATCGTTGGGCGAGTAAAGTTTATAGCAGGCTCGATGCGACGAGCTTCTTGATTGTTCTTGCTAGCGCAGACTTTTTATACCAAAGGCGGGGAACCGGCGCAACTTTTTTCTGTCTGAGTGTGACTTCGTTACGAATAAATAAGCAGTATGTTAGCTGGCTAACATTTTCCGGTTTATGCGGTCAAATCGACGCCAATGATGGGGAATAGCTCACATAAATTTGCACATAAAGGTTACATTATTCGCGTAAATGCTAAACTACCGACCCAGCGGATCTCAATAAGACTAGGAACCAAGCCCAATGGCAGAATTAAAGAATGATCGTTATTTACGCGCCCTACTAAAAGAGCCTGTCGATGTGACCCCTGTGTGGATGATGCGTCAAGCTGGCCGTTATCTTCCTGAATATAAAGCCACTCGCGCTCAAGCGGGTGACTTCATGTCTTTGTGTAAAAATCATGAGCTTGCCTGTGAAGTCACGCTGCAACCTTTACGTCGTTATGATCTCGATGCGGCGATTTTGTTTTCCGATATCCTAACTGTGCCCGATGCTATGGGTTTAGGTTTGTATTTTGAGGCGGGTGAAGGCCCACGTTTCGAACGCCCAACAGACACTATCGATGCGATCAAAAAGCTCTCAATTCCAGATCCAGAAGATGAGCTGGGTTATGTGATGAAAGCCGTTAGCACTATTCGCCGTGAACTGAATGGTGCAGTGCCGTTAATTGGCTTTTCTGGTTCACCTTGGACCTTAGCGACTTACATGGTTGAAGGTGGTTCGAGCAAAACCTTCGAAAAAATTAAGAAGATGGCTTACGCTGAGCCAATGGCATTACACATGCTGTTAGATAAATTAGCCGATTCAGTGATCTTATACCTGAATGCTCAAGTTGCTAACGGTGCGCAATCTTTGATGATATTTGACTCATGGGGCGGCGCGTTATCGCACTCTGCTTACCGTGAGTTCTCTTTGCGTTATATGCAGAAGATTATTGATGGTCTGACACGCTTTGCCGATGGCCGTAAAGTGCCAGTGACGCTGTTTACTAAAGGCGGTGGTTTGTGGCTAGAAGCGATGGCAGAAACTGGCTGTGATGCACTAGGTTTGGATTGGACGGTAGACATTGCCGATGCCCGTCGTCGTGTAGGCCATAAAGTGGCATTGCAAGGCAACATGGACCCATCTATGTTGTATGCGCCAATTCCACGTATCGAAGAGGAAGTTGGTCATATTTTAGCGGGTTATGGTGAAGGTACTGGCCATGTATTTAACCTAGGCCATGGTATTCACCAGCATGTCGATCCAGAACATGCTGGCGCCTTTATCAAGGCGGTTCATGCGCAATCAAAGCAATACCATAAATAATTTTTGGTTTGCGAAACAGGCCCGCTTGCGGGCCTGTTTTATATCCGACATTTGAATTTGATAGCGTTGGAGCTTCTGGCGAAGGTATCTTTATGGATTAGCGTATGCGGTAGTTTCTATCGTCTGCGAGCTTAATGAGTCTTACTTTTAAATAACGACTTAAATACCCTATATTCACATACTGATTATGTGTGAATTATCTTGATAAAAAGTAAAATTCAGAATTGTTTAATTTATAAATTTTATTTTTAAATCAAAGGTATGAAATGGATTTAATTGCATGAAAATGTCTACTTTAGCAACGACTAAAGCGAAGTGATGTTTAATACTATTCGCAAATAAGATATGTTGCATGGCGCAGTGAAGGATTATGCAAGGCCGTCAATCAATTTAGTCATAACAAGCCGTGGTAAGAGATGCACATTGGCAAGAAAATAATGGTATTTATTGCGGGCTTTTGTCTCCCTGCGGTGGTAATTGTCTCCTATTGTCTTGGTTATTGGTACGACCACCGTGTCGAGCTATTACGTCAAGATAGTGCTAACCGTGAGCTTGCCAATATCCAGCAGCAGTTTCAAATTGATGTCGATCGCTTAACCTTTCTCACTAATATCTATGCCTTACCTTTGTCTCAATTAGATGAAGACCAACTTAAAAAGCTTGAATCCTCGTGGCGCGATAGCTCAATGTCAGCCAATCTGAGTTGGTATATTCTACGGCAGGGTGAATTGCACCCTTTTTTCCCCAATGAACGTCCCTTTGAGAATGATAAGTTACGAGAAATCGCCAGTGCTATTGTCAGTGCCGATAAGCCCAGTGTTGCTGGCGCTTATTTGATGGGCAAGTATGCTTATGTCGTTACTTCCGTGGCTTCTGCGCCCAATGAATCTGTGCTGCTGGTACGCCAACTGACTGATAAAGACTTACTTGAATATGCTCAGGCCTTATTGGTGACTAAGGTGAGCATGAGCCATTCTCGCGAAGTTACGCCAACAGTTGATGGTGTGCACAGTGACGCGATTAACATTCCAAGTCTGTTAAAAGATAAGCCTGTCTACCTGCAAGTGCTGTTTTCCGATGGTCCCTTTAGAGAGGTTAAATTTCAACTCGATTGGGTATCGCTCGGATTTATTCTCTTTGGTGTGTTTATTGTTGGTCTTGGTTATATTTGGCTGCGTTCGGGCTTACTCAAACCCTTTAAAAATCTGATGCATCAATTGGCGCTGGTCGATCCTATGTCCAGTGTATATCAACCCGTTACAAGCGAGGGTAATGAAGAATTAGATGTGCTCGCCAGCCGTGTTAATAGCTTGCTGGCGAGAATTTATCAGCAAAAAGAACGCACGAAAATCACCTTAGAATCCATTGCTGAAGCGGTGATTTTGACCGATGTCGATGCCAACGTGATTTATATGAATCCACGGGCCGAGTTGCTTCTCGATGTTGCTAGTTGCTATGCCATAGGTCAGAGCCTTGCGAGTCTGTTAAAGGCTGGGGAGCAGTTGAACCAGGCGGTTTTTACCTGCATTCGTCTCGAAGAATCAGCGCCGCAGGTCGAGAAAATCAAGCTATTAACTGCTTCGCCTCGGATTATGGAGCGCAGTATTAGCAATCTGCGCAATCACGATAAAGAAATTGTTGGTACTGTCGTGGTATTGCGGGATATCACTCAAGAAGAGTTGCTTAAACACCAGCTACAAAAAAGGGCAAATTTCGATAGCATTACAGGGCTGCTAAACCGTCAGGCATTTGATGAGCAGTTACCCCAATTTGCCGCCTCAGCTAAAACCATCGCCGTTTGTTACCTCGATTTGGAGCAATTCAAGTTGATTAACGACAGCTGTGGCCATACTGCAGGCGATCGTATGCTTGCTATGGTGGCTAAGGCAATGCAGGCTTGTCTTGGGCCACAGGAGCTATTGGCGCGCCTTGGTGGCGATGAGTTTGGGTTAGTGATTTGTAATCGCAGTGCCTTATCTGTGGCGCAATTACTGAAGCAAATGATCGCGCAAGTCTCCATGCAAGTGTTGAACGATAAAAACTGTAATTATAAAGTTGGTCTCAGCATAGGTGTCGCTTTTGGTCGTGCGCCCTATATTGATGCGCAAGAATTATTGAAAGACGCGGACATTGCCTGCATTGCCGCTAAAGCTAAGGGCGCCAATCAAATTCATTTTTACGATGATAAAGATAAAGAACTCACCTACCAAAGAAATGCGCCTAAGTGGGCGGTACGTATCGCGCAAGCGATTGAAGAAAACGAGTTGATCCTGTATTACCAACCGATCCGCGGGCTAGGCAGTGGTCCGCAGCGGCAACGAATGGAAATCCTGTTACGAATTCAAGAGCCCTGTGGCCGCATTTTGGCGCCTGCGCAGTTTATAGCCGCCGCTGAACGTTTTAAGTTGATGCCAGATATCGATAAAGAAGTCATCCGCAAAGCTTTTTTATGGTTGTCTTTGAACCCCGTGCTTTGGCCTGATCATTGTATTTCGATCAACCTTTCGGGCAATAGTTTAGGTGCCGAAGGTATGGTGGAATATATCGCCCAGCAGCAACACATTTTTGATATTCCAAGCCAATGTATTTGTTTTGAAATTACTGAAACCACCGCGATCCAAAATCGCAATCGTGGTATGGAAATGTTGAAGCAGTTACGTAAACTCGGTTTCTCATTTGCACTGGATGATTTTGGCAGTGGTTTTGCCTCTTATGGTTATCTGCGTGAGCTGCCCGTGGATTATGTCAAAATCGACGGCTGTTTTATTAAGAATCTCGCCGTGAATGCTAAAGACTACGCCATCGTTAAATCGATTCAGGATGTTTGTCGGGTTATGGGAATCGAGACTGTTGCTGAATTTGTTGAGAATCAGGATATTATTGACAGATTGTTGAGCATAGGCATTAACTATGCGCAAGGTTATGCGATAGGGCGCCCGCAACCCTTAGCTAATTATCGTGAGCAATATGAGATGAGGCTTGCACAACGCGCGTGAAGGATTGCGCTTTTAGCGTGATTATGCCAATTTAGCAAAAGGCGTAATTAACATAGCGATAACAAAGGAATGACTATGGATGGACTCACTGGCAAGGTCGTGATCATCACGGGTGCCTCAGAAGGTATTGGTCGGGCGCTCGCAGTGGCAATGGCGCGAATGGGCTGCCAACTAGTGCTCAGTGCGCGTAATGAAACACGTCTCGCCTCACTCGCTTTAGAAATCGCTAATTATGGTCCGCCTCCTTTTGTGTTTGCCGCCGATGTCTCCAGCCCAGAACAGTGTGAAGCCTTAGTTGAAGCTGCAGTTGCGCATTATGGCCATCTCGATATTTTGATTAACAATGCTGGCATGACTATGTGGTCACGTTTTGATGAACTGACTCAGCTCTCAGTGCTTGAAGACATAATGCGGGTGAATTATCTTGGTCCTGCGTATTTAACCCATGCCGCGTTACCGCACTTGAAAGCCAGTAAAGGCCAAGTGGTGGTTGTGGCGTCAGTCGCTGGATTAACGGGCGTTCCTACTCGCAGCGGTTATGCCGCTTCTAAACATGCTGTGATTGGCTTTTTCGATTCTTTGCGGATTGAATTAGTGGATGACAATGTGGCCGTAACTGTCATTTGCCCCGATTTTGTGGTGTCACAAATTCACAAACGCGCCCTTGATGGTGCAGGTAATCCTTTAGGCAAGTCACCGATGCAAGAAGCTAAGATACTGACGGCTGAGCAATGCGCTAATATGATGTTGCCAGTGATTGCAACTCGAGGCCGTCAACTGATTACTTCACTTCGCGGTCGTTTGGGGCGTTGGCTTAAGCTGATCGCACCAGGCTTAATCGACAAAATTGCCCGTAGGGCGATCGCCTCCGGGCACTAAATTTTTTGCCACTACAAGCTATTTGCCACTCTTATTGAGATGCTTAATGATGGATTGTTCAGCCTCACTTTGGGTCGCTTTGTCCCCATCGATATCGATAGTCACAGTCGCGTTATGGCCCGTCATATCCTCTGCAATATGAAACCAATCTGGATGCCAGTAAAAGCTGGCTCCTTCTAGGGTTTGCCAGTTATGTACGCCTGATTTTTCACCTTGATAAATAAGATCTTTTATCGAATAACCCATATATTTACCCCATTAATTTCATGATTGTTAAAAATATAAGAAGCTAGATGGTGCACGTCATCTGAACCTAGGTATGTGCTTTACATCACATTTTCAGGCAAACATAAACCCCGCCAGAGCGAGGTTTGTGAATAGCGTTAGTATCTTAGCGAGATTAAGGTTTAGCACACTTATGGTTTGGTGCACTGGGTTGGCGAACCCACGCCTTTCCACAGGGTTGTACCATCAGTGAGTGACAAGGGCACAAAGGTTAAACCTTGGCTCATATTGGCGGGTGGCAAGTCGGTTTCTAACTCATACATGCCCATGGGCATAGTACCCGAGGTCGCATTAGCGACTGTTTGCGCTGCTGCAAGGCTTGAGTAGCGCAGACCCAACATATCAAAGTGGCTGCGCCAATCTTTGCCTGTGAGCTGACTCAAAGACACCAGCATAAAGTCGTTGCCCGGAATATCTTTCACCGTTTTGCCACCGTAGACACTATTGCCTTCAAACGAAAATTGGCTAAAGCCCAGTTTGCTACGATTCGCTTCCCAATCACTGGCGTTATTCGCATATTTACCGAAAATACGACTGTGTTGATACAGTAAGGTAAAGAGATTAAAGCCATTGTTCAGAGTGGTGCCGTCACTGAGCGTCATGCCGTGAGCCTTAAGCGCCATTTGGATGTAAAACGCCATGCGATAACCGTTATGCACAGCATAAGCATTGCTGGCCCAAGGCGCAGTGTATCTGTCTTCACCAGCATCGAGCACCTTACAATTGGCGCCAAACACTACGCGTTTACCACTGGTGTCTGTTGTACCTGCGGCATCGGACATAAACACATAAAAGAGATCCTTGTGGTTCATGTGACCATCGGTCACTGTGCCTGTATTGCCGTCGCGCAGATAATGGGTTTTCCACTTCACCACATAGGGGAAGATATTGTTGGAGTTTTCCCCTGCGCGGCTGCCATAACCTGCCCAGTTATCATGATCACTTGCCGCAGCATATTGCACATTGAGACGGTTAGTTTGCAGATTGTGGCCTAACTCATGGTTATCACCCCAACCCGTTGGGTCGATATTCCATGCTGCGTCCCAAGGGTTACCGCTACAACCTCCACCGCACTGGGCATTTTGGTCATAATTCGCGTGTTGAATGATAGTGCGGGTATGCAGACTATTATCGATACAGTCGTCGCCAAACAGTCCTTTGCAGGCTGCTAGTACATCGGCAGGTAAGGATTCACTTAAGCTCTTGCCTTGGATCTTAAGCCCCGCAAGGGTGTAAACGCTGTTGATATGGTCATCGACAATACTTTTGAGTAGCGCGTTTACATCGGGTACATCCCCGCCGATGGCGTTTAAAAAGCGGTCGCGACGCAGATGCTGCTCGGCACCATCGGTACGTAAGTCCACATGGGGTAATTCGGTATTTTGGATGCGATCGTTAAAGGCTGCTATTTCTGCAGGGTTTGAAAAATCCATAATGGTCGGATGTTTAGCCACATGCTCAGCGTTGACTTCGATACTTAACGCGCCGCCATCAGTACTCGAAGTATCACCACTGATATACAGATAAATCGGCCCGCCGTAGGGGGAAGAAAATTCAAGACTTTGTCCTTGAGCTAAGCGCAGGCGTTGCTGCGCCAACTCCAATGGACCGCGGTAGATTTTCTGCTCATAGGCACGGTTAGTATTACGTCTGTGGTAGTTGAGTTTGATCTCCACATTTGCAGCGTTGCTATCGAGACGAGTCAGTTTAATGGTTTGTCCTGGCAGCGCATACCAGCCCGTGGTCGTCCATTGGCCTGCATAGGGCACGCTAATGGTTTTACGTTCAGTGACAGTCGCAGGATAAGCGTAGTGTGCATTGCTGCCCTTGCTGAGGTTAGCTCTGTCGGTAACATATTCACCTAAATCTGGCTGGGCTAAGTTATGGCTACGGGCATAGCTGACGGTCCAATCGGCAAATAGGGCCTGCTGCCACTGGGCGTATTCGCTGTAGGCTATGGGGTAGTCAATCTCGCTGCGATACTTATCGGCGAGCAGCAGTCCGGCCTTCATCAAGGGGAAGTCTGCTTTGGTAAACACATCGATAGCATGGTTATCTAAGGTTTCAGCATTGGCTCGATACCAATCGGCACCCGCTTTGAATGAGTCAACAAAGGCGGCAGTATTACAGCTCAAGTAATTACCGCCGCAGTCGTTGAGTACTGAGGTGTCGAAGCGGCCTTCGTTAAGCTTGCCGAGCAAATTATTCACCTTGGCCAGGGCGGTGTCTTCGACCAAAATATCGGTCACACTGAGGTTATTGGCATTGAGTTTTGACCAGTAATTGCCAGAGGTAGAAAGCCCCATCTCAAGATAAAGTGGCGACAGTATTGGGCTTTCATTACGCCAGTAGTTAGAGAGCAACAAGGGAATTCCTGCCGCTTTGGCGTTAGCGATCGCGGCTTTTATGCCTGCAAAACCGAGTGACTGACGGTCTATGTCACTAATGATAATCAGATCCGGTTTCAGTGTGTTGATACAGTTGCTTAACTCGCTGTAGTCACAGGTATTTGCTGTATTAATGCTATGGGCTGCGGGGTAGTTGTTTGTGAGCCAAGTGCGGATCCCTTCATTATGGGGAAAGTACCAACTGTCAGCCTTGCTCGGCATTTGGGCGGTCACTATGCTGAGGCCGTCGGTTTTATCGGCGCCTTTGGTCAGCCAGCCTAAAAGGTTTTTCAATAAAGTATCGGTTTGCGCCGAAGTGTTGACAGAAAATAGATTTCCTCCCATGGCCGCATATCTTTGCCCCTGTTGCTCGCCCGCCATCACTAACCCACGAACGGCGCTTGCCCCACTGCCATCGACATTTGATGGCAAGATAGTAAAAGTGTTCTCCGGCATAAAGCTCGAAAAGGTAATTGAGTCATGGGTTGGATGCCAAGAGATGCTGCTACCGACACCTTGATATAGCTGATTTATCTGGGCTTTACGTTTGATGTCGATATTAGCGAGTTCTGCGATGCTGAAATCAATTAACTCACTCGCACTGGCAAGCCTGTGGTCTTGGTGTTTAATGGCATTTTCGGCATTACTGATAAATGTCGGCGTGATAGTGCAATCGGCCGTCATGGCCGCAGTGGTGTAAGTCAGCACATTGAGCGTGCCACCACAGCCAGTAATGCCCTCAAGCGTAAAGCCGGTATCGGCAGTAATGCTAAAAATAGCGCTTTTGCCAGACTCCACTTTTTGGCTGCTTGGACTCAGTGCGCCACCTATTACCGATAGGCTGTTGGCGGTGTATTGTACCAGCGCGGGAGGTTGGACTGGCGGCTGAGTGGGTGGTGTTGTCGTTCCAGCATCTTCTGAGCCGCTACCGCATCCGCTAAGCAGTATGGCAATGGAGGCATAAAGTAGTCTAATCCTCATGGGGAGTCCTTGATCTTTGTGTATTTAACATTTGGTTGACATTGTATCTTGTTGCTCCTGTTTTCAATAGAATTAATTACATAATTTTATTGAAAATCATGATGTTATATTTGACGCGTGTCAAAAAACAGGCACAAAAAAACCGGCTTATTGCCGGTTTTTTAATAGAGATATTAATTAATCTTGCTGTTCACGTGCGATTGCGCGATAACCAATATCGGTACGGAAATACACATCATCCCAGTGGATTTCATCAACCAATTTATAGGCGGCTTTTTGCGCTTCGGTGACTGTGTTACCCAGTGCCGTCGCACACAATACGCGACCGCCGTTGGTAACAACGTGGCCGTTTTTCATCTCAGTGCCCGCATGGAACACTTTACCGTCGTTATCGCCAAGGCCGAGACCGTCAATCACATCAAATTTACGATACTCATCTGGGTAACCGCCAGCGGCTAATACTACGCCCACGGCTGCGCGCTCGTCGTATTCAGCGGTCACTTTATCTAACTCGCCACGGGTGGCGGCTAAACAGAGTTCCACTAAGTCAGACTTTAAACGCATCATGATGGGCTGAGTTTCTGGATCGCCAAAGCGGCAGTTGTACTCGAGCACTTTGGCACTGCCATCGGGTGATATCATCAAGCCAGCATACAAAAAGCCTGTGTAGATATTGCCTTCTGCCGCCATGCCATCAACCGTTGGGCGAATCACGTTTGCCACAGTCCAATCGTGTACCGCTTGAGTCACCACAGGTGCTGGCGAGTAAGCGCCCATACCACCCGTGTTTGGACCATAGTCGCCGTTATCACGGGCTTTATGATCTTGGCTGGTGGCCATTGGTAGAATATTCTTACCATCGACCATCACGATAAAGCTGGCTTCTTCGCCCTTGAGAAACTCTTCAATCACTACGCGCGAACCCGCTTCGCCAAACTTGTTACCGGCGAGCATGTCATCAATTGCGGCATCGGCTTCAGCTTGGTTTTGGGCGATAATCACGCCTTTACCTGCGGCTAAACCGTCAGCTTTGATGACCACTGGATAACCTGTTGTGGCCGTTAATTCACGCACGAAAGCTTTGGCATCGCTGATTTCAGTGCAGTTTTTATAACCCGCCGTAGGAATATTGTGGCGGGCTAAAAAGTCTTTAGTGAAGGCTTTTGAACCTTCGAGTTGGGCTGCGGCTTTAGTTGGGCCAAAAATCGCTAAACCTGCGGCGTTGAAGGCATCGACGACACCGATAACGAGTGGTGCTTCTGGGCCGACTATGGTCAGTTCAATCTTATTAGTTTTCGCAAAATCGAGCAGAGCAGGGATGTCGGTGGCGCTGATCGCCAGATTTTCAACATTAGGTTCTAGGGCTGTGCCCGCATTACCGGGTGCTACGTAAACGGTATCAACTTGAGCCGATTGAGCGGCTTTCCAAGCTAGGGCATGTTCGCGGCCGCCGCCACCAATGATTAACACTTTCATGGTTAAAACTCCCACACATCGCAAAGGAAAAGGCCCTAATCGCTAGGGCCAAGTTTGATTTAAGTTGTTATCAATGACGGAAGTGGCGCATGCCTGTCATCACCATGGCCATGCCGTGCTCGTCTGCTGCTGCGATGATTTCAGCATCGCGCATTGAGCCGCCCGGTTGGATGATGCAGCTAATGCCCGCAGCCGCTGCGGCATCAATACCGTCACGGAAGGGGAAGAAAGCATCGGATGCCATTACAGAGTTCACTACTTCTAAGCCTTCATCGGCGGCCTTGATGCCAGCGATTTTAGCGCTGTAAACGCGGCTCATTTGGCCAGCGCCGACACCGATAGTCATGCCGTCTTTGGCATAAACGATAGCGTTAGATTTAACGAATTTCGCCACTTTCCAGCAGAACATTAAGTCTTTCAGTTCGCTTGCAGTTGGTTGACGTTTAGAGACCACTTTGATGTCTTCTAAACCGACCATGCCTTGGTCGCGATCTTGCACTAGTAAGCCGCCGTTAACACGTTTGTAGTCTAAGGTTTGGGTCTTAGTGTTCCACTGACCACATTCCAATAAACGCACGTTGGTCTTTTTCGCAACCACATCGCGCGCCGCTTGGCTGACGCTTGGGGCGATAATCACTTCAACGAATTGACGCTCAACGATAGCGCTTGCGGTGGCAGCATCTAATTCGCCGTTGAAGGCGATAATGCCACCGAAGGCTGAGGTTGGGTCAGTTTGATAAGCGCGGTTATAGGCATCGAGTAAGTCTTTACCTAAGGCCACACCACAAGGGTTAGCGTGTTTAACGATAACACAGGCGGGTTCCAAGAATTCTTTTACGCACTCAAGGGCGGCGTCGGTATCGGCAATATTGTTGTAAGACAAGGCTTTGCCTTGCAACTGAATCGCGGTAGCCACAGAAGCTTCATCAATTTTAGTGTCAACATAGAAAGCCGCTGCTTGATGGCTGTTTTCGCCATAGCGTAAGTCTTGTTTCTTCACTAATTGGGTGTTGAACGTGCGTGGGAACTTAGAATCAGCAAAGCATTCGTCCGTGCTGTGTGCAGGAACCATAGTACCGAAGTAGTTGGCGATCATGCCATCGTAACCCGCAGTGTGCTCAAAGGCCGCAATCGCTAAGTCGAAACGCGTCGCATGGGTCGTGCTGCCATTGTTAGCCGTCATTTCTGCAAGTACGCGTGAGTAATCAGCCGCATTAACGACTATGGTAACGTCTTTGTGGTTTTTTGCCGCCGCGCGCACCATAGTTGGGCCGCCAATATCGATATTTTCGATAGCGTCTTCTAAGGTACAACCGGCTTTAGCCACAGTTTCAGCGAAGGGATAAAGGTTAACCGCAACTAGATCGATGGCATTGATATTGTTATCGGCCATCACGCTTTCATCAAGACCGCGGCGCGCTAAAATGCCGCCGTGCACTTTAGGGTGCAGCGTCTTAACGCGACCGTCCATGATCTCAGGGTGTCCTGTGTAATCAGATACTTCGATAACAGGCACGCCATTATCTGCTAACAAGCGAGCGGTGCCGCCAGTTGATAACAATTCTACACCTTGGGCGTGAAGTGCTTTGGCGAACTCGAGAATTCCGGTTTTATCTGAAACGCTTAACAGCGCGCGACGAATGGGTCTGGCATTATTTGCAGCAGTCATTTGGGTACAGGGTCCAGTTATTTTAGTTTCAAGGATCTTTCGGAAAACAGAACAGCCTTAACGCTGCACCGCTTTCCAAAAGTCCCTTGGTCCTATTTTTACTTTATTAGCTAACTTTTTATCCCTTCATCACGGCGCGCGTATTCTACCGTAAAACTGCATTTACGGGTGTTTTTTCTGCGTGATTTCACAATATTCATATCAGAACAAAGTGGAGTGGTTTCTGAGTGCGGTATAAATTAAAAATACCCCTTGACCTTGGAGTAGGCTCCAAGGTTTATACTCGCTCCATTGAGTTGTATGCTTGAAATGATCCCTGAGTTGTGGGCTATTTCGCAAAGGATGAAGACATGTATCGTATTGGTGAATTGGCGGATTTATGTGAGGTGAAAGCCGACACGTTAAGATTCTACGAGAAGCACGGCCTACTCGCGCCGTCGAGCCGTACTGAGTCTGGCTATCGAGTATATACCGAGGCCGATGCTGCGCGATTACGCTTTATTTTACGGGCGAAAGCTGTGGGTTTTACCCTCAATGAAATCAGTGAATTGCTGTCAATTGAACTCGATAAATCTAACCGAGTCTGTGCCGATGTAAAAGGCATGGTTGATTGTAAATTGGCTCAAGTACAGGCCAAAATTGCTGAGCTGAATCATTTTCAAGCGAGTTTACAAAGCTTGTCTGATGCTTGCTGTGGTGGGCCACGTAGCGCCGAACATTGCTCTATTTTAGAGGCGTTGGAGTCCAGCACTGAGCGGGTACGCGTTGAGCATCACTCTCATAATGTAAATCAGTACCAAGCGCACCAGAATAATCACGGCAAAGCCATTTATGAAGAGTCAGGGAATTAATTATGTTATTGAAGAATTTTATTGATCTGTTTTTAGACTCGGCGCCTTGGTTATTACTGGGCCTGATTTTAGCTGGGCTATTAAAAGTATTCGTGCCAATGGCGTGGATGCAAAAGCAGCTCGGTGGTCACGGTTTTAAAACCGTAGTGAAAGCGGCGCTGCTTGGCGCACCTTTACCTTTGTGTTCTTGTGGCGTTATTCCCGCAGCAGTTGGGCTGCGTCGCTCTGGTGCATCTAAAGCGGCCACCACCTCCTTTTTAGTCTCAACCCCTGAAACGGGCGTCGATTCCATCGCGGTTTCTTATGTGTTACTTGGTCCCTTTATGGCAATCATTAGACCGATTGCGGCCATTACCAGTGCGATAGTGGCGGGCTTACTCGTTGGCCGTGATGATGACGATGGCAAGTCAGTGGTTAAGGTAGAAACTCAATCAGATAAGCCATTAGAGGGTGAGGCGTCTTGCTGCGCCTCAAAATCAGTGGCTCAGCCAGAGATGGTAAAAGCCGAAGCGGTTAAAAGCTGCTGCTCATCGACTACGCCTGCGATAACGCCCGTAAAGTCTTCCTGCTGTGGTAATGACAATGTTGATGCACCTGCAGCCGAGCCAAAGCCGAAGATCAAAATGACGCCTATGGCGGCGCCGAGCTTAATGGCAGGTTCTTCAAGTGTTATGGCTGTTGGCGGTCAAACCATGGGATCTGTTCAAACTATGGGTTCTGTGGTCAAGGTTAACGCTGCTAAAGCAGAAAGCGTGGGGTCATGTTGTGGCAGTCAAACCACAGAGCCTGAAAAAATAGTGGTGGTGAAAAAAGGCGCTTGCTGTGGTGGCAGTGCTAAGGATGCTGAGCAGGTTAGTGCTAACACTGCAGGCGATAGCTGCTGTGCCTCTACTCAAGATATGGCGACTGAATTTAAGTCGCAATCCGTATTAAGCCGTGTCGGAATTGGCCTTAAATATGCGGCAACGGATTTAGTGCGTGATACTACGCTGTGGCTGCTGGTGGGCTTATTTTTCGCAGCTCTGGTACAAACCTATGTGCCGGCTGACTTTTTAGCTAAATGGGGCGATGGCATTCTGGCTATGCTAGTGATGGTGCTCGTTTCTGTGCCTATGTATATTTGCGCGACCGCATCGACACCGATTGCCGCTGGATTATTATTGGCGGGAGTGTCACCGGGTGCTGTACTCGTGTTTATGATGGCAGGTCCGGCAACCAATATCGCGACTTTAGGCATAGTGGCTAAAGAGCTAGGTAAACGTGCGCTGTGGGGCTACCTTGGCGGTGTGATTGGCGTGGCTTTAGTGGCCGGTATGTTGGTCAATTATCTGGTTAATACCTTTGGTTTTGTGGTGATGCCACAAATTGGTGAAGAGCACCAAATGTTACCTCAATGGTTAGTGGCAACCTCTGGCATATTGTTGGCGTTACTCATGGCAAAAGTGGTTTTTGAGAAGATCCCAAGAAGCTGGGTTCGCCGCAACGATTGCTGTTCTTAGTCGATTCATATTCCGCTAAGCAGTATCAAACAAATAAACATCCCAGTGTTGTTGCTAACACTGGGATTTTTTATGGGATTGATTTGCAAACCTATCAGTATTTGCTTGCTTTTTTATCGTCGATAAACGTAGGCGGCCTGTCTGCTTCAGCCTTGTGAATCAATTAGGATGTGAAGGAGCTTATCTCCGCCAAGGTTAAGTTGCGCCATTTCCCAACCTCGATATCTAAGGCCACAGCTCCAATTTGCGCCCTGTGTAGGGTAACCACTTTATTGCCCACGGCGGCAAACATCCTTTTGACTTGATGAAACTTGCCTTCGGTGAGCGTGAGTAGCACGGTTTTTTCATCCACTTGCTGCAGTGCTGCTGGCAGAGTGAGGGCGGTTTCGCCCTGTAGATTTAGCCCTGCGGCAAACTTTGCGGCTATGGCTGCAGTCGCTTCGCTGTCGAGTGGATCTCGCAGTTGAACACGATAGATTTTTTCGCACTGATATTGAGGCGAGATAATATTAAACGACCAGCGTCCATCGTCAGTCAGTAGCACTAAGCCTGTGGTATCAGCATCTAGGCGGCCAACGATGTGCAGGTCAAATGCGCGATCGATATCGAGCAGATGAAATAGCGAAGGGTAGGCTCCATCCACATTTGAGCACAAGGTATTAGCAGGTTTGTGCAACATGATATAGCGAGATGGGCGTGGCGCTAGCGGCTTTCCATTAAGACTGACAGTATTATTTTCATGCACTTGCATTGCGCAGTTTGTCGCGATAGCGCCATTGACTGTGATTGAGCCGCTAAGAATGGTGACTTTTGCGGCTTTGCGATCAAGATCTGTGCTTTTACAGAGGAATTTATCGAGGCGCATAGTGAAATCTCAGGAAAAGCAGTCAGCACAGGTGTTTAAGTAAGCTGCATTATCGCGACTTAGGGAGGATAAGCAACTGCCCTGTCTGAATGTTAAAACTGAGCGTACTTATTTTTAACGTTATGACCTTTGTGGACATTTTGCTGTTCGTTTTGTATTGATTTGACCGTAGATGTTTTCTATTTGAGCCACTCGATGAGCATGTCGTTCATTAAGTGGCTGATTATTGAGTCGCAGTGCAATGTATTTTATGGGACTTGTTAAGGCGAGGAAAAACTTGGCTTAGTGTTAATAAGTAATTGAGCAAAAATGTAAATACTGCTCAGAATACAACATATGCCTAAATACATGAGTAAGCCGAACTCCGTTTGGCCAAAACTGCTGGCCACTAATGGGCCTATTACTGACCCCACCGAATAGCTCAGCAGCATCACTTGAGTCGCTGAAACAATTTGGCTAGCAGGCAAGTCGTCACAAGCTAAGCTGATTGCAATCGGGTAAAGGGCAAAAGCGCTGGCGCCAAGCAAGAGAAATCCAATAATCAGTGTCATATTTGAATGCTGAGTGAGTAGCAATAATGCTGCGACACCCAGTAGGCAAAAGCTTACTATCAAGCCACTTTTATTAACTCGAGGAGATAAATAACTGACTAAAGGTTGTACCAGCATGCCACCTACAATGATGAGGGCCATAAATTGTCCTGTTTGCTGATCAAGCCCCATATCCAGTGCCACATAGATGGGAAGTAAACCATAGATAGGGCCAAGCAATAATCCAGAGACTAAACATCCCATAATGGCAGGCTGACTTAGGTTTTTTAGCGCAGACAATGACATTGATTGTTGTTCGCTTACCTGAGGTTGACCGCGTTTTACCAGTAGCGCGGGTAAACTTGCCGCGGCTAATAATCCCATGATCACTAGGTAAGGTAGATTGCCCTTTGTACCTAAATAATCAATGGCTAATTGTCCTAAGGCAGTGCCTCCATAAAGCGCTGTCATATAAAGTCCAAGCCGCTTAGCGCGTTGCTTTTGGGTATCGGCCATTAATAGCCATGATTCAACAACCACAAAAATCCCTGCAACCGCAAATCCCGCTATAAGTCGAGAGGCTAACCAGACTTCACTTTTGGGGATTAATATCATAGCGACAACGCTGCAAAGAAGGATATTCAAAAAAAGGATAAAGGCTTTACTGTGGCCGATACGGGCAACAACAGGAGCAATACAAGGCGCCCCCAGTAATAAACCTAAATAAAAAATACTGGCCAGTAATGGAGCAAGTGAGGTGCTGAGTTCGAAAAAAGTGAGCGACAGTGGGATTAAGCTCATTAAGTAGCCTGATGCCAAAGCAAACAAACTTAACCCTGCTACTGGGACGAAAAGGCTGGGCTTTTGAGCCGACTGAGTTAAGGCAATTTTTTCCACGGGCGGTTCCGAAAACAGACAAATAATATACAGCGGGCGGGGTTGCGGTCGCGACTTTAGGCTGGATCGCTGACAGGGTAAAGTGAGTTAGATTGACTGTGGTGGTGAATAATATTTGTGTTTACTATTCATGTAGATATTGGGTTTTCTATGTTGCCTTGTTGCAATACGTTTGTGTTGGTCGCTTGCTGTTCACTGCGTCGCAGTTTTAGTGCACATTCAACGATACCTAGATTCGATTTAGCGCTACACACATTCAATTTTGTGCCAAATTTGGGGAATAATACCTAATCCTACCAATGATCAGAAGGTATGATTAATTAGTTGATTATCACCTTGGTAGAAAGTGTGGCGTGATCTATGTCTCAGTTTTAAACATTAATAAAATTACAACGTGGGCAAGGTTTTGTTCGATCTTTGTCCGTTTGAAATTTTAAAACAAAGGTGTCGATCAGAATTTGGTGATTATTGTCGCTAATCGGCTATTTGTGCGTGCTAGCTCAGCAATAAATGTTGTTGCCAAGTGATAAAATTACAAAATAAACCGCTTTGCCAAGTGTGATCTATGCCCTAAATTTGCGTCAAAATAAAATGGTATTAAGGTTGTAACCATGTCTTTAACAGATTCAAGTACTGCTCCACCTAATAAAGCTCCCGTCAGCGAGGGGCTCGATAAGAAAAAAATGCTGATCCTAGTGGCTGATATTGTGCTGTTATTTGCACTTTATTACGGTTTACCTTTCGAACAAGGGGTGAATACTGGGCTGGCCATTTTGTTCTTTGCAGCGATTCTTTGGCTGACCGAAGCGATTCACATCAGTATCACTGCGATTCTTGTTCCTATACTCGCCGTATTCTTTGGGGTGTTTGAAACCAAAGAGGCGATGAGTAACTTTGCCAATCCCATCATTTACTTATTCTTTGGTGGTTTCGTATTGGCTGCGGCCTTGCACCATCAAAAGATTGATACTCTGATAGCGCAAAAGCTGCTGCTAGCCTCTAAGGGCAAACTCAGTATTGCCTGTTTGATGCTGTTTGGAGTAACTGCGCTGCTCTCAATGTGGATCAGCAATACCGCGACCACTGCGATGATGTTGCCATTGGCACTCGGGATTTTGCAGCAGCTCGACCGCGAAAAATACCACAGCACCTATGTATTCCTTCTGCTCGGTATTGCCTATTCAGCCAACATCGGCGGTATTGGTACTTTAGTGGGTAGCCCACCGAATGCGATTGCTGCGGCTCAAGTGGGCTTAAGTTTTAGTGATTGGCTGAAGTTTGGTATTCCAACCGTTATCCTCATGCTACCTATGATGTTGATTGCCTTGTATTGGTATTTTAAGCCTGATCTTTCTGCCAAATTCGATGTTAATGTTGAAGCTCAGAAGCTGACATTTCAGGGGAAATTTACTCTGCTTATCTTCCTGACTACCGTATGTTGCTGGATTTTCAGTGTGCCGTTAGCCAAGGCATTAGGTGGCATCACTCAGTTTGATACCATAGTCGCCTTAGGTGCCGTCGTTTTACTCTCGGGCTTAGGTTTGGTCGGCTGGAAGAAAATTGAATCGACCACAGATTGGGGTGTACTCATATTGTTTGGTGGTGGTTTAACACTGAGCGCAGTACTAAAAACCACTGGCACCAGCGTATTTTTAGCTCACTGGATGACAGATATTTTCGGTAGCACTCACATGTCGTTGTTCGTCTTTGCTGTGATTGCTTTTGTGGTGATGTTGACTGAATTTGCCAGTAACACCGCCAGCGCTGCACTATTAGTGCCTGTATTTGCTGCGATTGCTGAGGCATTAGGCATATCGCCTGTAATGTTATCTGTGCTGATTGGTATTGCAGCTTCTTGCGCCTTTATGTTGCCGGTGGCGACACCGCCCAATGCTATTGTTTATGGTTCTGGCCATATCAAGCAATCGGAAATGGTGCGAGTGGGTATGATCATCAACTTTATCAGTATGATAGTCTTGGGTATTATCGCCCATACCTTCTGGGATATTTAACACTGATATATTTCATGGCAACTTTGTGTTTCAACGTTGCCGCTAGAATAGTATTCGCCTTATGAAGAGCATAGGGCGGATACGCATTTTTCCTAGCAGAGTCGTCGTACCGAGTTTTTGGGCTTAGTGTTTCGAAGTTTACTCTATGCTTATGTTTTGCACTTAATCTGAGGTTAAGTTGCGACTAAAAGTATTTGCGCTATAAATTGCTTGATGTTGATAACGTAGATAAAAGATTTCTTTTACGTTGATGATATCAATCTGTTCAATGTCATTTTTATATAATACGGGAGCGGTATCGCCTTCAGTGACATTAACGGCTTGTAAAATAATAGGCTTATCTGTCATGGCAAAAAACACTTCTGCTTGCTGTAAATTCTCTGAAAGATAAACATAAGCTGTCTGCGGCTCGGCAGAATTATGATCACTGCGAGTAAAGGCTATCCCTTGTTCGAATGGACGAATGCATTGCTTAGTGTCATCGTTCCAAGTCCCTCCCTTGTCGAGACAAGTATCAATTGTGAGATGTTGTTGTAAACTCCATCCTGTCACCACTAGCAAGAGCACTGCGCCCAGTAAGAACATTGCTTTTTTCAATTTTCGTTACCTTTACAAATTAGCTCGGCTGAGCGTTTGTATCTTAGCTCAATCCTCTTATTTATAGGCATTTAACCATTGGTTTAACGCTGAGGAGGGCAAAGCTCCGGCTTGCTGGGCGAGTATGTGGCCTTGTTTAAAAATCATTAAGGTTGGAATAGATCGAATATTAAATTGAGCCGCGAGGGCTTGCTGTTCTTCAGTATTGATTTTACCGAAGCGAAATTGAGGCTCCCATGTCTTAGCTGCTGCAGAAAATATGGGCGCAAAACTTTTACAGGGCCCACACCAGCTGGCCCAAAAGTCAACGACTAGGGGAAGCTCTGATTTATTAGCATGGTTGGCAAAGTTTGCGCTATTGAGTTCAATTGGCGCAGCCGTAAAGACACTGAGCTTACATTTACCGCAAGTGGGTTGTTGGTTTAAACGCTCATCGGGAACGCGGTTTAACGTATCGCAATGGGGGCAGGCAATAATCATGGCAAAGCTCCAAAATAAAACGTTTATACGACTTATATATTGGGCTAACCGACAGTAATTTAAAGGGCGAGTGATGATGTTATCGCCCATGATGACCTTATTATTAAGGATTAAGCAGTGAACCAAGCTGCAGAAATGTTTAGATTGCGCCGACAAGCCCGCTCTTCGGTGATAAAATCCTGCGCAAAGTTGAATATCACGCCCTAAGTGCGAACAAGAAAAGAGAATGAAGATATGACTGAATTAGAAGTAATCGAGCTGCAAGTGGGCGAAGGAAAAGAAGCGGTAAAAGGCGCACTGATCACCACCCAATATCGTGGATTTTTGCAGGATGGTACCCAATTCGATTCATCCTATGATCGTGGTCAGGCGTTTCAATGTGTAATTGGTACTGGCCGTGTGATTAAAGGCTGGGATCAAGGTATTATGGGGATGAAAGTGGGTGGCAAACGTAAGTTGTTAGTCCCTGCTCACTTAGCCTATGGCGAGCGTCAAGTGGGTGCTCATATCAAACCAAATTCTGATCTCACCTTTGAGATCGAATTGCTCGAAGTGCTGACTCGCGACTAAGCGTGACAGGACTGCGAGAGTCTGTGTAAGCTCAATTGAGCCAATATGATTCTGGCTCATTTTGCACTCCTCGCTATGTTGCTTCGGCATAGGGTGATTTACACTGGACTCAATTTTCCCACTTAAAGGAAAGAGATTTGTCGTGGCTTCGGATACTGCAGCAGAGTTAATTGCGCAACTTCAGGCTGAGATCGCTCAGCTAAAAAGTGAAAACGCTCATTTAGCAGCGTTGAATTATCGTGCCGAAGAAAAACTCTTTGCGGCCCTCGATGGTAATGGTTTATGTCTATGGGAACAGCATATTCCAAGCGGAAATTTAACCATATTTAACATGCGCTGGGGCGAAATGCTCGGGTTTAGTCCTGAAGAGTTTGCTGCCCATGTTGATATCTGGAAAAGTAAATTACACCCCGAAGATAAAGAATGGGTGATAAAAGCCTTTGAAGATCATGTGAATGGTCAAGCCGATTACTATCAAGCAGTTCACCGAATGCTACACAAAGATGGCAGCATAACCTGGGTGTCCGATCGTGGGCGTATTGTCGAGCGCTTAGCTGATGGAACACCATTGCGAATGATGGGCAGCCATATCGATATTACTCAAGAAAAGCGCTACGAAATAGATTTAGCCCGTTTAGCCCACAGTGATCCACTCACCAACTTAATGAATCGCCAAGCTATTGCCAAAGTATTCGATGAATCCTCGCAACCAGGTATTCACGGTGCGTTATTTTTTATCGACCTTGATGGTTTTAAAGCGTTAAATGACCGTCACGGCCATAAGTTTGGTGACAGCCTGTTGATGCACGTTGCGCATACTTTGGTATCTCATGCAGGTGAATTTGCGCAGATCGCACGGTTAGGGGGTGACGAGTTTGTGATATTACTGCCGTCATTTGATCGTGAATCTTTAGGGGTGCTCGCACAATCATTGCTCGATGTTTATCGAGATAAATTCCTGCTAGAAGGTTGTGAAGTGGAGGTAGGCCTGAGTATCGGTATTGATATATTTGGCTATGGTGATAGTTTTGCCGAGAGTTGTGATCGCGCGGATGCCGCCATGTATCGCGTGAAACACCAAGGAAAGCATGGGTATTGTTTTTATCAGTAAGCAGATGATTACTATCCCTTAACTTGCCTAGCGAACATCAATTGGCGTGATATTTGAAGAGCCGCAACCCCAAAGTTCAACCGCGGCTGTTTGTTTGTTGGGTACGCCAATCCAATGACTCATGGCTTGGCATTGCACTTTTCCTGAGATTTGAGTGAAGCAAAGTTCAAAATCCCCTGCTTCGGGCGTACGACCTAAGCGCAACACAGGCAAAATGGGCAGCTTGGGCTGATAATGCCAGCTGCCATTTTTAAGATAGGCATCATCTGGGATTTCCATTCCTGCACCCGTACCTTTCACTCTTGCTTCGATCAACACTAATCCTTGTGGGGTGATGTTATAGTCTTCCTCCCAGCGAATTTTTTCTATGCTATGGTTCCATGCCAAGGTGAAGTTGTCTGTGGGCACTTGGGCCCACAGTGTGCCCGCTATGCCTAAACACAGGCCTAGCATCTGTTTACCTTCAAAGACTGATTAACTACCAATAATCTCAAGAGCTTATCCTTGCTCTGCGAGACGTTTGAGTTTGCGTGCTCGCCAGCTGTGTTGCACGATAAATAGCAGCGCGAGCCCAAAGCCAATTTCATCACTCAACGGCGTAGCAAGAATTAAGCTCGCACCCGCAAGGAAGCCGATAACGCGTTCCCACCAGTAGAGTTTTTGTAATAGATATCCGGTAAAGATGACGCCCCAAATACCAATACCCACAGTCGCTTTTAGCAGGACAAACCCAGTGGCTAACCAGCTATCACCTTGAAGCATCAAAGCGGGATCGTAAACCGCCATAAAGGGGATCACAAAACCTGCAATGGCGATACGGATTGCCCAAAGGCTGATCTTAAGACCAGATTCCTTAGCGATTGGTGCTGCGGCAAAACAGGCCAAGGCAACGGGAGGCGTGAGATCGGCCATGATGCCGAAATAAAATACAAACATATGCGACACAATCAGTGGCACACCGAGGTCGAGTAATGCGGGAGCGGCAATCGAGCTAGTAATTATGTAGTTAGGGATCGTGGGGATCCCCATGCCGAGCACTAGGCAAGTGACCATAGTTAACACGAGTGATAAGAACAAGTTATCTTGGCCAACGGCAAGAATATAGCTCGCGAAGGTCGAGGCAATTCCTGTCAGTGACACTATGCCGATAATCACACCGACTAAAGCGCAGGCGATACCCACAGGCACGGCATGACGGGCGCCTTCTACCAGTGCATGCAAGCAGATGGTGAGAGTATCTCTGCCACCTTTAATAAACCAACAAATGGCGACTAATAAGGCGATAACCCCAAATACGACCCCGATCCCGAGTTGGAAGAAGCCAGCGCATAGGATGCCAAGGGCAATCCAAAAGGCAATCCGCATCGCCATTGAGGAAAGCCGCAGTACTATGGCTGAGCCTAAAATTACTATCGATGTGAGGGCGAGTCCTACCATGCCTGAGAACAGCGGCGTTCTACCCGAAAACAGCAAGTAGACTAAAATAAACAAAGGGATAAGGAGATACCAACGCTCTTTAATTGCCGCCCATGGATTCGGGCACTGATCTTTAGGCAGGCCACAGAGATTGGCGCGTTTGGCTTCTAAATGCACCATCCAAAATACGGAGCAGAAATAAAGTAGCGCAGGGATCAATGCCGCTTTGGCTATCTCGATAAAGGGGACGTTAATGGTTTCGGCCATGATAAAGGCCACTGCGCCCATGATCGGCGGCATAATTTGGCTGCCCATACTCGATGTTGCCTCTACCCCGCCGGCGAAGGCTGGGCGATAACCGAATCGTTTCATGAGTGGAATGGTAAATTGGCCCGTTGTTACCACGTTGGCAACACCTGATCCTGTAATCGTCCCCATCAATGCCGATGACACTACTGCAACTTTTGCAGGACCGCCGAGCTTGTGGCCAAATAATCCCATGGCAAAGTCGGTAAATAAACGGATCATGCCGGCTTGTTCTAAAAAGGAGCCAAAGAGAATAAACAGGAATATATATGTCGCCGACACATAGGTTGGTGTGCCGTATAGCCCTTCGGTACCGAAGGCTAATTGATTGATGATCTGATCGAATCCATAGCCGCGGTGCATTAAGTCACCGGGTAAATATTGGCCAAATAAGCCATACATCAAAAAGATGCTACAGATGATAGGTAGCGCCCAGCCCATGACTCGGCGCGCTGCTTCAAACACTAATACGATCAAAGTGATACCTATCACTATATCCGCATCGGTCAGATCGCCTGAACGTTGAATTAAGTCGGCTTCGAAATACCACTGATAAGCCGCTGTGGCAATGCCAGCTAGACCGAGTAGCCAAGCGAGTGGCTGCCAAGGCTGAGATTTTCCTCTAGCGGGATAACTTAAAAAAACCACTAACAGTAAAAAGCCCACATGGGTGGCACGCAGTACTTGAGTCGAGACGGGATGAAAAGCGGCAGTGATGATTTGAAAAATAGAAAAAATTAGGGCTGTATAAAATAGAGCCTTGGGCCAATCGCCAGTATTGGCGCTGAGACCTTGTTGGGGATCACTCATATTATGCCTCACAGCATTAGACTACAGAGATGATATAAACGAGATGCCGTTATTTAACGGCATCTCAATTGCTTAGTTTGGAATAGGATGCACAGATATCAGTAAAACTTAGAGTGCACCAACTTCTTTGTAATAACGTTCTGCACCTGGGTGCAGTGGTATTGGCAGATTTTTCGTCGCTTTATCTACGCTGATGGTCTTCGCGGCGGAGTGCGCGTTACCGAGTCGGTCTAAGTGCTCGAACATGAGTTTTGTCATCTGATAGGCTAAATCATCCGATACACCGCTTTGAGTCACCAGTAAATTTTGAATGGCGACGGTAGAAACGTCGGTGGTTTGGCCTTCATAGGTCGATGCTGGGATCACGCCATGTTGATAGGCGGGATTGTTAATCTTAGCGATCACATCTTCTGGAATTTCAACAAAGTTGATTGCCATAGTCGCAGCTAAGTCACGGATAGCAGCCATGCCGAGACCGGAAGATTGTAACGTGGCGTCTAATTGACGATTTTTGATTAGCTCAACGGATTCGGCATAGGGTAAAAACTCGACTTTCCCCATGTCTTCGTAACTTAGTCCCGCAGCCTTGAAAATCGATCTGGCATTGAGTTCTGTCCCTGATTTAGGGGCACCCACTGAGATGCGTTTTCCCTTTAAATCGGCCAAGGTTTTAATGCCAGACTCTTTATTGGCGACGATTTGAATGTAGTTAGGATAAGCCGAGGCAAGTACTCGGATTTTATCCAGCGGCGTTTTAAAGCCTGCATCAATATCACCTTGATATGCTGCTGCGACTGAATCACCTAAAGCGAACGCTAATTCACCACGACCCGCTTGCAATAAATTGAGATTTTCTACTGAGGCTTTAGTTGCTTGAACTGAGGTTTTTGAACCTTCGATTCCTGTGCCGTAGAGTTGCGACAGTGCAACGCCAATAGGGTAATACACACCACTGGTGCCGCCTGTGAGAATGTTGATAAAGGCGGGGGCAGCAGCCATAGCAGCAGCACTGAGTGTGAGGGTCACTGCTGCGCCGACGGCGACAAAACGTTTTTTGATTTTCATTATGAAATATCCTTATTTTTTATAGTGTTATGTAGGGTCTTTCGAGCGGTAAATACCGTAATCAGCTCAATATAACTACATAAAACCTGGAAAAGGTCAATTAGGCTATAGTCGATAGCGGCTACTTTTGTATCACAAAACTGAGATCTGAGACTGTTTTGAGCAAGGTTGTATTGTGAGGTAAAACTTGGTTGGTTCAATGAAGCGGGCAATAAAAAGGGCTAACCTAAGTTAACCCTATTTGTGTTATTAGAGGACAAACCTCCTAATAACAAGACACTATTTAGTGTTATCTAAGAAACCTTTAGTTGCGTTTTTCGCATGTTTTGCTGCTCTTTTCTCTTTAGGAGACATCAGCGGTTGTTTCTTCGATTCTTTACGGTTTTTTTGCTCTTTACTCATATAAAACTCCATGTACTCTTTGGTTATTCATCAGGCTAATCATGTAAGCCGTACTTAATTGAACCTATTCCATGACGTCCTGATTGAAGCGAAATTTTTATCTCGAATTACAACATTTTAAATTACAAATATCTAAAATCATTGATAATTATCTATGAATTTATTTGCCTCAATGAGCGATTACAGCAAAATAATCTTATCACCGAATTCCGTACCATGATCCATCTATCACTTAGAATAATTAATGCTAATGCTAGCGTTAACCTGTATAAGAAATATGCGAACAAGGACACAGTACCTCTATTTTCGTCATTGTTTGTGGTTTTAGTGGGCCCTAATTGGAGGCTTAACTAAGTACCATATGCCTAACGTCGGCTCGATTTACCTAACATGCCACCTAATATACCGCGCAAAATTTGTTTACCTAATTGGCTTCCAACCGTGCGTGCCGCTTGTTTTGACAAGGTTTCAGCTAACCCTTGGCGGCGCTTATTGCCAAAAATGAGTTCACTGAACCAACTTTGTTCTTCGGCTTTTTGGCTCGTTTGAGCATCACTTGCTGTGGTTGTGGTGTCGCTGGTGGCGTTACCAACTCGTCTTTGGTTAAGGCGTTCGTAGGCCGATTCGCGGTTGATTAACTGATCGTATTTACCTCCAATCGGGCTCTGGACACGGACTTGTTGTAACTCCTCACTTGTGGCGGGTCCCATGCGGCAACGTGGCGGTGCGATGAGCGCGCGCTCGACCATAGTTGGCACGCCTTTGTCGGCTAACATAGACACTAAGGCTTCACCTACAGCGAGCTGGGATATGACGTCGCTAACAACCAGTTTGGGGTTAGGCACAAAGGTTTCGGCGGCGGTTTTAACGGCCTTTTGATCCCTTGGCGTGTAAGCTCGCAGGGCATGTTGAATACGATTACCTAATTGTCCGAGAATTTCGCTTGGGACATCATCAGGAAATTGCGAGCAAAAATAAACGCCTACGCCTTTTGAGCGAATTAGGCGCATGATCTGTTCGACGCGTTTTAATAGACTCGGTGGGCAACCCTCAAAGAGTAAATGCGCCTCATCGATAAAAAACACTAACTTAGGTTTTTCGGGATCGCCGACTTCGGGCAGATTCTCAAATAATTCTGAGAGTAGCCAGAGTAAAAAACTTGAATATAAACGGGGTGTTAAAATCAGTTTGTTTGCTGCTAATAAATTGATAATGCCGCGTCCTTGCAAATTAGTGCGCATTAAATCTTCAAGCTGTAACGCGGGTTCACCAAAAAAGTCTTTGCCACCATCGCGCTCTAATCCTAGTACCGAGCGTTGTATCGCTGCGAGGGATTGGGCGCTGATTAAACCATATTTGGCGGAGATTTCTTTGCGTTCCTCGGCAACTAAGGCCAGCATGGCCCGCAGATCATCTAAGTCGAGCAGTAATAACCCTTGGTCGTCCGCTAGTTGAAAGACTATGTCTAAAATACCGCTCTGGGTGTCATTCAATTCTAAAATTCGGCCGAGTAAGGTTGGGCCCATTTCGCTGATGGTGGTACGCAGTGGATGGCCTTGAACGCCCGCTAAATCCCATAACACTACAGGGGTGGCTTCGTTGTGATAATCTTCAATGCCAATTTGAGTTGCCCTTTGTAATAGCTTTTCACTTGGGGTGCCCGCCATCGCTAGACCCGAGATATCGCCTTTAACGTCTGTGATAAAAACCGGCACGCCTTGGCGTGAAAAACCTTCGGCAATACTCATCAGCGACACGGTTTTGCCTGTCCCTGTGGCACCGGCAATTAACCCATGGCGATTGGCATACTTAAGATTTAAGTGAACCTGTTGTTCACCTTTTCCTATTAATAGCGTATTCAAAGGCATTCCTTATGTTAACGGTAGGGCTTATATTGGAATCGTTGCAGCATCCTTATTTAAGCCACTGTGTATCTAATCCACTTTAGTGTCGTCGTTCATGCGTATAAAAATTCATCATTGAGTGTTGGCCTTAGCGTAATTTATGTCAACATGGGGCCTGAATAAGCTTGATATCACTTAGCAAAAATGTGTGATTGGCAATATGGGCGTTACCTATGAATGAGGTGTGTTATTTGGGTCATTCACTGAGGCGTGCTTGATGGTGAAATTCCCTTTGATTATGCTGCTCTTGTTCTTTACTGTGCTGACATCTGCCTGCACCGAATGAGTCTGTGGTGCAAGAACCTGTGTTGAATCTTATGAGCCTATGCGAGATAAACAGCGCTGTGTTAATGAGGCGGATAAAAGCCGTTATCAGTATGCAAAAGTAAAAGCAGTAGAAGAAAAGCAACGGCTGAAAATGGCCATAGAACAAGCCACTCAAAAATCGTTAATGTAGAAAGGATATCTATGAAAGGTGCGGGCGGAACACAGGGCGGGACGGGACAATTTTTTATGGGTCTTGCCATGATGTGTGGTGGATTTTATTTATTGTTCAATGCAATACAAGTGAGCTCTAGTTTTGGACTGGGCTATGGTTTATATCGAGTAAATGCCTTTGGGCAAGGCATGTCGATCACCACTGGCATGGTGATGCTACCGTTTATTATCGGCATTGTGATGGTGTTTTTTGACGCTAAGAGTAAGTTAGCTTGGCTGCTGAGTTTAGGTTCGCTAACGGCCTTGATTGTAGGGGTTATCAGCTCGATTCAATTCCACTTTAAATCTATGTCGGCCTTTGAACTTATCGTGATCCTCGTTTTGGCCTTTGGTGGTTTAGGATTGTTTTTACGTTCACTGAAAGACGCGCCCACAAGCGATACACAAGCGAAATAATCACTAGACTCTTAAGCACTAGGCGCTAGAGTGCAAATACGAAATTGAGCTGTGCATCTAAGCGACTTTAATAGCGGTTTAATGAAAGTTTTAACTACAGAGTGAAGGAATGCGATGCGCTGGCGTGACACTGACAGAAGCTCCAATATCGAAGACAGACGCGGCCAGCAAATGGCATCTGCGGGTGTGCCGAGTGCCTTGTTACTCAGGTTCTTGCCCTTTTTGCTGAGAACTAAACTTGGCCGCGTGGTGTTGCTCATCGGCGGCATTTATATTGCTTTTCAGTATTTTACCGGTGGTCTGTCACTCGACCCGAATACTCAAGCTCATCTTAGCCAATCTCAATCTAGCTCAACGACCGCGGTACAGGATGAAAATGCCCAGTTTGTGGCGGCCATTTTAGGCACCACAGAAACCGTTTGGGGCCAGTTGCTCAAAGGGCAATATCGAGAGCCTAAGTTAGTGCTTTATCGCAATATTACCTCCACTGGCTGCGGTATGGGACAGGCGCAGTCTGGGCCTTTTTATTGTCCCGCCGATAGCAAGGTGTATATCGATCTTAGCTTTCTTGATGAGCTTAAAACCTTAGGTGCACCCGGTGATTTTGCCTTTGCCTATGTGATTGCCCACGAGGTAGGCCACCATGTGCAAAACCTGCTGGGCACTAGCGCTAAGGTGCGCCAAGCCCAGCAATCTGGCAGTAAAGTGCAGGCGAATCAATTGAGTGTCGCACTTGAATTGCAGGCTGATTGCTACGCAGGGATTTGGGGGCATTATGTCAATCAACAACTTAACTTACTTGAAGCGGGCGATTTAGCGGAAGGTATTGCCGCTGCCAGTGCTGTGGGTGACGATCGTCTGCAAAAGATGGCGGGTCGCGCCGTACAGCCCGATGCTTTTACCCATGGCAGTTCGGCGCAGCGGGTGAAATGGTTTAAGACAGGGTTTGATTCGGGTAATCTCGCCAGTTGTAATACTTTTGCGACGAAGTGATTTTGTGTGATATCTCAAATACGTACCGAACAGAAGTGCAAGGATAACTGAGTGGCCTTTAACGATACCTTTAGATTGAGCAGCCACGCGGTTATCACTAATGCGCAGGGACAAGTGCTGTTGCTTAAGGCCAATTACGGTAATTTTGCTTGGGGCTTACCCGGTGGCGCACTTGAGCCCGGTGAAACGATTCACGAGGCCTTAGTGCGCGAATGCCGAGAGGAATTAGGCTTAAGTGTGCGGGTTAACTATTTGAGCGGCGTGTATTATCACAGCGCCTATCAATCCCAAGCCTTTATTTTTCGTTGTGAACTGTTGTTGTCTGATGGGCCTGAGGTGGCAAAAAATGTTGCAGAAGGTGAGCCATTGCCGATCCAATTAAGCCACGAACACTCAGAGTTTGCCTTCCACGATATCGACACCCTTAGCGCGGTTCAGCAGCAAAGAATTAAAGATTGCCTCAATTTCAACGGGGTTGTCATGAGCGCAAAGTTTTAATGCTTTGCCAGTAAACCGCCGGCCGTTAATCGGCTTGGGTTTGCGCGAGTAAGGTTTCTAAGCAGTGTTCCTTGATACCGTAATAGGCTTTAATGTCAGCAATTTGCGCGAGGATTGCGGCGCTGTCTTTCTGATTCTGTTGTGGCTTTTTAACGGCCAAAATCATCTTATTTTTATTGGTATGTTCTAGGCTGATAAATTCAAACACCTTAGTCGCATAACCGTTGGCTTCCAAAAATAGTGCACGTAATGAATCCGTCACCATTTCAGCCTGTTGGCCCATGTGCACCCCATATTGCAGCATAGGTTTAAACAATTTGGGGCTGTGCATCTGCGGGCGAATTTGTTTATGGCAGCAAGGCGAACACATGATGATGTCGGCATTGGCGCGAATACCATAATTAATCGCATAGTCAGTAGCGATATCGCAGGCGTGCAGGGCGATCATCACATCGGTTTGCTTAGGCGCATGGGTTCTCACATCGCCGCAGACAAACGACAAGCCTTGATGATCCAGCGTAGCCGCTGTTTCATTACATAAATCGGCCAAGGCTTGGCGTAATTCTACCCCAGTCACTTGCGCATCATTGTGAAGGCTGTGGCGAAGGTAATCATGGATTGCAAAGGTGAGATAACCTTTACCTGAACCAAAATCGACCACATTGATCGGTTGATCATTCTTGTAGGGTGAGGCTTCGAGCGCTTGGCTGAAAACCTCAATAAATTTATTGATTTGTTTCCATTTACGCGACATCGCAGGGATAAGATTATGTTGGCTGTCCGTCACTCCGAGCTGAGTTAGGAAGGGACGCTCGATATCCACAAAACGCTTTTTCTCGCGGTCATGTTCTAACGGCGCCGCGACGGTTTGTTTAACATTATGTGTGCTGATTTGTACTTTGCCTTTTTTGCTGATCTCAAGCTGAACTTCTGCCAGCGCCGTGGCTAAGTGGGCACTCTTAAAGTCGCTACCGAGTAACAGTTTTATGCTGGCTAAGCCTTCGTCATAACTCAGGTTTTTAGTGATGTGATTCGTCTGGTGTTGATACACAAACGACAGCATAGGTTCATTCTGCAAACTAATCGGCCGAATCGTAATGCGCTGCAGACTTTTATCAGCCCCTCGGTACTTACTCAACAATAGTTTGATCAGACTATTCTTCGCCAAGCTGTCAGCCAAAAGCTGGTAAAAATCATCAAAAGAATTAAGCGCTGAATGGGACATGATTGTTTCCGAAAAAGTAACCAAGAAAAACAGGGTGAGTATTCTAACCGCGATCCGCCGCTACCTAAAGTTATTCTCATCGAGAAGGAGGTTTGGGGCAGAGCTCCGCTGCTGATCTATCTATTCAGGTTGTAGTGATTAAGCATAGTCATTCCAGTGACATGCTCAATTGAAGATGTAGCTTGGTAGTGGGGGAATCTGATTCATTTTGTCTGATCCATAAGTTGAAATTCGCCATTCTGCGTTGGTTGTTTGCTAATGGAATTTTACCTAGACTTTGTTTGAGTTTTTTAATCAAAGTCAAAGTCGTGGGGCTTCACCCCACACCCGACCAAGGAGGACTGCTCGTCCTATCCTCCTTGGATGCTCCAAGACGCCCCT
>NZ_BJBV01000037.1:0-31537 GCF_036245925.1 Shewanella sp. M-Br
GAATCACCATGGCTCACCGTTTTGGCTTTAGCGTAACCTGTAGATTGAAAAGTCTTACGCAGCACGCTTTTGGTCAATACCTTTTTAGCTAAACGAACAGTGTAAGGGGGTAGTTAAGATTGCCACTGTTGCAACAGTGACCGTTGGCGGCATGGATGCCGCCGAGCCTCAGGGATACTTATTTTGAAAGAAATAGACGGCGCGTCACTGGGGAAGCAAGGACAATTAATGCGTAATGCGCGTAGCTCAACTGTCTTGCTTTAGGGGCGAATGGAGTTAAATTAACCTGTCGGATCTGATTGCATCGTGATTTGAATATTGACAGGTTAAGTCCAGACTAATCCACTTAAGCATCACTACGCATTAAACCGCGCCTTCAAACCCAAGCTGACGCCACGCTTCATAGCTGATAATTGCCACCGCATTAGACAGATTCAAGCTACGGCTGGTGGCCGCCATGGGGATGCGTAGTCTCTGCTCAGTGGGGATGGATTCGATAATCGCCATCGGTAAACCTCGGGTTTCTGGGCCGAATAGCAGCACATCGTCTTTGGCAAAACTCAGCTCTGTATGCGGGCGACTCCCCTTAGTGGTGCAGGCCATAATGCGCTTGCCAGCCATGGCTTCGAGGAAAGCATCGAAGTCTTTATGGCGAGTCACATTGGTTAAGTCGGCATAGTCCAAACCCGCGCGGCGTAGCTTTTTCTCTTCTAGATCAAAACCTAATGGCTCAATCAAATGCAGCTGGCAGCCATTGTTTGCGCAAAGGCGAATGATATTACCTGTGTTAGGTGCGATTTCTGGCTCATAGAGTGCGATATGGAACATACTGGCCCGCCTGTAGAAAATGACGGCCGATTATACGGCAAACGGTGCCCAAGCGCAGTGTCTGTTGTGGGTGGATTTGGCTAAGTTCATGCAATAGAGGTTGTGATAGGTGGAATTGTTATCTCAAGGCTTGCCTGTTTTATTATCTCAAAGTAACATATCTCAACATCAAGATACTTTTTAAGAAGTCATTATGCCCTTTATTATTGCGTTACTCGCTCCTGTATTTTGGGGGACGACCTATGCGTTAGTGAGTCTCTACTTACATGACATGTCGCCCTACTGGGTAGCCGTGTGGCGTGCCTTACCTGCGGGGATATTAATGCTGATGCTGCGTCCTCGTTTGCCAACTTTGGTTTGGTCAAAGCTTGGTTTGCTGGCTTTTTGTAATATCGGTGCCTTCTTCACTTTGCTATTTATCGGCGCGTATCGTTTGCCGGGCGCGGTGGCGGGAACCTTAGGGGCTACTCTGCCGCTCATCTTCTTAATACTGGCTTGGCTCATTGATAAAAAACGCCCAGGAATGAAGTGGTTATTATTAGGTTTGATGGGATTAGGTGGGGTCATTTTACTGCTTAACCCTTCGGCAGATCTCGATCCTATCGGCGTACTTTGCATGCTGAGTGCCACGACGTTAATTGCCTTTTCTTCTCGCTGGATGCAAAAGTGGGATGTGGGTGACTTTTTAGTGCTGACCGCGTGGCAGCTATTATTAGGCGGTTTGATGTTGATCCCACTGGCTTGGTTTATGGCAGGGCCACCGCAGCTACCGAGTATGACGCTTGTACCTTCACTGATATGGTTAGTGATTGCCAACACCGCCGTTGCCTATTGGGCTTGGCTATGGTCTATGCGAAACTTAGGGCCAGAAATCATGGGTATGGTCGCTTTAGTCAACCCTGTGGTTGCCGTATCATTAGGGGTCATGATTGTGGGGGAAACTTTAGATATGCGCCAATGGATGGGAATAGCTGTGATTTTATTGTCACTGTTATTGATGAAGTTGCCGCAGAATTTAAGGTTAAATCCATTTAAAAAAGTGCAACCCTAGTCATTATTTTGGGGTGAATGAGGCATAGATGCTAAAACGTTTGGATCTGAATTTACTGCCCGTACTCGAAATCCTACTTGAGGAACAAAGCGTGACCGCCGCTGCTGCGCGGTTGCATTTGAGCCAGTCGGCGGTGAGTAAACAGCTTACACGTCTGAGGGAAGTGTTTGATGATCCTTTATTTGAGCGTACCGCCTACGGCCTAAAACCGACGCCCAAGGCTTTGTCACTCGCACCTGAGTTGCGCCAATGCTTACAGCAATTGGCGCAATTTACTCGGCCGGACACCTTCGAACCCGCCTTGAGCCAACGACAGTTTAGAATGCATTTGGTCGAAACCACCTATTCACTGACCTTTCCCCATTTTATGCCCATGTTGCTCACTCGAGCGCCCGGTGTGAGTCTCAATTGCCAAACGTGGCGACTCGATACCATGGACAGATTACTGCGCTGCGACATCGACTTAGCCATAGGTTGTCGCGAGTGGGACGAGCGCTCGCCCATGCATGTGAATAATATTCCCGATGACTTATGCCATGTTGAGTTAGTGCAGGATTATCCAGTGTGTTTGATGCGTCGTGATCATCCGGCGTTAACACAAGAATGGAATTTAGATACCTTCTTGAGTTATCGCCATCTGCAAGTGGCCTTTGGCGGTTTAGAGCATTGGTTGCTGGATGATGTGTTGCAACTCGAGGGCCGTCAGCGGGATATTGCCGTGAATATGACCGACTTTCAGAGTGCTCTCACCCTGTGTGAACAGAGCGATTTGATCCTCTGCGCGCCTTCGCGCTATGCCTTGGCTGTGATGAAGTCTTTTGAGCTTCAGTCTTTACCATCACCCATTAAATTGATCCCCGGCGCGTATTTATTGATGTGGCACAAACACTTTGAGCATGATTTAAGCCATAAATGGCTGCGAGAGTTGATTATTAGCCAAGTGCTGCGTTCGATTACACCTCAGATTTAGGCAGTTTTGGTGCGGCTAACCAAGTGATTAATGCGGGCAAGATATTTTGCCCATCTGCTAAGCCTTGCTGATAGACGGCGGTTACTTTCCCGATGTTGCGATCGAGCCGCGATAGGTGAAGTGGTTGCGCTGGGCGGATCACAAAGGCTTTATTATTCGCAACGGCTTGGTTTAACTTAATGCTTGATTATAAACTCGGTGGCGCTCACTTAACGCATGGGCAACTGCGGGGTAGCGTTTATAGGTTTTGCGGGCTAACCAATTCATTTTCATCGCGGATTTTTGGTAATGCTGATCTTGAGTCAAGATCACCACTTGGCGTGCATAATCATCTTTGCGTGATTGCGCTAACGGTATCGGTTCGCCGATGCCGCCATCGAGGTAATGGTGTTGGTTAATCACGCTGGGTTTAGACATAAAAGGCAGGCTAGAGGAAGCAATGAGCACGTCGAGCAATTTATCGTGTTCATTAAAATCGGCCATCCCAAAGTAATCGGTGTTTCCTGTATTGCAGTTAAAGGCGCCGACCTTGAATTCGGTATTACTATTTAAAAATGTATCAAAATCAAATGGCAGCAACTCATAAGCCATGCGACGGTAGGTAAAGTCTGTATTGACATAATTACCCGTTGCCAGCCAATGGCGAATGCCCATATAGCGTTTGTCATTGAGATATTGCTGCTGAATGTGGAGATTGCGACCAAATTGGCAGGATACATAGGACGCGGGATAAATGGCACCTGCAGATACCCCAATTACATAGTTGAAGTGAAGTGACTGCTGTAAAAACGCGTCTAATACACCTGCGGTATAAATGGCCCTGAGGCCACCACCTTCCAACACTAAGGCCACATCTTTCATCGGGTTACATCTTTTTATCGGTTTATCACCGCAGAATACCCCAGCTTAGCGCAGAAATGAATGCGTGTAAGGTATCCTCAAGATGCGTGACCAACATCAAGATGATGTGACTTTTTCTTAGTTTTAATTGGTAAGATATTGGTTACGTTATCGTTTACACCATCTTTTTGATGGCCCAGGTTAACATGATAGGCTTGGTGAAAATCTGCCTGACTAAAGTATTGGCTAAGTGCATTGAGCGCTTCTTTCACTTTTGCGGGCTGCTTATCCCGCGCCGACGTTACGCTATAAACACTGTAGGTATTGAGTGACCATTCGGGTAATAGGGTGACAAGTTGGCCGCTTTCGAGGTATTTGTGTACTTCAGGTTCGGGCAGGGCGGCAAATCCTAGACCATCGAGTGTGAGTTGAATTAACGCTTGCATATTGTTGACGCTAATTCGCTGGCTTGTCAGTTCAAAACACTCTTGGCTGAAGGCGTGGGTTAAGATATCGCCTTTAGCATAAGTGTGATAGATCCGATTTAATTCAGTTAACTCCGTTGGGTGGCTAAGGTTTTTATGCATTGGCAGATAATTAGGTGAGGCGCACAGTAACATACGCCAATCGGCTAAATGGCGGGCAATTAGGTTGGAATCCGATAAGGGGCCGATGCAAATCGCCAGATCGATACCGTCGTTGACTATATCTATCGGGCCATCTTGCAGCAGTAAATTCAAACTTATCTGTGGATGTGCTGCCAACAGGTAATTAAAAGGTTCGCTTAACAGGCCGCCGCCAAATCCTATAGGCGCGGCAATCTTTAATTCCCCTGATGGAATACCTTTCAAGTTATTAAGTTTCTGCTCTGTGCTTTCGACTATCGCTATGACCTTGCGGCAATTCTCATAGAACAAACTGCCCGCTTCGGTGAGCGTGAGGTTGCGGGTATTGCGGTGGAACAGGCTGATCCCCATGTCCATTTCGAGCTTGGTCACTTGCTGACTTACCGCCGACGAGCTGAGATTTAATTGCTGCGCTGCGGCACTCATTGAGCCCTTTTCTGCGATTGTCGCAAAAACGATCATCCCTTTGATCATGTTTTTATTCATTTTTAAGTAACTCTTACAAGTGAATACCTAAAGTCTAACTTGAGCTGATTGTAACATAGAGATACATTACCGTATTGAAAATTGTTCTCATTTACAATCTTTGCTCTAATGGAGACTTGTCGGTTATGTTGTTAAGTCGTAAGAAGTACCTCGCTCAAGTGATCACCGCTTTATGTTTGTTGCCCACAGTACCAGTAACAAATGCCCTTGCGGATACCGCATCAGATAAAGAAAAGATGATGGAAAGAATCGTGGTGACTGCATCGGGATTTGAACAGCAAATTCGCGATGCGCCAGCTTCTATCAGCGTGATCACCCGTGAGGATCTGGATAACCGCTTCTACCGCGACTTAACCGATGCCATGTTAGAAGTGCCCGGCGTGGTGATTACGGGCGGTGCAGACCGTCAGGATATCAGTCTGCGGGGCATGGGTAGCCAATACACGTTAATTTTAGTGGATGGTAAACGCCAATCCTCGCGCGAGACACGGACCAACAGTGACGGCCCAGGCGTTGAAGGCGCTTGGACGCCACCATTGGCTGCTATCGATAGAATTGAGATCGTTCGTGGGCCTATGTCGTCACTTTATGGTTCGGATGCCATTGGTGGGGTAATTAACATTATCACTCGCAAAGTGCCAAACGAGTGGCAGGGTGAGGTGCGACTCGACAGCACTTTGCAGGAGAAATCTGACTCGGGAAATGTGTATCAAGGCAACTTTTTCGTCAACGGTGGTTTGATCAAAGATCTGCTAGGGATGCAACTTTATGGTCAATATACCCAGCGTGAAGAAGATCAAATCTATGGTGGTTACCGAGGTCGCGATGCGACTAACTTGACCGCGAGATTTGCGCTCACACCCAATGAAAATCACGATATCATGTTTGAAGTTGGCACCTCTAACCAAGAACTCGACAGCAGTTTAGGTAAAACCGTCACACCGTTAGCACCGGGCGAAGCCTGTGGTCGTCGCGGTTGCCCTGAATCTTCAACGACAGAATATGAAAACAGCACCTTCTCCCTTTCACATACAGGTCGTTGGGACTTTGGTACTTCGGATAGCTATATCAAGCATGAAGTGTTTGATAATAAAACCCGTAAGATGAAAATCACTAACACGGATGCGCAATCTAGCCTTATCACTACGTTAGGCCAAAGTCATACAGCGACCTTTGGTGCAGCATTCAATCATCAAGATCTCACCGACGAAACAGGTAACCAAGTGAGTGACTTAACTGATATTAGTCGCAAACAATGGTCGGTGTTTTCTGAGGATGAATGGCGCATTGTCGATAACTTTGCTCTGACCATGGGGCTGCGTTTGGATGATGATGAAAACTTTGGTAATCATGTCAGTCCGCGCGTTTATGGCGTGTGGGGATTAACCGACAGCACCACCTTAAAGGGCGGTGTATCAACAGGGTTTAGGGCGCCGAGTTTGCGCCAGACAGTGCCCGACTGGGGACAAGTCAGCCGCGGTGGCAACATGTACGGTAATCCAGATTTACAACCTGAAACTTCAGTTAACTACGAGTTAGGTTTGTATTCTGATCTGACCGAGAGCATTACCGCTAGCGCGGGTGTGTTCTATAACGAGTTTAATGACAAGATCACCCGCGTTGCCTGTCCTGCGACTCAATGTACCGATGGTCCAAATCAATTTGGTTCTAATCCGACGACTTATGTGAACGTCGACGAAGCTGTGACCCAAGGGATTGAACTGAGTATCGACTATCGCATTCGCTCAAACTTGAGTTTGACAGGTAACTATACCTATACGGATTCGGAGCAAAAGACAGGTGTTTATAAAGGTAGCCCATTGAATCAATTGCCTAAGCATTTGATCCAAGCGTCTTTCAACTACGAGCCTATTGATAATTTAAGCACTTGGTTGAGGGTGAACTACCGTGGCGAAGAGAGCCAACCGACGACAGGACCTTCATCGAGCAGTTTAATCGCCCCTTCTTATACTCTGCTGGATTTGGGGGCTAACTACCAGTTGAACGATAGCCTGAAATTTAGTGCGGGCATTTATAACGCCTTCGATAAGGAAATTACCCAAGAAGAATACGGTTATATCGAAGATGGCCGCCGTTACTGGTTAGGTATGACCTATAGTTTTTAAATTAAAAATAGCGAGTTATAAAGAAGCCAGCACTTAGCTGGCTTCTTTTTTGATTATTCAAAATTCGGTTTACGAATAAACAGGACGCTGAGATCTTGCTTTGGCGTGAACTGTTTTTGCTGGAACTCAAAGGTGAGTGGGTCAGTTTTTTTAAGCTCGCCATCAAAACACAAGCTAATGAGATCTGTGGGCTGGGATTTTTTTAGGGTGAGTTTGAAGTCCTTAATTGACCCTTGCCAGTTATTAGCTGTGACCAAAATATAGCTAAGATGGCTCCATTCGACGCCAATCTCCTGATCTTCACCGTCTTGTTTAACGATAAGGTTGCGCTTCCTAATGCCTTGCTTGGCGTTTTCATCTAAACAGGCCAGTTCAGTGTAAGTATCAATAATACTACTGGCAGTATCGGGGATGCCCGTTGAGATGCTTGGCGTGTAGCTATGGCTGATAGCGACAGATTGGCCCGCGGGAAAGGTTTGTTCCCACACAAAGTAATCACTTAGGGTAAAGGCGATTTGTTGGTTCTCATCCAACCATTGCTTGGGGAGTGCGGGTTTACCCTTGGGGACTTCGGCATATTCGGCAAAGTAAGCGACTTCATCTACACCCCAGCCAAGCTGTTTCAGCTCGGTTGAAATATCGGTTTTATCGGCAAGTTGGGCAACCAGCCTGTGCTGAGTTGGCTGGGTATTACCATTCACTTTAAGGGTGAAGTTATCAATGCTGCTGTGATCAGCGGAGCCAAAAAACATCGGTGGCATGGGGAAAGCGATGGGGACGATAAGATCCTGCGAACTGGTGTTGGTAAACACATAATCGACCCTGACTTCGGTCTCGCTGATGAAGAGGGACTCTTTATCCATACTGATATTAGGCTGATATTTCAAGGTAATAGAGCCATTAGCATCGCCAAAACTGCTGTCGTTGGCAGAGGCCGTTTCTCCGTAGACGAGTAAAACTATAGCAAAAAGGGGTATGGCTAAGTGTGCTGACATGAACTTCTTAACTCTAGTTGGATGCTTTAAGTATCAATGGGGAACGATTATTGCGCGCGGGCGAGGTCGATGGCCGCACTTATCGCATTTCGCGCTTGTGGGCTATTTTTCCAGCAAGTGGTGCGCAGCATGCTGGCGACTAAGTTAGCAATATCATCCACTTCGTGTTGGGCGAGTTGTTGCAGCGAGCTGATGCCAATTTCTTCGAAGCGTTTAATTACCGTTGGGCCAACGCCTTTGAGTGCTAATAAGGCTTGTTTTTCTTGTTCATTAAAACCCATAACGAATACTCCTTTATTGTTGGGATTGTGCTCAATTAATAGTACTGGGCAAGATTACCTTTAAACCGAGTTAACAAAAAGGCCCTCGAAGGGCCTGTTTAGTCTTTATGAATCAACAATCATCAATAAGTGTTACATATCACAGGGTTTGAGCGGTTTACGCAACTGGGCGCGCACGTTATCCATGCCTGAGTAAAACTCTTTCATCATCAATAGACCCATCATCTTGCCGTTGTCGGTGACGATCAGATTGTCGGGATCTGTTGGGTCGTTTTTGATGGCGCCAATGAGTTTCATTGACGTCATTTCTTTAAATAAGGCGGTATCTAAATTGACGCCAAAGGTTTCGCGGAAATATTTACGCGATAAACGGCCGGAGAACATGCCCAGCAAAAAGCGATATTGCATCACGTCTTTTTTGCTGTAGTTCTTTTGTTGCTCGACACCCATTTGACCCGCTGCGATGCGTTCTTGGTACTTACGTAGCGAGAAAGTGTTCACATAAAGCGTGTCATTTAAGAAACTAAATGAGCCCGAACCTACCCCTAAGTATTCGTCGTAATCGATAACGTATTCGTCAAATCCTTCGTCATCGGTTTTACCAAATGCCCATGCAGACAATTGATTATATTGACCATTAAGACTGTTTAATATTTGGCGATATTGGTTTGCCATATCCGCTTGCGGCGCCGCTAATTTGCCTTTAACGCTCTTACGGGTTTGATGAGTGATCATCAGCGGATAGGTGGTAATTTGTCTTGGGTCTAAGCGCGATGCCATGTCGAGATCGTGTTGGATCACTTCATCGGTTTGGCCGCGGAAGCCAAAAATCAGGTCGACGTTGATAATAGGGAACAACTCTTTGGCACCCATGATCTTGTCGAAGGTTTGCTGACCCGTGCCGAATTTATCGAGTCGGTCGGTCATTTTTAAAATATCATCATTAAAGCTTTGCACGCCGATAGACATGCGATCCACTAAGCCTTTGAGCTGTTTAAAGCCTGGGCTGTCTAAATGCTGTGGATCGGACTCGCAGGAGACTTCTTTAATGCTAGGAAATAGGGTTTTAGCGTGTTCTATGGTACGGGCTAATTCGTCTTCTAATACCGTGGTGGTACCACCACCAATGTACATAGATTCAAAGTCATAGCCGAGGGCCTTGACCATTTCCATCTCTTTACGTAATGAGATGAAGTAGGCACGTGCCTTGTCTTCCTTAAACATAAAACGGTGGAAGGTACAGTAAGAGCACAGGGTATGGCAGAAGGGAATATGTGCGTATAGCATATATTTTTTGCCTTCAACCGGTGCTGGCATCATTTCTGCGGAAAGCGTATCGAGGCGAAGATTCTTATCGACATAGTACTGCATGACCCGTTCCATCGAGCCGAGCATCCAGTTAGGGACGGTAATATTCGCTTGATAAGGCGTTGCGATAGCGCCGCTGAGCGTTTGAATAACTGATGACATAACGATTCCTATCTGAGAGTGCTAACCGTAAACACCGAAATTGCTTTAGGTAATTCACGACCACCTAGCGCAATAAGACTACCTCGAATGTAATTGTTAAAACGTGAACTGGTTATAAGTTACGGTTTCCTAACAAGGAAATCACGGGCTTTTTGTTAAGCAGATCATGTTTTAGCGATTGAGAATGCATTTTTATCATGCATTTTTTAGCGGAATTTATTGTAGATTTGCGGGGTTAGCTTACCGCGTCAGTCTAAATGCTGAGATTGAAAATCACCATTCTAGGCATTTTGTTGCTGGCGGATTAGCGCTTGTCTATCCAAGGGACGGCTGTCATCATCCGAACGATAAAAATAACCTCTTGATGTAAAGGGCCCACTATGTTGGCAAACGTAAACCGTTTCTTCCCGCTGTTGGCACTGATAGGCGCAATGACAGCTTATCTGATGCCGAGTTGGTTTACTGAGCTTAAATCCGCCATAGTGCCGCTGTTGGTGATCATCATGCTCTCTATGGGGCTCACTTTAGATCTTCAGGATTTTGCTAATGCATTCAAACAGAAACATGCTGTACTCGCAGGACTCGTGCTGCAATTTTCGGTCATGCCGCTCAGCGCATTATTGATCAGCCTGTTATTAGGATTAGATAGGGAACTCACCATAGGCATGGTGTTAGTAGGCAGTGTTGCAGGCGGCACCGCCTCAAACGTGGTTTGTTATTTGGCAAAAGGCGACGTGGCTTTATCGATAACCATGACGGCATTGTCGACCTTAGCGGGTGTGGTGTTAACGCCACTGATTATTAAGCTGTTGATTGGGGAGATGATCGATATACCCTTCGCCGATATGCTGCTGAGTTTAGTGAAAATTGTGCTGATCCCTGTCAGCGTTGGCGTGATTATCAATCATTTTTTTAAATCGCTGGTGGCTAAAGTCGCTCCTGCATTGCCACTGATTTCTATCTTGGCAATTGTGATGGCGATTACGATTATCGTGGCGTTAAATGCCAATCAGTTTGATAAAGTTGGCCCGATTATTCTGCTGGCCGTGTTCTTACATAATGGTCTTGGTCTCGCCTTAGGCTATTTCTGTTGCCGTTTATTAGGCTTTAACCACACAGTCTGTAAAACTATCTCTATCGAAGTTGGCCTACAAAACTCCGGTCTCGCCACTGCTTTATGTATTAAATTCTTTAGTCCTATTTCTGCCATTCCCAGCGCGATATTTTCGATATGGCATAATTTGTCTGGCGCCATGTTGGCGGGATATTGGGCGAGGGAATCGCAAGATAAGTAAGATGTTGCTGTCGAAAATAGACAATGCCTGTAACCTGAGCAAGCGCGGCCACAGGCTTAAATTGCTGTGACTAATTAACCGGTAATGGGGTCTCGACAGGCATGAGTGTTAGCTGCAAGATATTTTCTTGCCGGCTTAATGCCAGTGGCAGTGTGTAGTTGGGAAAGCGTAATCCGAATACGGCACCTTGTTGTAACAAGTGATACAGCTGATCTGTCATGGTAATCGTTAAACTGGCGCAGCCATGTTCATCGACTCTGCCTTCTAGTGGTAAGGCGATTTTGTCAGCTAAGGTTAGATACGCCGCCATACGCCAGTGAGAGTTTTCTCCAATATTGTATGTGCTGCCATGCAGTTGGTTGTAGCCTAAACCACAGGCCTGCAAGCTTAATTGGGTTTTGGCCGCTGTTGGCAACGAAATAATCTGTTGTCGCTGCTGTGCCAGAAACTTACCCCACGTCAGGCGATGAATAACTGAGTCAAGTGAGATGGGAACATACTCATCTTGCTGTTTTAGTGCATTAAAGCGGGCAATGCCCTGTTCCAATTTAGTGAGATCGTCTTCATATTCCAGTTGTGCCTTAAGCAGATTATATGCGGGCGTTTTAGCTTGTTCCATGCCGGCTAACGCTGCTTTCTCGAAGTATGCCAGTGCTTTCACTTTATCGGCTTCTGCGCCCAAACCGCGCTCTTCCATGCTGCCTAAATGATAGTTAGCGATGGCAACTTGACGCTTAGCACCTTGTAAAAATGCGGCTTTCGCGCCGCTGTAGTCATTTTCATTCAACAGCAGAGCGCCGTAGTTTGTCCACGCCGTACCATCATCTGCTGCCATACCCAATTCTAGCCACTTTATGGCTTGCTGGCGTAACTGCGGGATGTCGAGACTTTCTCTTTCGCTGCCGACACTTTGCATCGCCATTAAGTACGCGCGCAGATACTCGCGTGAGGCATTATCCAGATAGAGGTTATCGGGTTGGAGTTCAAAGGCTTGCCCAAAGTAACTCCCCGCTTGCTGCGCCGCAGTGATTGCTTTCGCTAGATAGAACCTTGAGCTGGGATCTGCCGGACTGTGTGCTCGTCCTAGGTTATATAAGGTCGGTAGCTTAAGACCCTGCGCCAGTGCTTCTTCTAACAAGGGGATGGCCTGCGTTTTGCTATCATTATCCAGCGCCATGCTGCCTAGATTATGGCTGGCACGGGCCGAACCTAAGGCTCTGGCTTGTTCATAGTATTGGCTGGCGGTGGCATTGTCTTGCGTGACGCCACGGCCGAGATGGTAGGCTTTACCCAGTAAGAATAACGCCTCAGCATTGTTCTCTGCTGCTTGCTGCTGTGCTTGTTGCAAGAAAGCGTCGTATTGTTGTTGCTCAAATAACTGTTCCAGCGCGGACTTTTCTGCGGTTGCTGCAAAGCTTACGGTCAACAGTAATAGGAGAGTAGCAATAGTGAACATCTTCATAACATCCTTGTCGTTAAGCGGGTACTTGCAAGCGGTAGTGCGATTGAAGTTGGCTAACATAGTGGTTTGTTATGCTACAAGCAAGCCTTGCGGTTTACCACTGTGTTATGGACAGGCGGATGAATTGCAGCGGTAGCACTGCCGTGTGTTGGCGTTACATGGAAGCCGACGATAGCTAATCGTTGATTAGCTGAGTCCGAAGTTTTTTAGTGGTATTTAATATTGTGGGAGTGGGAGATGGGCAATACGTATCTTCATTGCTGAACTATAGGCTTCACGCCCTTATTATTGGTTTAGCACTGTTGACACTGAATCAATTTAATCATTTTTTGGTAAATAATTTTTCTAAAAATACAGTATTAATAATAGGTTATTTTTCTTGGCTGCGATTTATATTGCAGGTGTGTGACTCGCCTTATATCTCATCTAAAAATCTGACAGCCCAATAATTTTTGTTATTAGGCCGCAGATTTAAAAGCTTTTTTCAGGGAGCCTAAACCTAAAGCTTAAAATGCGAGACCACGCCGACGAGTTGTTCCTTCGTCGCGGCCAAAGAGGTTGCGCTATTGAGGGTGGCTTTACCGCTTTGATTCAGTTCATCGACCATTTCACGAATGGTGGTCAGATTACGGTTTATCTCTTCGGTCACAGCGCTTTGCTCTTCTGCTGCGGTGGCAATTTGATTACTGAGCCCATTAATATCGAACACATAAGTGGTCAGGGTATCAAGGTTTTCCGTCACTAGATTGGTGGTATCGGCGGCTTGCTGGCAACTGTGTTTCGTTTGCTCCATTGCGGTTACGGCGGCATTGGCACCAAGATAAAGTTGTTCCAGCATCTGGTTGATTTCTGCGGTACTTGCTTGAGTGCGTGCGGCCAGTGAGCGAACTTCATCGGCGACAACAGCAAAGCCTCGACCTTGTTCACCTGCACGGGCGGCTTCGATGGCTGCATTAAGCGCTAGCAGATTGGTTTGATCGGCAATTTCACCTATTACATTCAAAATCGCGGCGATATGACGGGTATTTTCGTTCATATCATTAATCGCATCAGCAGCGACATCGACTTTAGCGACCAAGGCAATCACAGTGTTGGCAGCTTGTTCAACGGCTTTCTTCGATTTATCCGCTTGCGCATTTGCTTGTTGAGTAAACTGGGCAGCAGATGCTGCATCACCTGCGACATTATGGGCCGTGGCGCTCATTTCAGTCATGGCTGTCACGACTTGGTCGGTTTCAACGGCGTGGATTTGCAGTGCATGATTATTGGCATTTGACTGTACATTCAATTGCCCAATTTGGTCAGACATATGATCCGAGGCTTGGGTAATATCCGAGATAATATGGCGTAGATTATCGATAACGCGATCGAGATCTGTGGCGAGTGAGCAGAGCTCGTTGTCACCCTTAATATTTGTCTTGTGTGTCAGGTCGCCATTGGCTAGGCGTTCTATTACCCGCTTAATGTCATTGACTACCCGGACTAAGCGTTTGCTCATAAAGAGCGCGCTAAGGATCGAGGCGACGATGGCAAATAAAATCAGGCCTAGTAATAGGCTTTCTGCGATAGCAATCTTACTTCCTGCCTGAGCTCCTAACTCATGGTTACGGATAGTGATTAGTGAAACGAGTTGATTGATCTGATCGCTGACTTTAGGGCCGAGTTCACGACGTTCCTGAGTTAATTCAGCTTCTGTTGAGGTGCGTTCAGCAAGCGTAACTTCTTGTCGGTAAAGACGGACATATTGCTCTATCTGTGGCTGTAAAGTCTGAATGTTACGCGCATTTTGCCCCATGAAATTGGTATCAAACTCAGAGAGTTTCGCGACGAGTTGACCAACTTTCTGCTGATGTTCGGTAATGCCTTTTTCATTGTGAACTAACGTCGCTAAACGAATCTCAAAGAATTCAGCACGTATATTGGTAAAGGTTTCAGCTAGTTGGGTATTGTTGACTAAGCGATGGCTAGTTTCACCGAGATCGGTAAAGCTACGATAGGATGAGATACCTATGATGATGAGTAGAATACTCGCGATCACCGAGGGCAAAGCCGTCAGAGTGCTGGTTTTAGCATTATTAAACATAGTGACCTTAAGGATATAAAACGGATAGAAGAGGTGATGTAATAAAATTACACAATATGGTCATTTTACAGCCTGAAATAAGAGGGCGCAAATTGATGGTTGTTTAAATTACACCGTAAGGCATTGTTTATTAATACTTGTTTTCATATTGTTGCATGTAATCAAACGCTGGGTTGATTATATATTGAGTTGCAAAATAACGTTGAATTCTAACTTATTGTTTTTAATTTATAATTTGTCAAATCTCCTAAATTTCGAAACATAGAAACAACACAGGTATTGCCGCTTGTGAGCGACATCACAGATTGAGTAAATGTTTTAAAATGTATCAATGTTGGCATGAAGAAAAACACCTCGACGCTGCGAGGTGTTTTAGTTCAACCGACGGTTTCTTTTATGCGTTGAGACGAGTCAATGATACTAGTCTTTGTATTTCAAGGTGCCGTTAGCTTTGATTTCGTCAAACCACAGGTTGTGATGTTGGCTTGCCCAGTTTTCATCACAGTAGCCTGACACCATACATTCCATACCACCTTCTGACATCACAGTTGCCATGAAGATGTGTACGATAGAGAAAGCACAGATCACGATAGCGCTCACTGAATGCAGTACCAGGGCGATCAAGCTTAATGTACGGCTTGGCTCGAACAGGTTAGGGAAGAGTAATAACATGCCCGAGGCCGAAATCACTAATCCAAACAGGGCAAATGCCCAGAACCACATTTTCTCACCCGCGTTAGCAAAACCTGCATCTGGGTGCTTACCTTTGAACGGACCAAAGTTAATGTAACCGCCTACTACCATGAACCACTTTACGTCGTACATTTTTGGCAGCTGGTTTTTCGCCCATAGGGTGGTCATCAATGCCCAACCTATCATGAAGGGAATCGCCATCACGTCATGGATTTGCTTCGCGCCATAGACGATTGCTTCCCAGATGCCTTCACCCAACCAAGGTTGGAAGAAGAAGCGACCTGCTAATAAGGTTAAGCCTGTTAAAATCAACAGTAAGCATGGGATCGCGCCTAACCAGTGGATTGAAACATCAAACTTAGACCAGCGATGCACTAACTTGCCTGAAAAACCATGGTGCAGCTTGGAGATGCCATTCACCTTTATAAATAGGACAAAGATAATGATCATACCGAATAGTGCTGCCATTAAGGCAGGCGCTAACCAGTCGCTACGCAGCTCCAATACTCGTAAATCATAGGTATTGATCGGCTGAGCATGAAACTCACTTTGGGAGGTAGTGTATCCCGTGGCACCATCCTTCAGTTGCGCCCAAATTTGGGCATCAGACTGTTGAACTTGATTCGCCAGTTCATCACCACCATTGGCTATACACACAGCACTAAATAACAGTGCTATGGCGAAACCTATGTGCTTGAACCATTTGTTCATCATACATCCTCTCTCACTTAGTCGCGCCCACCTAGATAGGCGCTAAGCTAAGTCTGTGGACAGATCCTGTTGACCTGAATTAATTCCAAGCCGCGTTTTTAGCACCACGATAAGCCACACGCTCACGGAAGATGCTTGAAACCACTTCGGCATCACCCGCTAACAGGGCTTTAGTCGCGCACAGTTCTGCACACATAGGCAGTTTGCCTTCGGCAATACGGTTTGAACCGTATTTTTGGCGTTCTGCATCTGAGTGGTTTTCTTCTGGGCCACCAGCACAGAAGGTACATTTATCCATCTTACCGCGGCTACCAAAGGCACCTTTTTTCGGGAACTGAGGTGCGCCAAATGGACAGGCGTACAGGCAGTAACCGCAACCAATACAGGCATCTTTGTCGTGTAGCACTATGCCGTCGTTGGTTCTGTAGAAGCAGTTTGCTGGGCAAACCGCCATACAAGGTGCATCTGAGCAATGCATACAGGCGACAGAGATTGAGGCTTCACCACGTTGACCATCGTTGATTGTCACTACGCGGCGGCGTTGGATCCCCCACTCGAGAGCGGAGTCGTTTTCGTTTTTACAGGCAGTGACACAACCGTTACATTCGATGCAGCGCTTGGTATCACACAAAAATTTCATTGTAGCCATAATGGCAATTCTCCTAGCTTAAGCTGCACTTACGCTTTAACAATCTGACAGAGTGATGCCTTGGTTTCCTGCATTTGTGTCACAGGGTCATAACCATAGGTCAGCGCAGTGTTACAAGATTCACCAATAACGTAAGGCACTGTTCCCTCTGGATAATTAGGCGCTAAACTTTCTCCGTGCATCACACCCGCAAAGTGGTATGGCATAAAGGTAACGCCGGGTTTTACCCTTGGGGTAACCATGGCTTGCACCTTAATACGGCCACCTTCGGCGCCTTCTAACCAGACGTCTTCACCGTTACGAATGCCGCGATCGGCAGCGTCGGCAGGGCTTATCTCAACGAACATTTCCTGTTGAAGTTCAGCCAGCCAAGGGTTGGAGCGAGATTCTTCACCACCACCTTCGTATTCAACCAGACGACCCGATGTCAGTACCAGCGGGTACTTGCCGCTCATGTCTTTGTCTTGGATAGACTTATACAGCGTAGGGAGACGGTGTACTTGCATGTCGTCATAGGTTGGGTATTTCGCCACTAAGTCACGACGTGCTGTGTATAACGGTTCACGGTGTACAGGGACTTGATCAGGGAAAGTCCATACAATACAACGAGCTTTAGCATTACCAAAGGGGATACAACCGTGCTTGATCGCCACGCGCACTATGCCGCCTGACAAATCTGTTTTCCAGTTTTTACCTTCGGCTTCCGCTTTTTCCTCTGCCGTCAGATCATCCCACCAACCCAATTGTTTGAGCATATCGGCAGTAAATTCAGGGTAACCGTCTTGAATTTCAGCGCCTTTAGAATAAGTGCCATCGGCTAAAATGCTTTGACCCTTATATTCAACACCGTAACGGGCGCGGAAGTTACCACCGCCGTCTTTAACGTGTTTGGCTTGGTTATAGAGGATTTGAGTGCCAGGGTGCTTAGCTTCTGGCGTGCCCCAACATGGCCAAGGTAAACCGTAGGTTTCGCCTTTAGCTGGGCCGCCTGCGGCTTCCAACGTCTTGTTGCTGAAAGTGCCCCAGTTTTGGGTGTGTAACTTGATACGCTCAGGGCTTTGACCTGTCATACCGATAGTCCACATACCGCGGTTGATTTCACGGGTGATTTCTTCAATCACAGGTAAACCATTTTCAATCGCGATGCGTTTAGTGTACTGCTCGGCAATACCCAGTTTTTGGGCCAAACGGTACATGATTTCGATGTCGGTTTTAGATTCGAACAGTGGCTCGATGACTTGCTCACGCCACTGGATAGAACGGCCTGAGTTAGATACTGAACCGTGAGTCTCAAACTGAGTTGCCGCAGGCAGCAGATATACGCCATTCTTACGACGGTGCATAACACCTGCCATCGTTGGGAATGGGTCGACAACGACGACTGTGTCCATCTTGTCTAAGGCATCACGCACTTCACGCTGACGGGTTTCAGTGTTGACCGATTGTCCCCAGAAAAACGCCATACGGATATTATCTTTCTGCGCTAACTTGCTCTTATCTTCTAACACACCATCGTGCCAACGAGAACAAGGGATACCCGGTGTCGTCATTGGATCTTTGCCAAGGTAGGCTGTTTGATCGAAACGACCTTTCACCCATGCCATGTCCAGATCCCAAACGTGGGTCCAGTGACTCCATGCTGCTGAGGTCAAACCGTAGTAACCGGGTAAGTTATCAAATAACAAACCTAAGTCAGTTGCGCCTTGTACGTTATCGTGGCCACGGAAAATGTTAGTGCCGCCACCTGAAACGCCCATGTTGCCTAGTGCTAATTGCAGAATACAATAAGCGCGAGTGTTGGCATTACCAACGTGGTGTTGAGTTCCACCCATACACCAAATCACAGTACCAGGACGGTTATCAGCCATTAATTTAGCCGCTTGATAAACCTCGGCTTCGCTCACGCCAGTGATATTTTCGACTTCTTTAGGTGGGAATTTCTTCACTTCAGCACGGATACTTTCCATCTCGAAAACGCGGTGCTTGATAAAGGTTTTATCTTCCCAACCATTTTCAAAAATGTGCCATAACATACCGTAAATAAAAGGAATGTCAGTGCCTGGGCGAATTGCACAATGCAAGTCTGAATGCGCTGCAGTGCGAGAGAAACGTGGGTCAACGACGATGATTTTGGCGTTGTTTCTTTCTTTAGCGATCAGAATATGTTGCATCGAAACGGGATGCGCTTCTGCTGGGTTTGCCCCGATCAGGAAGATGGCATGAGCATTCTGGATATCGTTGAAAGAGTTCGTTTGCGCACCGTAGCCCCAAGTGTTAGCAACACCGGCTACCGTGGTAGAGTGACAAATACGAGCTGAATGGTCGACGTTGTTTGTGCCCCACATAGCCGCCAATTTGCGGTACATGTAACAACCTTCGTTAGAAAACTTAGCGCTACCCATGAAGTACACTGAGTCTGGGCCAGATTCTTTACGAATGTTGAGCATTTGGTCGCCCACTTCGTTAATAGCATCTTCCCAAGAGATTTTTTTCCACTTGCCATCAACCAACTTCATTGGATATTTCAGGCGTTTTTCACCATGACCATGCTCACGCAGTGCAGCACCTTTCGCGCAGTGACCGCCAGCGTTGAATGGATGGTCGAATGCGGGTTCTTGGCCCGTCCACACACCATTTTGTACTTCGGCATACAGGCCACAACCGACGGCGCAGGCACTACAAATAGTACGTTTGATTTCGATTGGCGCATCATGCGGCACTTCTTTGGCTTCGACACGACGCATCATGCCTGTGCCCATTAGAGATGCTGCGGCAATACCACCTGTGGCGATACCTGCGTGCTTCATAAATTGACGACGGCTGATGCCTAACGCCGGTTTGTCTGCCACTGTGGCAACATTGGACTTGCGAGTTAACTTCATCGCTGACTTCTCCTAGATTAGCTGCGCAAGCTATCGTAATAGCTGCTGATATGCGCAGTTTCGTGGTAACCCTTTGACTCTTTAGTGGTTACCTTGCTGCTCTCGCTGGCCTGTGCCACGCTCATGCCGGTTGCGGCAATGGCGGCACCCGCTACGCTGCCGACGGTGAGCGCTTTGAGCAAAGATCGGCGAGATAAATCGCTGGGTTGCTGCTTCATGCTGACTCCTGAAATTAGGGTTTAGTTTTTGAGATCGCACGGCTTTTTGTGGGGTTCATCTTGTTATCAAAAAGTGAAGATTAGCGGCGAAAAAGATAATGAAATCATCTTGTTTACCATCAATCATCGCGCGTGACGGCAATATAGTAGGAAAGGGTTGAGTAGGAATTGATCTAGGACAGTTTGCAGCCCTGAAATCGGCGGCCGTTCTCTTAAAGCGTTAACTCGCTCATAGTTTAGTGAACTACTAGGGAAGAGGGCGTTGGCGGATTTTTGTATCTCGCTGTTTCAGTTGTTAATTTTTTGTATTGTTGAATTAATGCGAGGGGTATCAGTGCGAATAAAAAACACCCCGCGATGCGGGGTGTTTTGAGGATGTAAAAGCTGCAGTTTAACTTAGTCTTTATACTTTAAGCTGCCGTTGGCTTTGATTTCGTCATACCAGAGATTATGGTGCTGGATTGCCCAGTTTTCATCACAATAGCCTGACTTCATACACTCCATACCGCCTTCGCTCAATACGGTCGCCATCCAAATATGCACTATAGTAAAGGCAATCAAGATAATGGCGCTGATAGAGTGGATCAGCAGCGCGCCCATAGAGGCTTCGCGGGGTAAATCCAAGCCTGGCAATACCAACATGATGCCAGATACGCTGATGAATAAACCAAACAACATCAGGGTCCAGAACCACATTTTTTCACCGGCGTTAGCGAAACCACTGTCAGGGTGCTTACCTTTGAACGGGCCAAAGTTGATATAACCACCTACCACTAAAAACCATTTCAAATCATACATCTTGAAGGTTTGTAACGGCATCCATTTCACCACACATACAGCCCAAGCCGCGATAAAAATGGGACCTGCCCAATCGTGGATTGTTTTGCTGCCATAGATCAATGGCGCCCAAAGGTCGGGCCCTAACATTGGCTGTATGACATGCTTACCTAACATTATGGTTAGACCGGTAAACATCAGTGCCAGACAGCTGCTCGCCATGATCCAATGGATCCACAGATCCGCCTTTGACCAGCGCGAAACCATCTTGCCTGAAAAGCCATGACTCAGTTTTGATGGACCATTCACCAGATAAAACAATAAGAAAGCACCAAACACACCTACCACGGCTAGCGCCATGACGGGGGTTAAGTATTCATTTCTCAGTTCTTTACCTTGGTTACCGGCAACGTTAATCAACACCCCAGTATCTATTCCTTTGGCAGTGGTATAGCCGGCATCGCCTGCTTTTACCGCTCGCCAAAGATCGGCATCGCTGGTTTGCGCTTTCGCCTGTTGTTGACTCGATTGCTGATCACTTGCGTGTACTGGGTTTGAGCTCATGACTGAACCTAATCCCAATCCCATGACGAGCACCAACAGAGCAAACAGACTGCGCAGTGATTTGTTTAACTGTTTGTTTAACATTTTCACTCCTTGCCAGAGGTTAGGGATTTCTCCCTAACCCTCGCTCTGCTTAGTTAATCTCACCTGTCTTGGGGTTGTAACCCCAAATCACGTTAGGATTGCCTCGAGAGGCCATACGTTGACGGTAAATGTTTGATACCACTTCCGCATCACCTGCGAGCAGCGCTTTAGTAGAACAAAGCTCAGCACACATAGGTAATTTGCCCTCAGCAATACGGTTGGCACCGTATTTTTTACGCTCAGCTTCGGAGAAGGTTTCTTCTGGGCCACCGGCACAGAAAGTACACTTGTCCATCTTGCCACGACTACCAAAGGCAGTCTTTTTCGGGAATTGCGGTGCACCAAATGGACAAGCATAGAAGCAATAACCACAACCGATACAAGTATCTTTGTTGTGTAGCACTATGCCGTCTTCGGTACGGTAGAAACAATCTGCCGGACATACGGCCATGCAGGGAGCGTCAGTACAGTGCATACAAGCCACTGAAATTGAGGCTTCGCCAGGTAGACCATCGTTGATCGTCACCACGCGGCGACGTTGAATTCCCCACTCGAGAGCGGAGTCGTTTTCGTTCTTACATGCAGTGACGCAACCGTTACACTCGATGCAGCGCTTGGTGTCACACAGAAATTTCATGACTGCCATAATGGCTTATCTCCTCATCAAGTAGGTTAGGCTTTGCTGATTTGGCATAGGCTGGACTTAGTTTCTTGCATCTGAGTCACAACGTCGTAGCCATAAGTTAAAATGGTGTTTGCAGATTCGCCTATCACGTAAGGCACAGTGCCTTCAGGATAGTTTTTCGCTAGGCTTTCGCCTTCAAACACCCCAGCAAAGTGGTATGGCATAAAACATTCACCGGCAATAACGCGCGGTGTCACCATAGCCTTAACCGTGATTTTGGCGCCTTCTGGACCATGAACAAAAACATTGTCACCGTCGCGAATACCGCGATCCGCTGCATCAGCAGGGTTCATTTCGATGAACATTTCTTGTTGTAGTTCAGCTAACCAAGGGTTAGAGCGGGATTCTTCACCACCACCTTCATATTCCACTAGGCGGCCTGATGTGAGTGCCAATGGGAAGTCTTTAGCAAAATCCTTGTCTTGAATTGACTTATACAGTGTCGGTAAACGTGCAACCATACGATCTTCGTAGGTGGGGTATTTAGCGACTAAGTCACGACGAGGCGTGTAAAGTGGTTCGCGGTGGCGTGGAATATCGTCTGGGAATGTCCATACAATACAACGAGCTTTAGCGTTACCGTAAGGGATACAGCCGTGCTTGATAGCAACACGTTGGATACCGCCGGAAATGTCAGTTTTCCAGTTTTTGCCTTCGGCGTGTTTTTTCTCGTTTTCGGTAAGGTCATCCCACCAACCTAATTGCTTAAGCATATCGGCGGTAAATTCAGGATAGCCATCTTGGATCTCACTGCCTTTAGAGTAAGTACCTTCGGCAAGAATATTATTGCCTTCATGTTCCACACCATAGCGAGCACGGAAGTTACCGCCACCGTCTTTCACATGTTTGGCTTCGTTATACAGAATCTGGGTACCAGGATGTTTCATCTCTGGTGTGCCCCAACATGGCCAAGGTAAGCCGTAGGTTTCGCCTTTGGCAGGACCGCCGGGGGCTTCTAGGCTGTCAGCATCAAAAGTACCCCAGTTTTCTTGGTGCATTTTTAAACGCTCTGGGCTTTGTCCGGTATAACCGATAGTCCACATACCTGTGTTAAATTCACGGGTGATATCTTCAATCAAAGGCTCTTCACCATTGACTTTAATATGCTTGAATAGCTCTTTATCTATACCCACTTTTTTGGCGAGTTTGTACATGATCACATGATCAGGCAGGGATTCGAACAGGGGCTCTATGACCTTAGAACGCCATTGTACTGAGCGGTTAGTCGCAGAGATTGAACCGTAGGTTTCAAACTGGGTTGCCGCAGGAAGTAAATAAACCCCATCTTGACGTTGGTGCATAACACCCGCCATGGTTGGGAATGGATCGACAACGACGACGGTGTCCATTTTGTTTAAGGCTTCACGCACTTCACGGCCACGGGTTTCAGTGTTGACCGATTGTCCCCAGAAGAACGCCAGACGAATATTGTCTTTTTGCGCTATCTTGGTTTTATCTTCTAACACGCCATCGTGCCAGCGCGAACAAGGAATACCCGCAGAGGTTTGCGGTTTTTGTCCTAGATATTCGCCTTGATCGAAACGGCTCGCTACCCAATTAGGGTCGAGATCCCACACATTATTCCAATGGGCCCAAGCGCCAGTCGTTAAACCGTAGTAACCCGGTAAGTTATCAAATAACAAACCAAAATCGGTTGCGCCTTGCACGTTATCATGGCCACGGAAAATGTTAGTGCCGCCGCCAGGTACACCCATGTTGCCCAGTGCTAACTGTAAAAGACAGTAGGAGCGAGTGTTAGAGTTACCCACGTGGTGCTGAGTACCACCCATACACCAAATAATGGTTCCGGGTTTGGTTTCAGCCATCATTTTGGCGACGCGGTACATCTGCGCCTTTGGTACACCCGCAACTAACTCAACTTCTTCAGGGGTATACTTCTTCACTTCCTCGCGGATACGATCCATGCCATAGACACGGTGTTTGATAAACTCTTTATCTTCCCAGCCGTTTTCAAATATGTGCCATAACAGGCCATAAATGAAGGGGATGTCTGTGCCAGGACGGATATGCACGTACTCGTCAGATTTCGCTGCAGTACGGGTGAAACGTGGATCAACAACGATGATTTTGGCACCGCGTTCTTTACCAATCAAAATATGCTGCATGGCAACAGGATGCGCTTCACTGGGGTTTGCCCCAATAAACATGATGCACTTAGAGTTGCGAATATCGTTGATTGAGTTGGTTTGCGCACCGTAGCCCCAAGTGTTAGCAACACCGGCTACCGTGGTAGAGTGACAAATACGGGCAGAATGGTCGACGTTGTTCGTACCCCACAATGCCGCAAATTTGCGATATAAATAAGCTTGTTCGTTAGAGAACTTAGCGCTACCCATAAAGTAGACTGAATCTGGGCCTGACTCTTGACGAATTGAAGCCATTTTATCGCCGACTTCATTAATCGCTTGATCCCAAGAGATCTTTTTCCATTTTCCGCCTTCTAACTTCATGGGGTATTTCAGGCGTTTTTCGCCATGACCATGTTCACGCAGTGCAGCACCTTTCGCGCAGTGACCGCCAGCGTTGAACGGGTGATCGAATGCGGGTTCTTGACCCGTCCATACACCATTTTGTACTTCTGCATACACACCGCAACCTACGGCACAGTGAGAACAGATGGTACGTTTGACTTCGGTGGGAACATTATGGCCAATATCTTCTTGGGCCTGTGCTTTACGCATCATGCCTGTGCCCAGCATGGACGCCGCAGCGATCCCTCCTGTGGCAAGACTTGCCGATTTTAAGAACTGACGACGATTGAGACCCAGTGCTGGCGCTTTAGCTTCGACAACCTGGTCTGTTTTGCGGGTTAATCGCATCACACACTCTCCTCTATTTTAGTTTTAAAGCGACGCATAATAGCTACGAATATGGTCGGTTTCGCGGTAGTTCTCACTTTTAGGCTCTGTGGTTGCTGCCGTTTTTGTCGAAGCTAACGCTTGACTACTCACAGTGACCACTGCGCCTGCCGCACTGCCGAGTGCCAATGCTTTAAGCAATTGACGACGGCCCATGTCGGAAGCTGGCTTCTTCATAGTGTCTCCTTGTGTTACGGGATAAGGTGGTACAAACGGCTACCACCTCGGTTATTGTGGAAGCCTAAGCTTCCGTTATTGTTGCGAAGGTGAACATTAATCTCACCTTCGCAGTTTGAACTCATCTCTAACATTTACATTTAGCACGCACATGCCGCGCTATCACTCAGTTTAGTCTTAGTTCATTAACTCTACTGGTTTTGCTAAATCGCTGGTGGCTGGCTGTAAGTCTGCGCTGCCTGGGCAATTGACTGGAATATCTAAGCTTAATTGCTCAAAAGCACTGGCTTCCATTGCAAAAAAAGCTTGTGCTAGCTGTGCAACCGTGGCGTAAAACGCCGCACTTGGCGCTTTGGCTAAATTATCGCAAAAACGGCCAATCCAGCTGCCGATATGGCGTTGGTAAAAAGCCAATTGGCGATAACTTGGCGCTTCTAAAATCAGGGTACCCATCACTTCACACAGTGCTGCAACGTGATCTTCGGGTTCCTTGACGTTGTCTTCGCGTTCAAACCCCAGTTGCATTAAGTCTTGGCGTAGCAATGCCAGTGGTTTATCCATCAATGAGCCCGTCATAAACCAGCTGCCGTAGGGCAGGATCTCACCGCAACCTACACCGAGGAACAGGGCAAAATACTCGTCTTCTAGTTGTGCGCTGTTGAACTGCTGTGCGGCGAGTTGGAGTGATAACCAAGCTTTAGTCATCTCGTTGTCTTCATTGGCATCAATTTCAAGATTGGCCAAAAAGTGTAGCAGTTCAGGGCTTGGCTGACGGCGCAATAGGGCGGCTAACAGTTGATAGATATCGGCTCTCAACTGATCGTTTTCTGAAACTTGTCTTACTGATTCGGTCATAGCGGATCTCTTATCGCAGTTGCTTTTCAGGATCTTGAAGAATGTCTTCAAACATGTCTTTTACCCGGCAGTCGCCACACATTTTCAAGCGTTCAATATTGGCAGAAAATGCGCTGTGCGCGCCGACCATATCCAGCATCCGATGCACCATAGATTGGGTCGCAAAAGGAGAGCCGCAGCGAATACATTCGAAGGGGGCTTCTTCTTTCAGGGTCTGTTGTTGCTGACGGGCAGCTTTATTAAAGTTAATTTGCGGGGTAAGGCTTATCACTTTTTCAGGACACGCTGCCTCACATAAACCGCATTGCACGCAGTTTTGCTCAATAAAGTGTAGTGCAGGTTTGTCGCCACCATCTTGTAATGCCACGGTTGGGCAAATTGCCACGCAGGACATACACATAGTGCACTTTTCTACATTTACACTGACTTTGCCAAAGGTAATATTGTTGAGGCTAAGGCAAGTATCAATTTCACCCGCTTGGCTATTGAGGTGATCGATCGCTTCAAATAGCGTGTTGCGTTTAGTGGTCGACACAAATGCGGCGGGCACGATCACGGGCCAATCTAAGCTGATATCGAGCATCGAATGTAAATCGGCAAGCATGCTCGGGTCGATGAGGCTAATGCGTTGTGGCTGGCCCATTTCATCTAAAATGCTATTGGCTAACGACAGTTCGCCTTTAAGCATTTGCGTTAGGGTTGGCGCTGTTGCGTCTGTGTTGAGGAGCAGCACTTGGCGCGCGCCCCAAGCGAGTACTGACAACCAATGATCTACGCTAGCAACGGTAATTTCTTCGAGGGCAACGGGGATGATGTCGCCTGCTAAATCGTCGCTAATAAAGTTGGCGCCGACGGCATTATCGTGGAACAAAATCACCGGTGCGGTTTGGGCTTGTTCGCGGAAACGGCTAACGACTTTGTTCAGGTATGAATGCAAAGCTTGTGGCGTAGGTAAATCGTAACTGATAGCACCCGTTGGGCAAGCGCTGGTACAACTGCCTGCGCCGTGGCAAAGATATGGATCGATTTCAATTTTCTTTGCGACACTGCTGATCGCATCTGCTGGGCAGAAGTTGAGGCAACGATTACAACCATTGATGCCATTGCGGTCGTGGGCACAGATATCTGGGTTAATTTTGACGTAGCGCGGCTTATCAAATTGGCCGATGAGATCGGGAATTTGCGCAAGGGCATCTTCGAGTTTTTCAGCGTCTTGGCCTACGTAAAAATAGCCGGGTGGCAGCATTTCTAAGTTCAAACAAGCTGCGCTGCTCAAATCGAGCACGATATCGAAATGGGGTTTACGGATTGACACTAAACTGAGTTCGGCTGCACCATCTTGATGTTCAACACTGACTTGAAATTGGCCTAAAAAGCCTTTTACGCCAATGAGTTTGTTGTAATAGCTTTCGACATCAGTTGCCGCTGCCATAACACGTTCTAGGTGCGCATCATCTTGGCTGGTAATGGCTTCATTGGCTAAAATCACCCTATGGGCCATAGTGGACAATTTGTCCGCGGCAAGGCGAGCCAGATCTTCTGGGCCAATAATAAGAACATTGCCTTCGGTGGTATAGCTGACAGTTGGCGGGATCAGATTCTGCAACATCTGAGTTTGCGTTAATACCTGTTGTCGCGCTTGTTTTAACGCTTCTTGGGTTTGATTGGTCATCAAATAAGTGCTCACATTGCGTTCCTGAACAGTACTTTGGCTGTTTCTTGTTTTACTGTATCTGGGCAGATTTAGGCGGCTGGTAATAAGTAAGTCATTGCCTTTTCTGCTTTTATCTAAGCTTTTTTATATCTTAGTACAGCAATTCACATACCAAAGTTACGGACATTAAAATTAGCTAAACTGACGTTAAACAACTCGGGTATGTACCTGAGCTAAGGGCTCTGGTGCATTTTGGGGTAGGTCATCAGTCTCCCCATCCAAATTGTCCGTTATCGGCTCAGCTGCCCATTCGACTTCGACTTCATTAGTCTCATGAGTTGTTGTTTCGCTTACATCAAGACTCGTGGATGGATTGCTTTCTTCAGTTTGTTTGGCTAAAACAGCTGATTCTTCATCCGAGGTCTCGCTGTCTTCGGCTATGTAACGAAAGACTTTTTGCATCAATTCAGCTGAGACTTCTGCACTGAGTTTCGGTTGATTACTGTAATCGAGTGCATATTCCAAAAGCCCATCTATCTCGTTGAAATGCGGTTGTTTCCACAGTGCACGTAGCGCTGCAGATTTAGCCGCAGGGTCAACATTGGCGCCCATAAAACTTGCAAAGCTGCCGCCTATTTCAATTTCGTCGGGATTGGGTAAATCCGCTGCAGTGAGGATGTGATTAGGATCGTCATGCTCTGCAGTATTAGGTTCAAAGGCTGACTCTGTGGGTTGAAGCTGCTCAACTGCCATAGTGGGCTCGGCTACGATGGTCTCCAGAGGTGTAGTTTCCCCGTCAGCTCGCGCTTCCTCTGCTGCAACTTGTTCGCGCCGTTGGTTCCAGCGACTCAGTAGCCCGCCTGTTTTTTGTATGGATTCAGCCATTAGTCCCTCCGTAATGGATCGTGACTCGGGCCTTGATTATTACGGCCATCGACATGTTTACGGCGATGAGCGGCAATTTCGACTTCACCATATTGGGTGATAAAGGCTTCAATCCAACAAGCGATAGCTTTTGGCATCAATAAGTTGAGGACAGGGGTATTGCCCTCAAGACAACCCGCCGCGACATTCTGATCCGCCGATAATGCCGCCGGTATCCAAGTGCCATCGGCCGTTTCATCACATACTAAATACAGCATGGCGTTATCTAAATCGAGATTGAGGCGATAGCTGGCGCGTTCGTCTTTGTGCAGTTCGAGTAGCACTAAGGTTGCATCGTCTGGGGCTTGATGGGTGGCGGGAAGTAGGTGATCAATTTCCCATTGTACTGAGGTCCAGCGGCCAACTTGCTTCTCTACTTTCTTGAGTGAAACGTACATAGGCCAAACACTAGTTGTATGTTGCATTGTCTCTCCGTCTCAGCCGTGTTGATGGACAAACCGTAAAGTGAACGGTTCGGTTTTACCAACAAATTGCGATAAAAGGTCACTGCAATATTGGTGCCAGTAAACATAGTGGATTAGTTTGAGCTAGATCATCAAAAACACCCTATAAATTGGACATTTTGTCCAGTACAGGATTTTGTTTGGGACATAAAAGGGCTAATGAAAAATCAGCATTGCGGCAGATCACGCATTTAACCCCAATTTTTATGTCTAGGTATAAATATTGCTATGCTCTGGCCATGACTCGTTAAGCGGTAACATTATGATCTCTGAAAATATCACTATTCCTGATAACAACATGAGCACAGATAGCGAAATAGCGGCAGCCAATCCTTCTCAAAAAACTCAGCATCAGTGTTCTTTTGTGAGAACTCAAGTGGAAGTACCGCTAACCATTGCTGTAAAAGCAGTGAATGAAGCCGGGGAAGTGTTGGATAAATTTGTCGCCTGCGAACGTCCGCTTACCGTGTATTTGAACTGGCGACCAATAGTGACACTTATGACCCTAGGGGCGAAACCTGAGTCACTGGCGTTAGGTTATCTTAAGAACCAAGGCTTTATTTCGGATGTCAGTCTATTGGACTCGGTTATTGTCGATTGGGATGTGAGTTCTGCAGCCGTGGTTACCCGTGAACAAACCGCCGATCTGGATGAGAAACTCTCCGAAAAAACGGTGACATCAGGCTGTGGTCAAGGCACGGTTTATGGCAGTTTTATGCAAGATTTAGACGGCATCAATTTATCAACGCCAAGTCTTAAGCAAAGCACCCTTTATAGCTTATTGAAAAATATCAACGAATATAATGAAACCTATAAAAATGCGGGTGCTGTACACGGTTGTGGCTTGTGCGAAGACGATAAAATTATGGCTTTCGTCGAGGATGTTGGCCGTCATAATGCCGTAGATACTTTGGCTGGGGATATGTGGCTGACTCAGGATCGCGGCGATAATAAGATATTTTATACCACTGGCCGCTTAACTTCGGAAATGGTGATTAAAGTCGCCAAAATGGGGATCCCTATTTTGCTATCACGCAGTGGCGTGACTCAGATGGGCTTAGCACTAGCGCAGCAGTTGGGTATTACTATTATTGCCCGCGCCAAAGGTCGTCACTTTTTGGTGTACCACGGTAGTGAAAATCTGCAGTTTGATGCCAATACGGCTCCTTAGCACCAAGTTAGCCAAGACAGTAATGCTAAGACTTACATGCAGTAACGAAGAATAAGACAAGGAAACAAGATGACGTCTGCCAGTGAATTGGTCTACATGAGCGCGAAGCAAGTGGCCGAGTATTTAGATCTTAATGAGAAAAAAGTCTACGCCATGGCTAATGACAGAATTCTCCCCGCCACTAAAATCACCGGTAAATGGCTATTTCCGAAAGTGTTAATCGACCGTTGGGTAATGGATTCTTGCCACAGTGGCATGCTGACCGACCGTTTATTGATCACTGGTAGTGACGATCCACTATTATCTATGCTGGTGGCGCGTTTGATGGCGCAAGTTGGTAGCCGTGAGTTGATAAGCTACAGCGCAACAGGTTCACGCTTAGGGTTAGAGTTGCTTGCTAAAGGTTATGCCGATGTGTGCACCTTACACTGGGGTAGCATGGAGGATAGAAATATTCGCCATCCAGCTTTACTTAAAGGTTATAACAATCATCAGCAATGGATCATGGTGCATGGTTACTCCCGTCAGCAAGGGTTGATCATGCGTGCCGATATGCACCACAGATGCCAAGAAGAAGATAAAGTCGTGAACTTGCCTTGGCGTTGGGTGAGTCGTCAGGGGGGCGCAGGTAGCCAACAGCACTTAGAGCATTGGTTGTTAAAGCAAGGTGCTCGCTTAGATCAACTTAATGTCGTGCTAACTGCCTATAGTGAACGCGAGTTGGCGGGTTATATCGCTAGGGGGGATGCCGATATTGGTTTTGGTTGTCAATCTGTGGCTTTGGAAAGTGGTTTAAGTTTCGTGCCGCTGATTAAAGAGTCTTTCGATTTCGTTATGCCGCAAAGCATTTACTTCCGTCGTCAACTTCAACAACTTTTTACTATGTTGGCGAGCGGTCACTCGAGGCAAATGGCGGCACTACTTGGTGGCTATGATCTTACAGACTGTGGACAACTGCTATGGAGTGCGAGCTAATCCACTCAACTCGATAATGGATTAAGGTGAATAGAGTTGAATGGTCTCTGAACTACTTATTACTGCTACTACATGCTGATATCTAATGTAGTCAGCTACTAACGAATAAGTATCAAAGAGACCCTCTTTCTATTGCGGATTACGTCGTTTCGACTTTCTATGGTGGGTTGGTGGGAGGCAACTACTATATATAGGTAAAGTATCTTTATCGCCAAATACACTCAGAGTGTCATCTTCTTCTGTTGTTCCCCGTCATTCTCCCATTAACGACTCTATATAAAAGTGGAGGTGAGATATTCCGGTTCGAGCAGCCGTTATTCTCATTTAAATCTGATAGCATTCATGCTCATGATCCCTTTGTCTTGATACTGTACGCTGGCAATCAATTGGGCCAAATTACAGATAAAGCGCTATTTTGTGGATAACTTTGGGGGTAAGTGGTGTGTATCTTGTGGTTAGATTAGATAATTAGAATTAACTGCAAATTTCCTTAAAATAGGGGTTGCACAAAATTCTCTGCTGCCTATAATGCGCATCCACTGACACGGCAGACAGCGAAAGCAGGCTGACGAGTTAGGTTGAATTGAGTAGCTTTTAAGCACTTAATTCAACCGCAGCAAGAAGTTGAAAATACTCCTTGACGCGAAACGGGAAATGCGTAG
>NZ_BJBV01000038.1:0-29240 GCF_036245925.1 Shewanella sp. M-Br
TCAGACATATCAAAGGCAGTGCAAATTAAACGATGTGGCGCTACTAACACCTAACATAGGGTTTAAATAACCACAGAGGTTACAAAAAAAACACAATAACAGCATATAACTCACGCCATTGTGATTGGGTAATAGCGCGCATAAAGTGCATTATGTTACTGTTTTAGTCATTAGTGACTCGATTTTTTTACCGCATTTTAGATAAAGGGTTTAATGGATTATGGAACAAATATTTGAAAAATTAATGTATGCATCGCGCTGGATTATGGCGCCAATTTATTTGGGACTCAGCTTTGTTTTATTGGGCTTAGGCATTAAATTCTTCCAAGAGATCTTCCATATTCTGCCGATCATTTTTGAGATGACTGAAGTGGATTTAGTGCTGGTGACCCTGTCCTTGATTGATATCACCCTCGTGGGCGGCCTGATTGTGATGGTGATGTTTTCTGGCTACGAGAATTTTGTCTCGCAGCTGGATGTGGGCGAAGACAGTGAGAAGCTAAGTTGGCTGGGTAAATTAGATTCTGGCTCACTGAAAAACAAAGTGGCGGCGTCGATTGTGGCAATTTCGTCTATTCACCTACTGAAAATCTTTATGGATGTGAAGAATATCGATAACGACAAAATCATGTGGTATCTGTTAATACACATCACCTTTGTATTATCAGCCTTTGCCATGGGCTATTTGGATAAAATTACTCGCACTAAGTAATGGGCTAACATAGTTGATGCGAACCTAGCAACACATCAATACCAGCATAGTGAATATTAAACAAAAGCCACTGTTTTCAGTGGCTTTTGTTTTTATAGAATACGACTTAATGGCACATTAACTCTTCGCTGACTCAAGCTGATGCACTTTCTCGGTTTGATCCACTATGGTCAACACCGCAGTATCACCAACCACGTTACAGGATGTCAGCACCATATCAATAATCCGATCTAGGGCCGCCACTATGGCAAAGGCTTCTATCGGTAAACCCATTTGATGGATTAACACACCTATCATCACCATGCCGCCACCGGGAACACCGCCCGCACCGACAGATAATAGGAAGACACTAAATAACAGCGAAGGCAATTGCTCAGTGGTAATGGGCATGCCAAAGGCGTTGGCGACAAAGAAAATCGCAATAGTGATATAAATAGCCACACCGCCCATGTTCATGGTCGCCCCCAGCGGTACGCCAAAACCAGCAACAGCACGGTTCACGCCTAACTTGTCCGTTAAAGTACGCATGGTCACGGGAATAGTCGCATTTGAGCTTGCGGTCGAGAGTGAAAACAGCACTTGCTCTTGGGTCTTCTCGCGGAAGGTTTTGGCTGAAATTGGGGTAAATAACCCCACTGCCATAGGATAAACCACAAAAATCCACAGTAGCAGCAGCGCGAGGATCAGCACCATATACTCAACCACACTCATAAACACACCGGCATCTAAGGTCGCGCCGAGTTTAAACATCAAGGCAAATACACCATAGGGCGCAAGACTCATCACCACAGAAATCAATTTCATCATGATTTTATTGGCGGTTTGAAAACCTTGGACAGCACCCGCAACATGCTCCCCAAGGGACTTAATCACACCGCCAAGCAACAAGGCCATAAAGATCACTTGTAGCATATTGCCTGACATAAAAGCCGTCACAGGATTACGTGGGACTATGTCGATCACCAGCGCCATCAGGCTTGGCAGCTCAGTTGCTGTAATCGCTACGCCATCCGTGCTGCTCATATCTACACCTTTACCGGGTTCGAGTAGCAGCACCACTAATAATGCGGTCGCGATTGCGACGACAGTATTGATGATATAAAAACCGAAGGTCTTACCGCCCAAGCGGCCAAAACTTTTGAGATCTTGCAGCTCACAGACACCACAAACGATGCTCACAAACACGAGTGGCACAACCAACATCATGATCATATTGACGAACATAGTGCCAACGCCACCGGCAAGCTCCACTAAATAGCCCGAGAAAAAACCGATATCGTTTAAGAAGTATTGCACTATTGTGCCGAAAATAAGGCCAACAAACAGACCAATAAAGATCCGCGTCGAAAGTGATTTCATCATGCTTGTGATTTCCTCAGAAAGGTCATTTATTTGTTATTCATCTTCCATGATGAGCACAATTGCCAATCCATTTTTGGCTCAGGCGGGGATAGTGAAACATGCTAGCCGTTAATTCAATGAATAAATTTCATTTTTTCATCTTGAATTAAGTTAACACCATCACAGAAAAACAGTAATGAACTGATTTTAAATCATAAAAAACTTACCAGCACAATATTTGAGCACTAACAAAATATATTTAAACCAGTATAAACAAACAAAATAAACACCAAACAACATCAAATTAAACATATAGGAAACAATATCCAGATAAAACTCAGACTTAATAACTGAATTTAAATTTTTAACAGGATTTAAAACCAGTTAATTACAGTAAAGTAGAGAGATGAAAGGGATGACAACTAAATATATGGCACTAACACTAGTTCAAGTCCGTGAGCCAGCAGGTGTTGCTGTTTGATACTAATACGGTGTTGATTTAGCCAAACGGCTAATTTTTGCCAATGCTTCAACTCGGCATTTTGCAAATACTTAGCCTGTTTCGCTTGTTTGTCGAAATCATCAGTAGAATTAATTTGTGCTATTGCCAATAACTCAGCAGGTGCTGTCAGCGCAAGTTGTGGCACAAGGCAATGGGTCACGCCTGTTAAGGTATGGGCGATTTGTAACCCTGCGGGATCTAAGTCGGTAAAGGCTATAATCGGCAGTTTCCCTACCATTGAGCGCAAAAAATGCTGCACGCCAATCGGAGAATGATGACCGCTACCTCGGTAGATAACCATCACATTAGTTAAATCCTGTGGCAAACGCGCTTGATGGATAACATCAAATACATCTAGGTTTTCAATCACTAGGATGGCTGCGACATTGAGTTCATGGCAATGCTTTTGTGCTTCATCCAAAGGAATACGCAGTGATGTGCGTGTTGAAATCCCAGTTGGTGAAGATTCGAAACCCAGATACTTCATCAAAACGTATTCGGCTTCAGGGCGGATCTTAGCGAGCTTTTCATCGTGACTTTTGACGGACATCGACATGCGATCGACATTAAAATCAAGCTGCCTTAAATCAAGCCCATTAACGCCAACACGCCTTGCCTTAGCAGTTCGAAATCTTTGGGCGCAAAACACAGATACTTTTCAGACTCGTCTAACTCACCCACTTCTAACTCGCGATGAATCGCACGCCAGTTAGCCGTGAGCTTAACCTTGGGAGAACGCTTAATAAAAGCGTTCTCCAACAGTTGTAATTGTTGCTGCCCTAGGCGAGCCACAATTCCACATCGCGAATAATAAAGTTGCCGCTATAGATGGGATGCGGTTCACCCAATGGCTCAAGCTCAAAATACGCTTTGTGTTCATCGGGCAGACCTTCGTAGCCACCAATCACTTGATAAATCCAGCTTTCGGCGTCCCAAGGCAGCGCTTTATCCGCCAGATATTCCAGCGCAGATTGGCGCAGGCCAGACTCAATCACATCGACGAAATACTCATCCACCGCTTGTTTGAGCGGATTATCCGGCACATCAAAGTCTTCACTTTGGGTGATAGAAACAGATACATCATGCTCACGCACCGCCGCAATCACAGGATGGCGGCTGATGGCTTTGATATGCGCGACTATCCCCATCAACTCCAACTCTTGGCTGGCGTTGTGCACATCTACCGATGCAGGGGCGAGCAAGATTTCGGCGCGATTGAATAGACTCGGGATTTCCTTGTGGGACACATGGTCCGCAGGACGATAATCCGGATGCAAATCAGTGTAGAGCAACCAGCCCTTGAGCAAACGGGTACGCCCACGGATTTGTCTGAAGCGGCCTAAGAGTTCGAGTAAACGCCCCTGCACTACGCTCAGTTCCTGGGCGCAGTCGCTCATGGTTTCCTGCAAAGTCGTCACTAAGAGCTTGCGCAGTTCACGTATATCGCCAGCGATTTCGCCTAGCTCACTAAACTGGAACATCTCTAAGCCATTAAGCAATTCAGACACTTGGCTTTGAGCTAATTCGTTTTCGCGGATCTTAGCGTTGATCGTACCCACATAACCGAACTCGTTATTAATGCGGCCCCAGAGCACACGGATCGAATAACGCAGACTGTCGGCGAAACTATAAACATGCTCGCTTAAATCTGATAAATAGGCCTCGGCGGCGCTGTAGTCTGAGCTATGACGCGCCTCTTTATAATGATCGGCCAAGGTTTTAATGGTCGCTAAGGCCGAACCGACATTAGAGTCGATTTGGCGATTGCGCTCGTCACTTAAGCCTTCTTCGAGCAAGGCTCGCACAGAACGCTTAAGCCGCAGCTCCTGATCTGGCTCTGGCCGCCATAAAATCCCCGCCTGTTTAAGCTTTTCGACCACGCTTGGATCGTGCGCATCCTCGTTAAGAGAGCCCGCCAAGTAGGTGTCCATAATGATGTCAGCATGGCGACCTAACTGCTTGAGCAGTTTCACACCAGCCTGATGTAAGTTACTGCTCATCATGGCCTCCTTGGTCACAGCTTTTACCTAGGTTTAACAGTGCCAACATTAGATTAAGTCCCGCTGGGTCGCTGTTTCCGCCTGCGCTTCTAGGCTTAAACCTTCAGTTTCGTCGATAAACCGAATGACTTCATACAAATAATCCAGCTTGCCCGTGGCGATATAGATTTGCTTCTCCGCATTGGGTCGTACTAAATAACCGAGTTCGACTAAGCGTTTGAAGACTAATTTGATTTGCGCATCGCTGTTGGTACTGGTCGAGCCAAATAGACGATATTGGCTGAGTTTGGCTAACTGCTCACGGAACGCCGGCGTGTCTTCGATACGGCTTTGCAGCTCGGTTAAACGCACGGGCGCACCTTCGCTCAGCGGCGCATCTTGGCCACTGGCTTCTTGCACTAATACCAACCATTCCACCAACGGGATCAATGCCTGACAGATATCTTTAAACTGCGATGAAATCACTTTACGTTCGGCATCGCCGAGCTGCAAATAACCGCAGAAGAACACATCACCTTCAGCGGCGGAGGCCACGGTACGGTTGATTTGATTGAGATAAGCTTCGACCCGCTCGCGGGTACTGCTATTTTTAAGGGCGCGCCAGCCTTCTTCATTAGTGGTGCGGCAAATAAACTCGCCCTTGAGTAACAGCTCAATCAAAGCGCCAGTGCCAACTAATACGGTTTGGGTTGCATCACTCATTAGATGGCCTCCTTCGACAAACGCTTATTCAACATGTCGGCAATTGGGTTGACCTTAGGTTTTACCACCTGCAACTTCTTAGTTTGTTTGTTGATAATGTAACGGTTGGCGAACAAGTTCAGCACCTCAGACTCAGGGTTCGGGAAGGCGCCCAGCACACAAATATTGTTGTTTTCGCAGGCGTCGAAAATCTTCTTCACGTTGGTATGGTGCAAAGTGCCCAACTCATCAATTGGCCAGTGAATGGTCACATCGGCGCGTCCACGCAGCAAGCGCGTGAATGCCAACAAGAACTTACACAAAATCAGATACGCCATACCATGGCTTGAGGATTCGTTAAGCTGTCTGTCGGTGCGGATGATCAAATCGCTGTTACCTTCTTTAAGGCGCAGCTCGATTTCCAGCAACTTGGAGATGCCCCCCGTTAACGCGGCACGGCCGATAATGTCTAAGGCGCGGCGCATGCTGTTGGTGTAATCCTCATCGGGCAAGCCATTAAAGCCATCGGCTTTCCAATGTTTAAAGGCTTTGACGAACTGTTCAAGCTCAGGCCAGAACTCTAACTCACTGATGCGCGAACGAATACGTACAGCCGATTCAGACACGCCATCGAGGAATAACTCTTCGCCCACTTCGCGGGTAATACGCGCACTTTGGGAGGCAATGCGGCGGTCGATATCGGCTAACACATCGTAGAAAGCGGTTAAGTCGACGCCGAAAATCCGCCCCTGCTCACGCAGCGCAGTAATCGATTGCGGCACGATCACGTTCAGCAATTGCTCAAGCTGTGGCACTAACTTACGGTAATCCAGCAGACGAATGCCTTTGTCGTTGATAAAGCTCGATTCTTCGCGGGCACGCTCCCAGGTTTCCGCAAGGCCAGAACCTGACTTGCTGGCGATCACTGAGTCGAAATGCTCTACATATTGCTTCACCGAACCCATCAGGTAATCGCGTTTTAGCAGCAAATCCTCACCTTGCCGCAGACGCTCGCCTAGGCTGCCTTGGGCTTCTTCGTTATTGGTCGGTAACTTAAGCTCGGCGAGTTTACGCATTACGGCACGTAACTTAGTTAAGTTTTCAGAAGCTTCAACCTGCGCCGCATCGGACACTTTACGCTCGGTTTCAAGTTGTTGACGACGGGCCTTAACATCCTGAGTTTTCGCCTTAAGCTGTTGATCGATTTCCGATACCGCGCGCTTCACATCGCTAAGCTGAGTTTGCAGTTTAGGTTTGCGCGCAAGCCAAGTGTGTTGATACCAATCGTCAAAGCGCAGTACGTCGCTGCGACGCTGCTCGGCGCGGCTGATTTTGGTTTCTAACTCACGAATTTGTTGCTTGAGGTTGAGGATATTATCCTCATCCACACCGCGGGATTTAAGCTCGTTTTTGTACCAAGTCTCGCAGGCTTTCTGCTCGATTTTGGCGCTTTCGCGGCGTCCTTCAATAGTCGCTTTAATTTGGCCGAGTTGGTTGTCGAGCGCGCCGATGACTTCCTGCCAATAGGCATTCTTTTCCATGCGCGCTTCGAGCGCTTGCTCTTTTTGATCTTCGAGCCAGAGTTCGTGCTGATGTTTAAGTTGTTTTAGCTCACCATCGAGTTGAGTCAGTCTTTGTCCCGCATGGGCTTTTCGCTCGCTCAATGCTTTGTTGATTTTCTCTTGCTCGCTGCGCTTTTCATCAAATAGGCGACGCAGATCGTCACGGCTATTTTTGTACGCCGTGCGGGCAAAGGTCAGTTCACGGCTGAGATTATCCAACTCGCCATTAATGGCCACCAGCTGAGATTCGGCCTCGGCCTGCATTTCTTGGGCACTAGTGTGGGCTTCTTCGGCTTTGCTTAACCGAATACGCAGCTCTTGTTCGGAGGCGGCATATTCAGGCACATCGATCGCTTTAAGATCTAAATGCACGCCAAAGAAAGCTTCGCTCGATTCAGTCACTAAGCTTGGATGTAAATCGGTGCGATGCAGTAGTTCAGGCGCGATCACTTTCCCTAAACTTTGCTCCCAGCCTTGGGATTCTTTACGCAGAAACTCCAATAGGGTGTGGGATTGCGGGAACAGCATGTGGTGCAGTTCATCCAGCGCAGTTTGACGCTCATTCACCCTTAAGGTGGCGATACGCAAGGCTTCGTTGGCTTGGTCACGTTTGGCTCTGAGCTTGCGCTCATCACTGCTTAAGCGCTCAACCTTGGCATTGCAGCTTTCTTGTTCTTCGTCGGCACGATGAATACGTTCGTCGAAAATCGCGAGACTCAGCTTTTCTTCTTCGGTGTAAGTCACACCATCGACACGTAATTTAAGTTCGGCGGCAGTGAGTTTGAATTGGTATTCCTGCTCGCTAAAGCTAGCCTTGCCCGCATCCATTTGGTTGCGCCATTGCAGCTCTAGGGCGTCAATATCGGTGCGCGCCACTTCACGTTGTTTATCGCGGGCTTCACGCTGCTTGTCTTGGTCGGCATGCAAACCTTCAAGCTCTCGGTTTAACTGCTCGCCAATCTTACTGCGACGGGCATTGTACGCCGCCTCAATGTCTTGGTGCTTCTCGGTTTGCAGCTTATGGCGTTCACTTAGGTTTTCAACATCGGTGCGCCAGTTCGGCAGCATCTCAAGATCGGCCTTGGCTTGCTCTATGTTCGCATCTAAAAAAGCAGCGTGCTGATCTTCAATGGCATCGAGCTCATACTCGCACTTTGCCACATCGCCCTTAGCTGCCGATAAATCGAGATTGAGCTCATCGCGCTGCTCTTTCCATTCATCATCGAGCAATCTTAGCTTTAAATTCAGTTCTTTAGATAAGGTTTGCTGAATATCTTGACGATCGGCTTCTAAGGTTTCATCGTTGCGATAACCACGGGATAAACTCGATAAACGCAGTTCGGCGCTGAGCAGCTGGTTAAATTCTTGTTCGAGTTTTTCAAACTCAGGACGAATAACTTCAAAGCCTTGGATAAGTTGGCTCTCACGGATCCACGCCTCAACGCGCTGCGGATTCAAACGTGAGCTGGGCGGATTAACCCCATCTTCCTCTAAAATGGCGGCGATCATGGATTTGACCGTCTCCATCTTGCCTTCTTTGGAGTGCACCGCTTTAGCGAGTTTTTCGATGTGACGCAGGGAATGCTCGCCCTCACACAGGGCAAATTGGCGTGCATAACCGCGTAGTTCACTACGGTTACTGCCCGTGCTTAATAGGGTGCGATCGTTTTGAATAATGGCGCGATATTCACGGGTATTAAGCAAATTAGTGGTCGCGATGCCGGCACGTTTTAAATCACGGCCTAATTCCGCCATGGTGTGGCACAGAATAGTGTCGCCATTTTGCGATTTAATATAATCGCTTAGCTCAAAACCTTTGGCGATAAAACGATAGTTAACGCCCTTACCATCGCCCGCAGAGGCCAGCACGGCTTGGTACAGTAAGCCATCGGCCTTTTGATATTCGTAAATGATGTAGCTTGAATCGTGTGGCAAATACCAACGCTCGAAACTGTCGCGGGTCGAAGGCACCACGCGGCTTGGGTATTCACCATAAAAAACAGGGACTAGACGTTGTAATGTCGTTTTACCCGAGGCGTTAGTACCACAAATGTTGGTATGACCATTGAGGGCGAGTTCCACCACGCCCGGAAGGTGCGTATCAATCAGCACAATACGAATCAAGCTTGCCATTTCATTCCTTATGCAAACAGGAGAGTCTTATCTAAGCTGCAGAAGCTTCTACACAAATAAGAGAAAACAATCCAAGAGGGCCACTGACGTTAAAATCGTCACTGTAAATAAACACTTTAAAAAAGTGACTAAAAGTGATGTTAAAAATCGTGGCCTAAAAATAGTGCCCCTAAAATAAGGCAATCACAGTGTATTGGCAATTAAGCGGCGATGCACTAATGCCTTGGCTCACATCTCAGCCCATTGCTCAGCAAAAACATAACCCTATAGCTAAGCTCAAATCAAACGGCCAATGATACGACAACTTAGCCAAAATAGGCGGCTAACAAAGCGGCAATTAGCGCGATAAAAGGTAAATTCCAGCGGATTTATTCGAGACGCAGGCGTTCGGCAATCCGACTGTAGATCAGCATCATTTCCGCCAGCGATCCCACTTGCATGCCTTTCATCAAATTGGCACGGTGGATCTCAACCGTGCGCATGGCAATACAGAGACTATCGGCGATCTCTTGGTTCTTCAGTCCTTGGGCAATCAGGTTGAGTATTTCCCGCTCCCTTGGCGTGAGCGCTTGATAAGTCTCAAGATACTGATTGTCTTGATGATGCGCCTTGGTATGTTCCAACGCTTTGACAACCGCTTCGGCTAACTTAGCGCCATCGGCGGGCTTTTGGAAAAAATCCACCGCACCTAATTTAAGCGCATCTACCGCCATTGGCACATCGCCATGACCCGTGAGATAAATCACCGCTAGCGGACTATTTTTTGCCACTAATTCAAGATGCAACTGCTGACCACTCAAACCCGGCATACGCACATCGACCAGCGCACAACCCGGTAGTGTTAAGTCTACGGTGGTAAAAAAGGCTTCGGCGCTATCAAAGTCAGTGATCTTAAGGCCATAACTTTCAAGCATAAAACGCAAAGAACGACGCACTGAGTCATCGTCATCGATTAAATACACTGGTAAGGCAAGACTCATTATTGTGCTCCATTTGGCTCAGGTTTATGCGGTATAGCCACCTGCGCTTGGCAACCGCCACCCATAGCGCTTTCTAGGCTAAACGTACCACCATGGCTCTCGGCAATATCACGGCAAATCACTAAGCCTAAACCTAACCCCTCTGATTTAGTGGAATAAAATGCTTGCATCAGCAGACTGGTCTCTTCGGTTAACCCTGTGCCATTATCTGTGACTGTCAGCAAGAGCGCGCATTCTTGATAGCGAAGATCGATATCGATCGTGGGCGTGTATGGCTTTTGCGTGATGATCTGTTCGGTGCCACTGGATTCAAGCTCTAACCGCTGAACGCAGGCGTCAAAGGCGTTTTTCAGCAAGTTAAGCAACAACTGCTGCATGCCAACTTCATCGAGGGACTGTAAATAGGGTTCACCATTCACATTGACAGCATGGTTTATCTGATGTTGTTCAAACTCATAGGCGAGCAGCGGCACAGTATCATTGACCAACTCATGCAGATACAAAGGCTGTTTCGACACAGGTCGCTTCTTCAGTAAATTACGTAAGCGACTGATAATATTGTCGGCGCGCGTGACTTCCTGCTGGATCAGCGCCAATACCGATTGCAACTCCTCAGGGCTCGTCCCCCGCTGTAATCGCACTTCGGCGCCATGACAATAATGGCCAATCGCCGCCAAAGGTTGATTGAGTTCATGGGAGAGACTCGCGCCAAGCTCACCCGCGATAGCAATACGTTGGGCATGTTCCAGTAACGCACGGTTTTCATTGAGCTGGCGCTGAGTGTTAATCAACTCACGGCCGCGGCGACTAAAGCGGTATTCAAGCCAAAAATGATACACATTGAGTAAAACCAAAATCCCTAAAACAAGCCAAGCCCATTGTTGATGTAACTTGATCCACTGCCACGCCCTTTGCCACCATGGTGCCTGCAAAGGATGCATATCGAGATCTTTAAGCAGTTGATCGATCGCAAGCTGACTCACGGCCGTGGTCCAGCCCGCAGAATCAGCAGACTTAGCGGCGAGATGATCTTCAGGCAGCGCTAGCAAAGCTTGAGTCACACTTTTAGCCAGAGACTGGGAGGCGCGATTGGTCTTTGCCATAGACCAGTTGGGATAAAGGTGAGTCGAGACTTGGCAATTAAATCCCGCAGGCGCTTGATTATCGAGCACTCGATAATGGGCGATATTAATAAGACCTTCCGTTTGCATCTGCTCAAGCTGACACACAGGCACCACAGCCGCATCCAGTCGATTATCTTTCGCCGCATCATCACCACTTTTTTGATCATCTAACTGATACAACAAATTATCTAGCGGGAACCCCAGCGGAATGATCTCACCCACAAAGCGAGGCAAATCTATGCCCTTTAGCTGCGCTTCGTACACTAAGGTCAAGTAACCACCAAAGGCATTTTTCGATACGATCCCGAGGCGACGTCCCTTAAGATCACTTAAGGTGTGATAGGGTGAATCGGCGCGCACCACCAGCGCCGAGCCCACTTGCATTGCCGCGCCATTATTTAACGGACTGCGCAGGGTCGCCAACCAAGTAAGGGAATATTGCCGCGCCAGCAACACGGATTGCCCTGGGTTTGTGATCACAAAATCGAGCCCTTGGGTTTCAACGCCCTTAGCTAGCTCATCGAGGGTGAGAGGATGTAACCTAAAGTAACTGTTGGGAATTTGGGTTTCGAGCCACCCCATCAAAGGTTGCCAGCGGTTGATGGTTGCCTTATAACCGCGGATGGCTAACACGCCAACATCGACTACTTGATAACTGGGCTCTTCGATAGCAACTTGAGCAACAACCTCAGGGTCAGTTAATCCCGAATGCGCACTTTGATTCAGTGGCTCCGCAGCAAACACCTTAACTGAAGCCAGCAAACATAGGAATAACACTGCGTTCCTTAGCTTTTTTCTCGGTATTGCCACGGAATGTGGAGTGCTCAGAATCGATAACGGCCACTTGACCGATAGAGCTAAGCGAAACACCGTTTTCATCATCCTCAATAACATGAAGTGCAATCCTTTATCCCCAGTCACTCACACTAAAATCAAGTCCAACTCAAGCTAAGAAAAGGCCAAACTCAAGTAACAAAAAATAAAACCCTAGCATTTTGAAGGCTATTCTAACGGATATTTGTTGCGCTAGATCAAGTCCACACCCGATATGTGGAAAACCACTATAGTTATGCCGCCTCCCCTTTTACAGAATGCCTGTAAACCTCGCCATAAACCTTAACTCTAGGTCTATGAGCCAGTTTATTCGCCATCTGCAAGTAGTGAAGGAAATCTGTATGGACAAGAGTAAACGTCAGTTTCTCGGCAAAATGGCCAGCGTCAGTGTTGGCGCCGCACTCATCCCTGTCGTGCAAGTGTATGCACAGGATGATAAGCGCAGCCCTCAAATGCACAGTGCCAGCGAAGGCCAAGTGGGTAAACGTTACGGTATGGTGATCGATCTACGCCGCTGTGTGGGCTGCCAAGCCTGTACCGTCGCTTGCACTATCGAGAATCAACCGCCCCTCGGGCAATTTCGCACCACAGTGCAGCAGTATGAAGTCTCGCAGCAGGAAGATACCACTCCGCCTGCGTTTTTAATGCTACCAAGACTTTGTAATCACTGCGAAAACCCGCCCTGCATCCCAGTTTGTCCTACGGGCGCGACCTTCCAGCGCAAGGACGGCATAGTGGTCGTCAATAATGAATGGTGTGTTGGCTGTGGCTATTGCGTACAAGCCTGCCCCTATGATGCGCGCTTTATCAACCACGACACCAATACCGCCGACAAATGTACCTTCTGCGCCCACAGGTTAGATGCAGGGTTACTGCCCGCCTGTGTCGAAACCTGCGTAGGAGAAGCCCGTGTGATTGGCGATCTAAATAATCCCAACAGCCAGATAAGCCAACTGCTCGCCGCCAACAAAACCGATATCAAGGTGCTCAAACCGACGGCCAACACTGCGCCACGGGTGTTCTACATCGGCATGAGCAGCGCTTTTGAGGACAAGATTAGCGGCCAAGCCCCCGTTAGAACCTTACTTACCGATACTGGCGAGGAGATCCACCATGGTCATTAAAGAAATCTTTACCCCAGATATCGCCATTACTTGGCTACCTTGGGCAGTGCAATACTTTTTTATGATGGGGCTCGCCTACGCCAGCGTATGGGTAGCGACAATACATTTGTTCAGCCAACCCAAACCCGATGACAGATTGCTGAAGCTCTGCGCCTGTTTAATGTTAACAGCAGGCATAGTCGCCCCTATCGCCTTACTCGCCGATTTACACCAACCGCTGCGGGCTTGGCATTTTTATGCGCAAGTTCGCCCTGATTCTTGGATGTGGTATGGCGCCTTTTTACTGCCCGTATTCTCGGGCACCAGCGCAGTGTTTGCTTGGCTGCTATTGCGTCAATATCTGCCTAAGCACACCACGAATCAAGACTCAGATTGGGTGAATAAAATAGGCCAATTACTGAGATTCGGTGATTGGAACAGTGACAAATTCATCAAGCCGATCGCACTGATCACGGCCCTGAGTGCCTGCAGTATCGCCCTCTACACTGGCATGGAAACCATGGCCATTAAGGCGCGGCCATTGTGGCATACCTATTGGCTACCACCTTTGATGGCAATGAGTGCCCTGCTCGCCGCCTGCGGCACTTTGGTGATACTGAATCGACTATTAAAGGGCTACCAACAGCGCACCCAAGACAGCCTATTACTCTGGGTAAGAGCAAGTTTTGGTCTATTCGCCCTATGCCTTATCGGCTGGGCGTTATTCGATAAGAGCTCGGCCCCCGAAGCCGCATTATTGCTTGAAACCAGCCCAAGCTGGCAACTGGCCGCGATTTGGGTGCTAATCACACTCGCCGTGCTGGCATTAATGCTCGCCATTCGTCACTTACCCAATGTGGCAATGATCGTCGTCAGCCTCACGGCCATTCACCTCGCGTGGGGATTTCGCTGGATAGTGTTAATTCAAGCGCAAACCGATCCTAAATACGGCGCGGGGACTTATCTCTATCAACTGCCTTGGGGACCTGAAGGGCTATTAGGCATAGCTGGGGCTTTCGGCCTCTGGTTAGCATTAATGGCGCTGGTCTCCGAACTTATTCGCCACACGCCTGCGGCAAAACTTGCTCGCTGAGCACCCAATTAGTTTACAGAATTAAGGAGTCCATCATGGATAAGAGTAAACGTCGTTTTATCAAAGGGGCCGCTGTAACGGGTGGTGTGGGATTGTTTGCCGCGGGTTATAGCCATACATTAGCGCAAATAGGTAAAGGTGTCGTCAATGGCACTTCAGGAAAACCGACCCAAGATCCACTGCATGGCAATTCCTTAGCACCTGAATACAAAGTCGATTTACAGTCAGGCCAGTTAATCAGCAATGACGATCAACGCATCGCCAATACTATGTGCTTAGGTTGCTGGACCAAATGCGGCGTGCGCGCTCGTATCGATCAAAAAACCGATAAAATCATCCGTATCAGCGGTAATCCTTATCATCCGTTGTCATCGCGGGAACATATCGATTTCGATACACCGATCAAAACCGCCTTTGTTGGGCTTAGCGCCTTTCAAGAACAGGGTCTACAAGGACGTTCCACCGCCTGCGCCCGCGGTAATGCCATGCTAGAACAATTGGATAGCCCACATCGCGTCACCCAATGTCTTAAACGCGTGGGTAAGCGCGGCAGCGGCCAATGGCAGAGCATTAGCTTTGAACAATTACTGAATGAAGTCGTCGAAGGCGGTGATTTATTTGGTGAGGGCCAAGTCGAAGGCTTAAGAGCGATTCGTGATATTGCCACGCCGCTCGATACCAATAATCCAGAATACGGCCCTAAGGCTAACCAGTTACTGGTCTCAAACGCCTCCGATGAGGGCCGCGATGCCATTATCAAACGTTTTACCTTCAACAGCTTTGGCACCCGAAACTTTGCCAACCACGGCGCTTACTGTGGATTTACCTACCGCGCCGGAGCAGGTGCTTTATTGGATGATTTGAAAAAATACGCCCACTTGAAACCCGATTGGGACCATAGCGAATTTTTACTCTTTATCGGCACTTCACCGCAGCAATCGGGCAATCCCTTTAAACGCCAAGCAAGACAATTGGCTAACGCGCGGGTGAATAACACTAATTTCAGTTATGTGGTGGTGTCGCCCATGCTGCCCAATACCTCGAATCAACCTTGTGCGGGCAACAACACTTGGCTGCCGATCCGCCCCGCCACCGATTCGGCACTCGCCATGGGCATGTTGCGCTGGATTATTGATAACCAGCGCTATGCCGCCGAGTTTTTGAGCGCGCCTAATGTCGATGCAGCAAAAGCATCAGGTTACCGTGGCTTTAGTAATGCAGGCTTCTTGATAATCAGCGAGCCCACCCATCCAAGATATGGCCAATATCTCTTTGCCAGCGATCTTGGCTTACCTTTCGAGGGCAAAGCCTACGGCGAGCAAGACTCGCAGTTGGTTGTCGATGCCGCGAGTGGCAAGATAGTTTTGGCGAGCCAAAGCCAGAAAGCTAAGCTCAACGTTGACCAAAGCGTCGACACACCTAAGGGGGCGATTGCGGTTAAATCTAGTTTCCAACTGTTAAGTGAAGCGGCGCAGAGCTTCGAGATGGCACACTATGCCAAGGAGTGCGATATCAGCGAGGCGCAAATTATCGCCCTCGCGGATAAATTTACCAGCCATGGCACTAAGGCTGCGGTGATCTCCCACGGCGGTACAATGAGCGCTAATGGTTTTTATAGCGCGTGGGCAATCATGATGCTCAACGCCATGATAGGTAATATTAATTTAAAAGGTGGCGCATTAGCTTCCGGCGGTTCCTTTCCCGCCTTTGGTAAAGGCCCAAGGTATAATCTGCAGGAGTTTGACGGCATGGTCGAGCCTAAGGGCATATTCCTATCGCGATCTAAATTCCCCTACGAGAAAACCTCAGAGTATCGCCGTAAAGTCGAAGCGGGCGAATCGCCTTATCCAGCTAAAGAGCCTTGGTTTCCGATTTCATCGCCCTTGCTTGGCGAACATTTAACGGCGGCGGTGCACGGTTATCCCTATCGACTCAAAGCATGGATTAACCACATGGGCAATCCGATTTATGGTCAAGCGGGCCTAGGTGAAGCCATTGGTGAACAACTGAAAGATCCCAAAGTGCTGCCACTGTTTATCAGTATCGACAGCTTTATTAACGAAACCTCGGCGCTATCGGATTATATCGTGCCCGACACATTAACGTATGAGTCTTGGGGTTGGAGCCCTTCGTGGCATGGGACTCTGACGAAGGAAACGACAGGTCGCTGGCCGATTGTCGAACCAAGGGTCACAAAGATGGCCAGTGGTGATGTGGTGTGCATGGAGTCTTTCTTAAGCCAAGTGGCAATAAAACTCGCACTACCCGGCTTTGGCGAAAATGCCGTTAAGGCCGCCGATGGCAGCTTACATCCGTTAACGCGCGCAGCGGATTACTCACTTTACGGCGCCGCTAACGTGGCCTATTTGGGTAAAGCCGTCGCCGATATCAACGCTGAGGACATGTATCTTAGCGGTGTGAGTCGTATCCAAAGTGAGCTTAACGCCAGACTCAAGCCAGATGAAGTCAAAAAAGTTAGCTACTTATTTGCCCGCGGCGGCCGCTTTGAAAATATGAGCGGTGCACGGGATGAAGTGGGGAATCCAACCAAGGTTTGGCCAAAACCTATGATGCTGTGGAATCCCGAAGTGGGCAGTCGCCGTAACAGTCTCACAGGGGAATTTATGAGTGGTTGTCCGCGCTTATATCAACCCGCCTTGGCCGATGGTACCCCGCTCGATAAGGCGTTTGATAAGTCACAGTGGCCATTGCTGATCAGCAGCTACAAATCCCATACCATGAGTTCTATGAGTATTGGCTCGGATCGTTTACGCCAAGTACACCCTAATAATCCGGTGCGACTGAACGAGAAAACCGCCAGTCGCCTTGGGATCAGCACTGGTGACACGGTCAAGATCAGCACGCCCAACGGCAGCGTGATTGCCTTAGTGGAATGTGTTGCCGGAGTGCACCCTGACTGCATCGCTATCGAACACGGTTATGGCCATAAGGAACTCGGCGCGCGGGACGTAGTGATCGACAACCTTAAAATCGCCGCCAATCCGCTGATCCGAGTCGGCATCAATATGAACGACTTGAATCTGTTTGATCCGAGTCGCCACGGCCGCTACCCGCTGGTGGATTGGGCAAGTGGCGCTTCGGCCAGACAAGGGCTACCAGCTAAGATTGAAAAACTAAGCTAACCGCCGAGCATAGATGACACTTAAGAAGCTGCCCTTTGGCAGCTTTTTCTTTAGCGTTAATTCAATCTGATTAAGTCTAATCGCATCATTAATGCTTTCTAGCTATGCCTATTCGCGAATAAACCGAGGAATAGTGATCTTTTTTACTCAATTTAGGTATATAGATCCCGATGACGCGTTTCATAGAAATAAACCACATATTAAAATCACAGCTATATTTATCAGTATATCTAGCTCGAAATATCGAGCTTTCAATAAAGAACTGCAGTTTTTGAGTCAGTTAGACTCATCAGGAGTATCTCAGTGTTCAACTCTTCATTACGTAAAAGCCTAGAAGTGAGCGAAAGTAAACGCCAAGAGGCGGAGTCGATCATCGACTCGATTAAGCACAGTATTGCCACAGTAGAATTTACGCCTGATGGTTTAATTCTCGATGCTAATGCGTTGTTTTTAAAAACGGTAGGTTATTCACTTAATGAAGTCGTAGGCCAACATCACAAGCTATTTTGCTCGGCGGCTTATGGTAATTCTGCTACCTACCAGCAATTTTGGAGCAATCTAAAAGCAGGTCATCCACAGGAAGGTAATTTTGCACGAGTGAATAAAAATGGCCAAGAGATCTGGCTTAGAGCCACTTACTTCCCAATCAAACAGGCAGGTAAAGTCGTTAAAATAATGAAAACAGCTGTTGATATCACCGAAGATAAGCACCAACTTGACGACCAAGCGGCCATTTTTAATGCCTTGAATCGCTCGCAAGCCATTATTGAATTCACTACCGATGGCACGATTTTGAAAGCCAATACTAACTTCTTAAAGACAATGGGCTTTAGCAAAGAGCAGATTATTGGTAAACACCATCGTATTTTCTGTTTTGATGAGTTTTATCGACAAAATCCACACTTTTGGGACGACCTAAAGCAAGGTCGATATAGCAGCGGTCTCTTTGAACGTAAAAATGCTTATGGCGATTCGATTTGGTTAGAAGCGGCATACAATCCTATTATGGATGAGCAAGGTAAAGTGGTTAAAGTGATTAAATTTGCGAGCGATATCAGCAAACGGATCGAGCAAAGCCACGCTGTACGTGAAGCCGCCAATATTGCACTGACCACGTCACAACGTACCGTCGAGCAAGCAGAACAAGGCGTACATTTACTCAATGCGACGGTAAATACCTCTAATGCTATTGCCGAGCAAACCCATAAAGCGACCTTGGCGATAACTCAACTCAATGAACAATCTCAAAGTATTCAAGCGATAGTCGCGACCATTAGTTCGATTGCCGATCAAACTAATTTACTGGCATTAAATGCCGCAATTGAGGCCGCACGAGCGGGGGAACAAGGCCGAGGTTTTGCCGTTGTCGCCGATGAAGTGAGGCAGCTTGCTTCCAGAACCAGTAAATCAACCAGTGAGATTGCCGCCGTCGTCACTAAAAATACACAACTCACCACAAGTGCAACTAGCATGATGAACGAAGTTGAAGGTATTGCACTGGAAGGAAAACAACAGTTAGCGGAGGTAACATTAGTAATGGGAGAAATACGTAGCGGCGCGGAAAACGTCTCAGCAATCGTGTCGCAGCTGTCAGTCAATAACAATTAATTGCTAACATTTAATCGCGCTATCAAGGATTGCATGGCGCTTTATCTAAAAGACAAAACGCCAACCTATTGCTTTTACGTCAATCAATAATCAGTTTTACGACCTTCATAGGTGGCGCGCATTTGCTGTACTAATGGCTCGTCGTAAGCACGTAATCCACTCATCACTAAGGTTTTGATACCTGTGCCAACTAAAGTGTCACCACTGTGTAATTCAAAGTGCAATGTCACATCGCCACGTTTCCCATCGATTTTTAAATCTTGGCCAACGAGTGATAAGGTCACTTGCACAAAATCGAGGGTGGTTAAGTCAAACGACATACTTTCATAAATCACTAAAGGCCGTTCTGGGTTGATCATCACTTGATGTTGTTTCATCAAAGGGATCAGAATATCGATAAAATTATGCCCAGAGAAAGCAACATATTGACGAATAAAGGATTCGGTCTGCGCATCGCAACAACTCACATCGCCATGACGGCTGACATTAAGATAGGTTTTTTCACGACTATCGCGAATCGAAAAACTCTCGCTCACTTGTTCAGGGAATTGCAGTTCGACGCTATCACCCACCATACCCGCAAAGCTAAACTTCATGCTCTGGCTCAAACCATATTGAGTCAATACTAGGGCAAACAGTAAATCTCCCGGTACGCAAAAGCGTTTTGCCCCCACATCGTGGATAGGATTAAAGTCCTGCGCAATTTTCTTCGCGAAGTCACTGGCTTGTTGTGCTGAAACGGAAATAGCTTGATTTTGCTTAGAAAAATAAGGCGCTAGAAACATATAAACTCTATTTGTAATAACTCAATACAGGGATGGATAACAAAATTATCACGAGTCTACCTTAAAATAGGTATTTAACTCACCCGATGACTTGACCCACGTAAGGCGTACAAAGTAACACCCTGCCCACATTTGTAAAGCCAAACAAATGACAGAGGTATCAGGATCTGTTGACGTTTCAGGTTTATTCTGCAGATATTAGGCGGAATTTTATGCAAGATAGAGCCTTTATGGCGTGATGACGCGACATATAACAGCCGATAATGCCGCAGAAATGTTAGCTAAATAAGGCCGTTTTCATCACTCGTGACTCATTTAAAATAACTCAACATCATTTATCGTTTGGCGAGCAATACCTTGTCAGAACAAATAACATCTAAAACGTAAGTATTGCCTAGCCACCGATAAGCCAAGGAATAAATCGTTAGACCTTTCTAAATTCACGCTTTAACTGAAAACCATCGTCAGTGGCTAACTGCTCTAGCACTTCGATACGCTGACGAAGGATGGCTAACTCGGTCTGAAAAGCTTGGTTTTCGGCCACTTGCTCACGCGTCGACACACCTTGTTTGTTGCGGATTTTCATTATAGCGACCACATATCCACCAACAATTGCGAGTATTGGGATAAGTAAAGCGAGGGCACCAGTGTTCATAGTCATTTCCTTTATCTATTGGCGTTATCGTTATCAAGCTCAAAATTTAGATCTGCTTATGACGCTTAATCAATGTCAAAGTCAGAACATGGAAATAAGTATGCGCAAGACAACCGCAATCAACCAGTGACAAAAGTCATGAGATTTAGCGAAACAGTGTCATTCTTTATCAAAACTATCCACAACAATAGCGCCCATAGAGGCTGGCATAGTGATCACTATGATCCGTTTTATAGAGGTTAGTGGGTCCTCAAAAAATGGCACTTTATCGAGGCAAAGTAGCACGAGGAAAACCACGAGGGCAGTGAGCAAATACGCCACCACGATACGAAAAATAAACACAGGAACGCGGGAAGCAATATTCTGTTGGAACACGCTGTGATAGGTGAATACCCCAAGAAAGAGCAACGATAAACTAAAAAGCATACCGATATTCAATAAAGGTAAAGTCTCACCGAGATGCCACGCTTCCTCAGAAAATGCAACGGGGACCGCAAGGGCAAAAGCCCCTACGCAAACTTGACTCGCATCTTCAGTGTTAAAACTAAATTTCATGCTGATCGCTCCCTAATCTTCCAATCTATTTGATTAGTCGAAAATAACGTTCGGTGAAGATGCGCTTATTACTGGGGTATTAAGTGCGATACAGCACTTTAACCACATGCCAGCCAAACTTAGTTTTCACTATATGTGGCACCAGTAATTCACCTGAAAATGCAACCTTATCGAACTGTGGCACCATTTGGCCTTTTTTGAACTCGCCTAAATCGCCGCCTTTTTTGGCCGAAGGGCAAGAGGAAAAACGCTTAGCGAGCACAGCAAAATTAGCACCATTATTCAGCTGCTTAACAATATCCTCAGCCTGTTCTTTGTGTTTCACTAAAATATGCACGGCGGCAGCGGTTTTAAACATGTCATTTCTCACTTTGGATTAACGTCCCGTGCAAAGGGAAGATTGGCGCCCCGAGTTTGCCCTCGATCACACCACTTCCATCGGCACAGGTTCTACTGACTAAAAGGTTTTATATCCAACGCATAAGTGCGTTATTGGCCCATTATCGACCCTATTAACCTAGAAAATTTTCTGCCACCACTGCAAAGGGTCGCCGCAGTTATTCACAGGACGATAGGTCGCAGCTAATGCAGGAAGCGCATCAACATTGCTGCAAGTGGATTCCTTAGCCACACCTGTATCTCGGTCAAAAAAGCCCTTCACTACGCCGTTCACTGGGATTGAGCGCAGACTAATAGGTGGACGTTCCTTTAAGAAGGCAAGATACACGGCCATGGCGCCACTGCTACCATACAAACTGGTTTTGCCGTTATCGTCACGACCAACCCAAATGGCGGCGACATTACGCTCATCAAAGCCCGCAAACCAAGAGTCGCGGCTGTCGTTACTGGTGCCAGTCTTACCCGCCAGTCCAACGCCAGGGAAAGCATTACCTAAACGCGTCGCCGTTCCCGTATTCACCACTTGCTGCATAGCAAATTGAATTAAGAAATCTGTCTCAGGTGCTATAGCTTGCTCTTTAGGCAATCGCGTCACTGGCAATGGGTTCTTATCTGAATCTAGCACAGCGGTCACTGTGGTTAACTTACGGTAAACACCGCTATCAGCTAAGGTTTGGTACACTTGCGCTACCATTAATGGCGAGCCATTGACGGCGCCGAGTAACATGGAGGGATACTCGTTTAACGGCTCCTGCCAACCCGATTTAGCCAATGTTGTTGCGACCGCATCCACACCCACAGCAATTCCAAGATTTACCGTCGGTACGTTCATCGACTTTTTCAATGCCGTTAACAAAGGCACCTGACCACTGAACTTCTTATCAAAATTTTGTGGTGACCATGTCTTACCTTGCTCGCTTTTTAAGGTAATAGGTTGATCTTTAAGAGGTGTCGCTAAGGTAAATTGGCTATTAGGTGCCAGAGCCGTAGCATACACAAAAGGCTTAATTAACGAACCAATAGGACGACGAATTTCAACCGCGCGGTTAAAGCCATCAAATCCCGGGGTTTTATCGCCAACCATAGCCGCGATACCGCCCGTGTATTTGTCGGTCACGACCATACCAATCTGCAATGATTTATTGCTCTTATCTAAGCTTTTGAGGGTTTGAGTCACCGCAATTTCGGCGGCTTCTTGGGCCATAGGATCAAGCGTGGTATAGATTTTCACCCCAGATTGCTTTAATAGCGCATCGCCATAACGCTCGTTCACTTCCTGTTTTACCAAGGCGAAGAAGGACGGCAATTTTTGATGTGCTGGTTTATTGAGATTACGGATCCCTAAGGGTGACTCTACCGCCACCTTGTACTCAGCCGTGGTTAAATCCCCCGCATCCATTAACAAGCGCAATACCAGATCACGGCGTTCTTGAATACGATCCGGATATTTCCATGGATTGTAGTAAGACGGTCCCTTAATCGCAGCCACTAAGAATGCCTGCTGGGAGATAGTCAACTCACTGATAGGACGGCCGAAATAGAAACGTGAGGCCAACCCCATACCATGGACGGCACGGGATTTATCCTGCCCCATATACACTTCGTTAAGATACGCTTCGAGGATTTCGTCTTTGCTGTAACGAAAATCAATAATGACCGCCATTAAGGCTTCGCGCACCTTACGCAGCAAGGAACGCTCACTCGAAAGGAAAAAGTTTTTCGCTAACTGCTGAGTTAACGTCGAGCCACCTTGCACAGTGCGACCGGCGCTGATGTTCACAAAAGCCGCGCGCGCAATCGCGAATGGATTCACACCATGGTGTTCATAAAAACTACGATCTTCCACCAGCAGTAACGCCTGCACGATTGACTTTGGCATTTCTTCGGTCGGCACGAACAGCCTGTCTTCACCGTCGCCAGTAATAATGCGGTCGAGCAATACTGGCTCAAGGTGGAATACGGCGAGTTGACGCTTGTCTGAGACTCGAGTGACCGAACTGATGCCATTGCTGTCGAAACTGATCATGACTCTTTGTTCGACTTGATCGCCTTCTGGATGCAAAAACGGTCGACGCCACAATTCAATACGAGTGCTCGATGCCGAAAACTCTCCCACTTGGCGCGGGTTAGCGACTTTGCGATAGCCGAGCAACTTAAGCTCAGCCATCATTTGCGGATGGCTGACTGCCGCACCGGGATACAGCGCCATAGAACGACTAAACACCTGTGCTGGCAAATGCCATTTTTGGCCTTCAAATTTTTGCGCAATAATTTGATCAAGATAAATGCTGTAAAAAGTCACTACAGCTAATCCAGCCATGCCTAATTTCCAACTGATAGACCAAATTCGTCGAAATAAACCGCGGCCATGATTAGCCCGACGGGAAGCGGGTGATTTTTTTGTCGTCTTAGTTGTCATATCTACTTCATCATTCATGCATTTAAAGACATCAGCCATAGGCACAAAGCTAACGTGGTGCGAATCAAAGTGCTTCATAACAAAATGTTATAAAACCAGCGGCGTTGTGCTTGCTAGGGCTGAGCTAAACCCAAGGTTTTCTTCTTGGTAAATTTTGTCGGCAGTGTATTCACAGGATCGTCTGGCCACAGATGTTTTGGATATCGACCGCGCATTTCCTTCTTAACTTCCCCATAAGGTCCCTGCCAAAAGCTGGCTAAATCTGCCGTCAAGGCTAATGGACGCTGGGCCGGAGAGAGTAATTCCATCGTCACCTTTAGTTTGCCCTGCGCCAACATAGGACTCTGCGCCATGCCAAAGGTTTCTTGCAGACGTACACGCAGTAGCGCACGCCCAGACTCGTCATATGCTATTGGCGCAGAGGTACCGGTGACTAACGGCCAGGAAGTTGGCAATAACTCGTCAAGTCGATGTTTCTGCTGCCAGCTCAAACAGTTTGCCACAAAACCAAAGCAATCGAGCTTAACTAATTGCTGCAGATTATTCACATTTTCGAGGTAAGGCGCCAGCCAAGTTTCTAGGCTCGCTAATAATGCTTCATCATCAACCTTGGGCCAGTCACTGCCCACGTCGAACTCAGTTGCCAGTTTGATCCTGTGTTGAAACTGTTCTAAGTTAGCGTTCCAATTGAGGATTTGTAATCCTTGCTGGCGAATATAGCCCAGTAAGGCCGCGACAATTTGCTTACGTTCAGGCTTAGCAATCATCTCGGTTTTTACTAAAATTTGTCCGACCTTGTATTGGCGCTGCGTAATCACTCGACCTTTAGCTTCATCCCAGCCACAGATCTCATGAATATCCAGTAAACCTTTTAGCTCGCGGTCGAACAAGCTTGGCTGAAGCTGACTCGCTAAGTAAATCCGCCCAGCGTTTCTGCCTTCAGTTTCTTGAAAATCCGCCACCACCATCCACGGCGTTTGCGCCAATGCATCATCGGCTGCGAGCACGACGCCAGTACCATTGGCTAATTGGTAGCCCTCAACACCGCGAGCTTTAGCAATACGATCCGGATACGCAAGTGCTAATAACAACCCCACATCGCTGTGGTGTGCATGGGTCGCTATCTTAGACAAATCCGCCGCTAATCCTAGCTTTTTCTGCCACTGTTTTGCCTGTTGCCCAGCTTGTCCATGACAGGCAAAGTGCAGGTAATTCATGATATCGGCGCCCTTTTTAGGCAAACCGCGCGCCTCTAAAACCCCCGACAACAAGCAGGCCAAACTGCCCAATTGCGTTGCTTGTTCGTTAGCATTATTGACTCCCCCATTGTTTGCGCCCAAACTTTTTGCGCCCAATAACATATGAGCAAGCCTTGGGTGACACCCTAGCTCGTAGGCCGCTTTACCATGGGGAGTGAGTTTATTTTGAGTATCGACCATGCCTAAATCTTGTAACAGTTTCCACGCCAGCGCCTCATGCACACTAGGTGGCGGCGTTAACAACATCAAGTCGCTAAAGGATTTTGCGCCCCAGTAAGCACAATCGTGGGCCATAGCCACCAGATCCGCTTGGCTGATCTCGGGTTCATCGGCCCTGAGCATGCGGCCATGTTCTTCTTGGCTCCACAGGCGAACGCACACACCCGCTGATAAACGCCCGGCGCGACCACTACGCTGAGTTGCGGAGGCTTGGCTTATACGTTTCAAGCCTAAGCGGGTGACACCGGTTTTAGGGTTAAAACTCGCTTGTCGTTTATAGCCACTGTCGATGACAAACCCTATTTCTTCAATAGTTAAACTCGATTCCGCCACGTTAGTGGCTAGCACAATTTTGCGCCTGCCATCTATAGTTGCAGCGATCGCGCTATCTTGCTCGGCACCTGAAAGTTCACCATAAAGAGGGCAAATCAAAAAGGCATCGTCCGCTAAGCGCTCACGCAAAAACTGCTGTAATCGTAAGATCTCCCCTTTACCGGGTAAAAACACGAGCACGGCATTATTGGCAGCAGTTTTATCAACACCGGCACTGCTGCTGGCCGAGACCAGTTCGAGCACGCAGCGGCCGAGGTGATCGATCCAATGCTGCTGAGTTGGCACAGGGCGATATTCGATGTCGACAGGAAAACTCCGGCCTTCGCTGTGCAAGGTCACCGCTTCTGGCATGAGTTCAGCTAAGGCAAGACCTGATAAAGTCGCTGACATAGCTAATATCTTTAAATCGTCCCGCAGTGAAGCTTGCACTTCGAGCGCTAGGGCAAGACCTAAATCAGTGGTGAGGTGACGTTCATGAATTTCATCGAAGATGATCATTCCAATCCCAGTTAACTCGGGATCTTGTTGGATCATTCGCGTCAGTATGCCTTCGGTGACAATTTCTAAACGGGTATTAGCGCTGATTTTAGCTTCACCGCGGACGCGATAGCCGACTTCTTGCCCCACCTTTTGCTGGCGACAGCTGGCAATATAGTGCGCCACACTACGCGCCGCGACACGCCGCGGTTCGAGCATTAAAATGCGTCCGCTGATTTCTGGCCAATCCAACATAGCCAAAGGTAACGCCGTTGATTTACCCGCACCTGTCGGTGCCTCGAGGATCACTTGAGCGTGACGAGAAAAAGCCGCGCGCAGCGGTGCTAATAAGCTATGAATAGGTAGAGAGTTCAAGAAAAAGACATCAGCGGCCAACACAGAGCGTCAGTGTACTAACAATCGGCTTTGAGTACCATTTCGCAGCAAACATTATCAAGTCAGTGCTGACATAAGTAACAGCTCAAGACTGCCATGCCCAAGATTACAGCTGTGGATAGGGAGCAAAAATCTCACGCTTTTCGAGCCAAGGTTGACTGAGCCCTGACTGTAGTTCAGCTAAGCGTATCGGTTTATTGATGGCGTAACCTTGAGCATAGTCGACGCCTAAGGCTTGCAATTTCCACCCTATTTCTTGGGATTCGACAAATTCAGCAACCACATCAAACCCCATATCTTGACCAAGTTGGCAGATGGATTTTACGATCGCCTGATCCGCAGAGTCTTCGCAAATATTGACGACAAATTGGCCATCAACCTTTACAAAATCCACATTGAGGCGCTTAAGGTAAGCAAAGCTAGAAAAGCCTGCACCAAAATCATCGAGGGCTAATTTACAATTGAGCGGACGAAGTATCTCGAGTAACTTTGTGGCTTGATCGAGCTGACTCACAGCCGCGGTTTCTGTGATCTCGATGCAAAGCTTATCCACCAGCTCAGGTTCGGCCATCAAACGCATTTCTAGCCAATTCATAAACTCATGATCGCCCAAAGAGGTTGCCGACAGATTCACAGACACAAGATCCAGTTGCTGCCAAATATCTAAATGACTACCACCCCACTTGAGCAAATTATCGATCACCCAGAGATCAACCTTAGAAGCCAAGTTGTATCGCTCGGCGGCGGGTAAGAAGATAGCTGGAGACACTATAGTGCCGTTAGTCTGCACCATACGCAGTAGGATCTCTAAATGTAAGCCAGTTTCCTCGCGGTTTAACGGCACTATGCTTTGAAAATAAAGCTCGAATTGGTTTAACGCGAGTGCGCCGACGATATCTACAGAGGCCATCATCTCGGTGTAGAGACGGTTCATTTTAGGATCGCTCGCACTGTATAAATGCCAGCCATTTCGGCCTTGATCCTTCGCTAATCGACAAGCAGCGTCAGCTTGACTCATGACGGTATAAATATCGGCGGATTTTTTATCTAGCCTAGCAATTCCCATACTAACACTGACATTGTGACTACGACTTTCCCAAATAAACTCATGATTTGCTAACTGGGTACAAATCCGCTTAGCAATCTGTTTCGCAGAGTCCACATTGCAGTAATGCATCAGGATACCAAACTCATCGCCCCCTAAACGGGCAACTATATCGCCTTTACGTACGAGCTGTTTCAAACGTAATGCGACTTGGCAAAGCAGCTTATCGCCCGCCTGATGGCCACTGATATTGTTAATGACTTGGAATTGGTCTAAATCGAGAAACGCCACGCAAATAGGCATATCGTCATGGGCATGTAGTAGGTTTTCTAATAGGGCTTCGAAATGTAGCCGATTAGGTAAACCCGTAAGTGCATCATAATTGGCATGGAAGGATAACTCATCGGCTAAGCGGTACTTTTCACTGACATCTTCGGCAATCATGACTAAAGTATCTTTATCGCCGCTAATCTGGCTAAAACTCAGTTTTAACCAAGTTAATTGATGAATTGATTTTAAAGGTAATTCACACCAAGCTTGACCGAGCACACCTTCTCGTACCACATGTAAGGTATCGGTTAGCATGGCGTGCTCTTCCTCACGCACCATGTCGAATAAATCATAGCCATGTTGAATTGGCAGGGTTTGCAGAGCGACTTTATTCAGCATAGTCAATTGATCATGCTTATCTAACAAGGCGCAAGCTAAGGGCAACTGGTTGAATACTTCACAGTATTTATGTTCACTGGCAAGCATGCTCAAAGCAATACGCGTCAATTCCATCGCAGAGCCAATCATCACAGCGGCGTGATTAAACTCACTTATAAACTCTTCGCTCCATTCACAACATTCTGAGCAATTGACTGCCCCCAAGGCAATACGGGTTTCGCCAAACACGACTGGCGGCAATACTAATAGACTCTTGACGTCCCAATCCCTTAATAGCGTTCGCTCGGCCTGTGCATCGGCGGGTAAGGTGTTCACATCGGGCAGATTTAATAGTCTTGGGGTGCGAACGAGTGAGCGAAAGAATGGCATGCGCGCTAAGGGCCAAACTCGAGTTTGCTGGCCTTTAGCAAATTGAGGTTTTAAATACAGATTACGCGTGCGTAAACGATCCAGTGACTGGCTTCCGGTTAATACAAATACCCCGTCACAATGCAGTTGCAAAGTAATAGTCTCAAGCGCTCTGTCAACATTCTGCTCTAAGGTTTCTAGCGGGGATTCACTAAAAATACTGACCAAAGCCTGTTGGAGTGGATTAGCTAAACCTACTGACATGAAAAGTCTCTTCCTTACCTAAAAATCCATTTAAGGTATTATCGACGTACATTGAGTATAGGCTCACAGTGAATTAAACGTCTGCTTGAGTCACAAATTAGCTGATAAATTCAACAGCTAGATTAACGCTCAAATGCGCTTAACGTCAAAGTGCTCGCTAAGATAATCCATATTAAGCCCTCCAAAAGGATGATAAACCGATGCAACAAAGGCTATTCCTCGGCTTCGCTCCCACAGATAGTCAAAGGGTATATCTAAGTGAATTGCAGCAGCAATTGATATGCCACCTTAATCCTGAGGCGAAAGCGGTGAGTGTCAGCAATCTGCATTTAACGCTCTGCTTTATGGGTCAAGCTAACAACGAGCAAAAAATCGCCCTCCTTGATGCGGTTGACCGCTTAGTGAAGCCAAGATTTAGCGTTCGGCTTAACCAGCTCGATGTATGGCCTAATGCGCAAGTATGTTGCTTGAAAGGCGATGATATTGAGCCTCCGTTAGTGCAATTAGCTAAACAGACGCAAGAAATTGCCGACCGACTGCAATTACATCGAAGTGAGCACAGCTTTTGCCCGCACATCAGTTTATTTAGAAAAGCAAAACA
>NZ_BJBV01000039.1:0-27632 GCF_036245925.1 Shewanella sp. M-Br
TTATATAAGGGGCTTATGACTATAACGCTGAATATAGAACTGAAAATACTGAGGTATTAACTCGGACTCGATGCTGTCTCATCAGTCTTCTTGTTAAAGCTATCTCTAAAGGCTTGCAGCCCCTCTTGCACTAAGCTGTAGGTTTTATCGACACCATCGGCAATATCACCCTGTAATACTTTAAGGCCGGACAGAATATCTTTAGCCTCTTTAAAGCCATTGTCGATGGCACCGCCAATAATCCCCATAAAGCTATCGAGTTGTTCATCTAAGCTCATACCTGAATGTTGCTGCTGATGAATCCCAAAGAATTTAGTCGCAAAATTCACAATGCGATCAGCTGTGGCCTCTGGAGACATATCAACGCCATTATCATAAGCGGTTTGAGTCGCGTTTTCGCCCATAGTAGGCGCTAGCTCTTTGTTTATGGCATCAATAGCAGCACGATAGAGCAAGGTCATAGACTGATCGCCTGACTTAATGTTTACCTCTTGCTGCGCCGATAAAATCGCTTGATTCATTAATAACTTACTTGTCTGGTATGCCGTTTGCCTCGATGTGGCTTTCGCGTCCTTCGAATCACTCACTTCGGTGCCCTTAGACGCCGTGTTTTCAGCATATTTTTTCTGTGGCAAAGGAGTACTTTGCACTTGAGGGGGTTTATTGATTTCCATGATGACTATCCATTCAATTCGGGTCGACTTAATTATCGACCAAAATTTAACCAGCTTTAGTAATTTTTAGAATTGAAGTACCATCTGACCACAAGGCCATGATAAGGCCCACATAAATTAAGTGGGTTCATTCTTTAATAAGGTGCATAAAGCGCCAACCCACCGCAATGCAGATCATTACTATCGCTGAGCTTAGACATAAGCCAATAGAAAAGGATGTTACACCATGGCAGCAGGCCGCAGTTTGAGTCATTTCCGCTTTCACGAGTTTACACTAATCCTTAAGCACTATTTTAAGCATAATCTGGGTATCAATATAAAACGCTTTAGCCTGCTAACAAGCCTCGTCATATTCACTTGCCTCGGCTTTACTCCCATTAGCCAAGCTCATGCGGAGAGCAGACTAATTATTTTAGTCAGACATGCCGAAAAAGCCGACACGCCAGCCAATAACCCGCAGTTATCACCCAAGGGAGAAATACGCGCAGCATCACTGATCACTGCCTTGAGCCGCACGCCGCTGTCGCAACTTATTGCGACTCAATACCTAAGAACCCAACAAACACTCGCGCCCATCGCCGAGGCTCGCCACTTACCTGTGACGATAGTAGAAGCAGCCAAACCTATCGAAGGACATATTCAACACATTGTCGAACAAGTGCATGCTGTAAAGGGCAATACACTCATCGTTGGGCATTCAAACACTGTCCCACTGATCATTAAAGCCCTTGGCGGACCAGAGATCCAAGCGATCAGCGAAGATGACTATAGCCAGCTGTTTTTACTCTCTCTTAATGATGACCAACCTGCGAGCTTGATCGCCACCCGTTACGGACAAGAATAAGGATAAATAACATGAGTGAACTCAATTGGTTTATGTGGGGACTCGATCTATTTTCAGGGCTGTTTTTGATTGTAATAGGACTCGCTGTACTCGCGGTTATTTACATGTATATCGCAGATAAAATGCAGACCAAACAAGCGGTAAGACATAACTACCCAGTAATTGGTCGCTTTCGGTATCTGTTCGAGAAACAAGGCGAGTTCTTTAGACAATACTTTTTCGCCCAAGACAGAGAAGAACTGCCATTCAACCGTGCAGAACGCAGTTGGGTTTACCGCGCGGCTAAAAATGTCGATAGAACTATCGCCTTTGGTTCAACTCGCCCCTTAGATAATGCTGGTACCATTATGTTTATGAATACCGCCTTCCCAACCCAAGATGAAGAGATCACACCCATTCATCCACTGACAATTGGCACCAATTGCCGCCAACCCTATACGACTCAAGCTATTTGTCATATTTCAGCCATGAGCTTTGGGGCTCTATCGCGCCCAGCAATTACCGCCCTTTCCCACGGTGCAGCGCAGGCGGGTTGCTGGCTTAACACAGGTGAAGGCGGCTTGAGCCCTTATCATCTAAAAGGTGGCTGCGATATCGTCTTTCAAATTGGAACAGCCAAATACGGTGTACGTAATGAGCACGGACATTTAGACGATGAAAAGCTCAAGTCGATAGCCATTCATCCCGAAGTCAAAATGTTTGAAATTAAAATGAGTCAAGGGGCTAAACCGGGTAAAGGTGGCATTTTACCAGGGATCAAAGTCACAGCTGAAATTGCCCATATCCGCGGTATTCCTCAGGGTTATGACTCTATTAGCCCTAATGGTCATATTGAATTCAAATCCGTGAACGATATTTTGGATATGGTTGAACGAGTACGTGAAGTTACCGGTAAACCAACGGGCATTAAGGCCGTACTCGGTGACGTACAGTGGCTCGAAGATTTATGTGATGAAATCGAACGTCGTGGCGAAGACTCTGCCCCCGACTTCTTTACTTTAGACAGTGCCGATGGCGGCACAGGCGCTGCACCACAACCTTTAATGGATTATGTCGGATTACCACTGAAGGAAAGCTTACCAATCCTAGTTAATGTCTTGATCCAACGAGGCTTGCGTAAACGCATCAAAGTCATCGCTTCGGGTAAACTCATAGTGCCATCAAGAGTCGCTTGGGCTTTAGCATTAGGTGCAGACTTCATCGCATCGGCCCGCGGCAATATGTTCGCCCTAGGTTGTATTCAAGCCTTACAGTGCAATAGAGATACCTGCCCAACGGGCATCACAACGCACAATCCCAAGCTACAACAAGGACTCGATCCTAGGGATAAATCGGCTCGTGTTGCTAACTATAATCATAATTTACACCATGACTTAGCCTTAATTGCGCACTCTTGCGGAGTGACAGAACCAAGACAACTCAAACCCTCACATGTCCGAATTGTACTCGATAGCGGTTTATCCATTTCACTCGATAAATACTATGCACATATGGATAAGTAGCCGCGAACCCTCGCGGTTAATGGCGAATACAACTTTCGTTTATATAGGGTTTACATAAGGTATATTTGAATGCGTATCACAAAAGAGGTAAGATCCGTGACGTGAGACATTATTCAAATGTCTTACCCACAATTGAACTTAAGGAAACACTTTGAAATCTAGCTTCGTAAGCCAACTGCCCGCCAGTAAAACTGTAAGCACTAGCTGTAAGAGCTGTAATCGCCTGACCGAGATCGAAGGTGAACTGGTGTGTTTTCGCGAAGGGCAGATCATTCGACTCACTTTGATAGATGAGTCAGTACCTAAATTGAATCTTTTATGTGAAGGTTGGAAAGCGGGGAAGCTGAACGGCGTAGCTTAATTCAGTCATATTTTATCTCTGGAGTCTCTCTAGAGCATCAAGAATAGAGGCTCACCTCTATTCTCGTACGTTCTCACCTAAACTGTACTAAAGCACTAGCGAACACACCTAACGCATACCCATAAAGTCACTTGTCGGCGCGTTCATATCGCGGATCACACCTGCCAGCACCATTTCTGGATTGACTTTAGCCAAGGTAAGTCGCCGAGTTGTAACCAACAGGCCCGCATTCAATTCAGCATGAATACGTTGCAATGAATCATAATCAACACCACGTTTTTTCAATGTCGCCATGATGGCATACCAATCAGTGGCGACTTTTTCTTCTTTGCCTTCAATATTAGCTCTCAGTGTAATATTTTCCATGCCAGATCTCTTCCGATTGATGTGTTGGCATTGAGTATAGAGAGCCGAAGCTGAATAAAGACTGAACTGTATTACGCTATTAACTGCTCAGAGGAGTATGTTGTTGCTCATTTTGTATCCGCCATAATTTGGCATAGAGACCATTTGCCAACAGCAAAGTCTGATGATTACCTTGCTCAACTATTTCTCCTTGGCTTAATACGACTATTTGATCGGCATCGACTATGGTCGATAACCTATGAGCCACCACTAGGCTAGTGTGCCCCTTAGCGACTTCCCGCAGTGCCGACAAAATAGCTTGCTCGGAGCGACTATCGAGTGAAGATGTCGCCTCATCAAACACCAGCACTGGCGAGCCCTTCAAAATGGCCCTTGCTATCGCGACACGCTGTTTTTCTCCGCCAGAGAGTTTTAAGCCGCGCTCACCCACCTTTGTGTCCCAACCAAGGGCAAGTGATGCAATAAATTGCTCTAAGTGCGCTAATTTAATCGCGTTACGCACCTCTTCATCCGTCGCGCTTGGGCGACCATAACGTATGTTTTCGACTAATGAATCGTTAAACAGCACGGTATCCTGCGGCACTATGGCGATGGCACGCCGCAGCGCATCTTGGGTGAGATGGCGGATATCTTGTCCATCGATTTTAATCGCACCTTGGTCCACATCGTAAAATCGAAACAGCAGTTTAATCAGGGTCGATTTACCTGCACCACTATCACCTACAACAGCCACCTTTTTACCGGCTTCAACCTTAAAGCTCACGTCCCGCAGAATTTGCCGCTCATCGTAGCTAAAATTAACATTTTCAAATATCAACTCACCCTTAGTGGGTTGAAAATCGAGTGCTTGGGGTAAGTCGACTATCATAGGATGTTTATCGAGCAAGCTAAACATGCGCTCAATATTGGCTAACGCGCCGCGAATTTCGCGATACACAAAACCTAAGAAGTTAAGGGGTAAAAAGAGCTGCATCATAAACGCATTAATCAACACAAAATCACCTAAGGTCATATCGCCATAGGTGACTCTGTATGCCGCCAGCGCCATCATAGCCGTCATCGCCAAAGCGATAATCACAGCTTGTCCACCATTGAGCGCAAACAAAGATAAACGATTCTTACGCTTAGCGACTTCCCACTGTTCAAGCGCTTGGTCATAGCGCTGCGACTCATACTTTTCATTATTAAAATACTTCACCGTTTCATAGTTCAGCAAGCTGTCGATGGCGCGGGTATTCGATAACGAGTCAGCCTTGGCCGCATCACGTACATACTCAGTACGCCATTCGGTCGCGACCACAGAAAAAATAATATAAGCCAGCACAGCAACAAAAGTGATTGCCGCAAACGCAATGCCGTAGTTATAAAAGAAAATGCCGATCACCATGACAATTTCGAGCAAGGTTGGCACTATGTTGAACACCATAAAACGCATGAGGAAACTCACGCCGCTGGTGCCGCGTTCAATATCGCGGGATAGGCCGCCGGTTTTGCGCTCTAGATGAAAGTCGAGGTCCAGTCGGTGTAAATGGTCGAATACTGCTAAGCCTAAACGGCGGATCGCCCGCTCGGTTACGCGGCCAAACAAGGTATCGCGGATCTCCCCCGTAATCGCCGTTAGTAAACGTACCGCGCCATAGGCCAACACTAATCCTACGGGCACACTGAGGGCTTGCGCAGTTTTATCGGCATCTAAGGTGTCGACCAAATGCTTCAGAATAAAAGGCAGAGCCACGCTGGTCAGCTTAGCGATGATGAGGCATGACATCGCCAACGCAATACGGCCTTTGTATTCCAATAAGTAAGGCCAAAGCAGTTTCATGACGTGCCAGTTTAATTTATCGACTGGACCTTCAAAATATAACGTTGGGCGCATAGGACATAACCTTGAATGAGTTATGCCAATTGTAACAGTTCACACCGGACATAAGCTAAGCGAAACTAGCAAAGTCTGAATAAAATCAATCAGATTTTCCTGACAGACAAATAGACTTATTCACGACATACTCATCTGCTATTTTGATTGTATTTAAAGCCAAAACATCATACTTACGCATTGCACTGGCGTATTCACAATAAATGAATTTATACTAATTTGTGTTCAGGCATGTACCGTTTTACTTAACCTCAGAGCCGTATGTAAGAGGATAAGAGTGCAATGGAAGAAGGCTTGGCACAAAGTTGCTGCTGTTGATTATTTTTGCCGTTTTGCCCAAAATGCCATGGAGGCGGTTATACAAATCAATAGAATTTGTTAACCTCTACGCGCTAGATTTTGCGATTCATACGCCCAAGTTCTAGCGAGAATATTAAGATAAACAAATTAAATTAAGATCAAAGGAAGCTTTATGTTGGATTCCGCTAAAGTTCAATACCCGCCATTACCACTGATCCAAACTTGGGTGTGGATGATGATCGAATCAGGCAATCCAGAGATACAAGATAAAGGTAGAAACAACCTTATTGCCGCCTTTGGTAGCTTAGCCAAAGCAAATGAATACATTGTTGAAATAAGCAATAAATAGATAAAACAAAGGCGCCAGGATAGCGCCTTTGTTTTTACTTAACCCGCAATCGTTAACGGCTAACTCAGGTATAGTTGCGGTTTATGTTCGCTCGAGCAGACAATTAAACCTGACGGCGTTCGATAATGCTTTGGTTCAAAATGGCTAATAGACGCTCGGTATCATCCCAACCAATACACGCATCGGTAATACTCTGCCCATAGCATAACTCTTGACCTTCAATAAGATCTTGACGACCTTCCACTAAATGGCTTTCTACCATAACACCAAAAATAGCAGTATTTCCCGCCGCCACTTGACCAGCGACATCTTCAGCAACCACTAACTGACGTTGATACTCTTTACTACTATTCGCATGGCTAAAGTCGATCATGATGTTGTCGGCAAGCTTTGCTTTTAACAATTGCTGGCTAATCTCAGTGACATGCGGCGCGCTATAATTGGGCTCGCGGCCACCCCGTAAAATAATGTGGCAATCAGGATTGCCCTTAGTCGAAACGATCGCCGAATGGCCCAACTTAGTCACAGATAAAAAATGGTGTGGTGCATTGGCAGCACCTATCGCATCAATAGCAACTTTAATCGTGCCATCAGTACCATTTTTAAAACCGACCGGACAAGAAAGACCCGAGGCTAACTCTCTGTGTACTTGAGATTCTGTCGTACGGGCACCAATGGCTCCCCAGCACATTAAATCAGCCATATATTGTGGGGTGATCATGTCAAGAAACTCACCCGCAGTTGGCATACCGCTGTCGTTCAAATCCACTAATAATTTACGGGCGGTGCGTAAACCATCATTGAGTTTAAAGCTGTTATCCATGTAAGGATCGTTAATCAGCCCCTTCCAACCCACTGTGGTTCTTGGTTTTTCAAAATACACTCGCATCACAATTTCGAGTTGATCTTTATAACGTTCACGCAGTGAGACCAAACGCTGTCCATATTCCAACGCAGCTTTGGGATCGTGGATAGAACAAGGCCCAATCACCACTAATAGACGATCATCAGACTTAGCCAGAATATTATGGATACTATTACGCGCATTAAACACAGTCGCAGAGGCTTTTTCGGAAGCAGGAAATCGTTCAAGAATCGCGATAGGTGGAAGTAACTCTTTTACTTCTTTAATGCGAACGTCATCATTTTGGTAATACATAATTTTACTGCTCCAACGCTGGTGTTTTAGGCTATTTCTATCGCTGCGATAAGGGATCTCAACTGCAATACTGAGTTCAATTTATCGAGTCTCAGGCGCCAATGCAACCAAGTTGTCTCCATTTCAAAAAATCAAATATAACTTATTGTTTTAATATATTTTAAAAAAATCAAAATTCAAATATGCCAGCTAACTCACAGCCTTGATGAACAAAATCGAATATGGCGGATAAAAAGGAATAAACATATTTGCTGCAAGTGTATTTAGGCGCCCTATGTTAGCAAGCAAAGATGTTTACCCGTAATAAGCTTAATTGATGGCCAGCTCTCTATAGAAAAGAGCGGGCAAATGCTAATGCTGTAACATGACTTGTAACTTGCTCTGATAGCGTTGACGCTCTGACTCATCTCGGCTCAAAGCCAAGGCTTTATCCATATTCAGTTTGGCACGCTTTTCATCCCCCAGCGCCCAGTAGGTTTTAGATAAACCGAAGAAGAACTCATGACGATAATCCGCTTTTGCCAACGCCCTTTGATACCAAGCCAAGGCCTCGTCGTATTGATGCTCATCATAGGCTTGCTGCCCCATGTCATAGTAATAATAGGGATTACGTATTCGCGCTAATTCAAGCACTTTATTAATTTCGGCCCATTCATCAAGCCGCCCCTGCTCCCCTAAAATCAAGGCTAAGTTATAAAGCGTTGTCAGATTCTTCGCATCAAACTTGAGTGCATAGCGATAAACCTGTTCGGCCCGCTTTTCATCACCTTTATGCCGGTAAATAATGGCGAGCGTGTTGAGTGAAGGAACAAACTGGCCGACTTTTAAACCCGCTTCGATCAAGGCATAGGCCCTGTCTAAATCACCGTTCACCAAAGACTCTGCCGCCATGTTGTTGTAAAACATACTGATTAAGGTCTGCCGATCCACTTGGGTTTTACCGTATCCCCGTAGAGCTCGCTCCGGCATAAAGTCCACTAAAACTGCGGCAGATGACACATAAACTGAATGTGCGTTTTCAGGTGGAAGTAAGCGTAAATTCACATGCCCATTGATTAAATAGAAATCACCTTGCTTATCCCATACGGGTTCTATCGCAATATCTTGATACTCAGCACTCACATTCAATATGTCCGCTAACGCAGAAGTCATGACCACTAAAGACATGCAATTACCCGCCTTTTGGGCGTAGGTTTCACGGGCAATTTGGGTCAGATTATCTTGATATCGAAAATCAATGTTAGCGCTATTGGTTTGACTCGCATTGATATAACTAGCTAACCATTCATTGGCTAACATGTTGTTATTGTGTGACAAAGTGTATATCCCATAGCGACGTTTTACGTCTGTCACAACCTCGGGTGGCAGATAAAAGATATCCGCAACAGAAGGTATATCGGCCACAGGGGTAAACAGTGAATCGGCAAGTAACGACTCAAGATCCGACGGATTAGGCTCAATGGTCGTCGAGCTACAAGCAAACAATTGACTGAATACAACGCTCAAGATCGTACTCAAGTATACGGCTCGGAATAGTTTCGACATACGCCCTCCCACACCATTAGCTCCTATTTGAGCTTATTACAAATGGTGAAAAAGACGACATAAAATGGTTACAAAAAATGATAATCGCGATCGATTGAAAATAATTGCAAATAATTTAACGAATTAACTATTGTGAAGGTCGGTCAACTTCTATGTATAACTCACGCTGCTGATAATCATACGGCCGATAGTTATGCTCTCCACAGGTAAAATGTCGATAGGGTTTCATGACCGTAACGCAACCTGAGGGTAAAGCCTGCAGAATTTGGATTTGCTGCTGGCGACGAAGCGACTCCTGCCATTCAAAATCCTTGAGCACTTGATCACGCACGGCAAAGGCATCGACAGGCTCACTTGAGCGATTAACGATCACTTCTCCTGCAAAGGCAGAAACCGATATCCAGCCAGAAATGACGATAAGACTTAGTCGCAAAAATTGACCTATTGTTTTTATATTCAAGCTCATAGAACACTCCTTAATTTATGCAAGAAAACAGAATTGCTCAGTAATTAAGCTTATTACCCTGTGCTTAAACTTCAATCACAGTGATTACCCATAAAAAAGCAGAGCCTAGGCTCTGCTTCACTATCCCTCGATCCAAGCTAAGCATCAAGGTGAATCACGCGTTAATGTGCAAGTTTAATCAGCCCGCATTTTTGACCGTAACAAACTCAGGATAGGCATCAATACCGCAGTCAGAAGCATCCATACCGTTGTATTCTTCTTCCTCAGTCACACGGATCCCCATGGTTATCTTAATCACATACCAGACAGCAAATGATGAGCAGAACACCCAAGTGAAAATGATCGCTGCCCCCGTCAACTGTCCGGTAATAGTTGCATTGGCATTGGATAATGGCACACACATTAAGCCAAGGAAACCAGCCACACCGTGTACTGAAATCGCACCGACGGGATCGTCGATCTTAATGCGATCTAAGCCCACAATCGAGAACACCACCACGCCGCCCGCCACTAAACCAATCACACCCGCCATTAACAATGAAGGCGAGAGAGGATCGGCCGTAATCGCCACTAATCCAGCCAAAATACCGTTAAGGATCATGGTCAAATCCGCTTTACCCCAAATCATCTTACACACGATAAGAGCTGAGATGGCACCAAAAGCCGCTGCGGTATTGGTATTCACAAACACTTTCGCCACTGAGCTTGCATTCGCCGCATCCGACACCATTAATTGCGATCCGCCGTTAAAGCCAAACCAGCCCATCCAAAGAATAAACATACCTAAGGTTGCCATTGGCAAGTTAGAGCCTGGAATAGGATTCACTTGACCATTAGGCCCGTATTTCCCCTTACGCGCACCGAGCAATATTACGCCAGCAATCGCCGCGGTCGCCCCCGTCATATGCACAATACCGCTACCAGCAAAGTCTACAAAGCCCAGTTTAGCGATAAAACCTTGGCCCCAAGTCCAATAACCTTCTACTGGATAGATAACCGCTGTCATCACCACAGAAAAGAACAAGAAAGCCCACAACTTCATCCGTTCCGCCACAGCACCAGAGACAATTGACATCGCCGTTGCCACAAATACAACTTGGAAGAAGAAGTCAGATTCTAATGCATGGCTCGCATCTGCTGATTGCGAACCAATTAAGGTGCCAATTGACGGTAACCAACCACCTTCAGTGTTATCCACATACATGATGTTGTAGCCAACCAACAGATACATCACACAGGCAATCGCGTACAGCACAACGTTCTTAGTTAAAATTTCAGTGGTATTTTTAGAGCGAACTAAACCCGCTTCTAACATAGCGAATCCCGCCGCCATCCACATGACTAAAGCGCCAGAAATCAAAAAGTAAAAGGTATCGAGTGCAAAGCGTAGTTCAGTGACTGTGCCGCCTAATTTCGTTAATTCTTCCATTGTCAGCCCCTTATAGCGCTTCAGTATCAAGTTCACCCGTACGGATACGGATAGCATGTTCTAAATCAACGACGAAGATCTTACCGTCACCAATTTTCCCCGTATGGGCCGCAGTGGTAATCGCCTCAATCAACATGTCGAGATTTTCAGCCTTAGTGGCAATTTCTAGTTTTACTTTTGGCAAAAAATCCACCTGATACTCGGCGCCGCGATACAACTCTGTATGCCCTTTCTGACGGCCAAAACCTTTCACTTCGGTCACCGTCATGCCCTCAATACCAATTCCGGCGATAGCTTCACGGACATCATCCAACTTAAACGGCTTGATGATAGCGCTGACTAGTTTCATCCTGACCTCCAAAAAAACGCGATTGTTATTAACTTGTATCAAAGGTAATTCAATCATTAGGCCAACAATTTAATCTATTGATTATTATTGGTTTAAATTGTTTAACACTATTTTTTAAGGTTAAAAACGCACCATAATCGAGCACGAACTGGTGCGGTGCACTCTTTTAGTGAGCAGTTTAAGTGCGACAGCTATTCGACCTTAGGCCTATTGGTAACAAGGTTAAATTAGGGTCTACTGGGGGAAGCGTAAATCGAGATGAAATCTGAGCATCGCAACACAAGCTCTTAGACAAAAGCGAAGATCATCACTAAGACAATCATCAAGCGCAGAAGGAAGGCCCGATGTTAAAACCAGAAGAATGTGTTCTCGTTATCGTCGATGTGCAAGGAAAACTTGCACAAATCATGGATAACAGTGACAAGCTGCATCAACAACTACAGACCTTAATCCAAGGCGCACAATTATTTGAAATTCCCATACTGTGGTTAGAACAGCTACCCGATAAACTCGGAGCAACTAGCCCTGAGCTGCAAACCTTACTTGCGAAAACCAGCTCACCCATTGCCAAGCAGCATTTTAGTGGCTGGCACTGTGACGCGTTTGCAAAGGCATTAACTAAGACGAATCGCAAACACGTCATACTGGCGGGTATTGAAACCCATGTGTGTGTTTACCAAACCTGTTGTGACCTTATCGAACAGCAATATTCGGTGCATCTCGTCGCAGATGGCGTCTCGTCACGCAGTGCCGATAATAAAAAACTGGGTATTCAGATGATGACGGCCAGAGGCGCCTTATTAACTAACGTGGAATCGCTATTATTTGAATTACAACATCAAGCCCAAGGCGAGCGCTTTAGGGCATTATTAAAACTGATAAAATAGTCTTAAATTTATTTTGGGTAAAATAATAAAGGTCACATTAACTTGTGACCTTTATATTAAAAAATCGTTAAATATATTAAATTAGAAACGACCAGTCAAACCTAAACCAATAAATACACCATCAGCATCTGAATCTAATTCTCTAGCTAACTCAAAGTTTGCAGAGAAGCTATCAGACAGACGTAACCAATAAGCGGTTTTCAATACGAAAGTATCGTCATGACCATCATCGGTATAGCCTAGACCAACAGACCATGACTTAGTCACATACCAATCAGCACCTAAATTGAATGTGTCGTCAGAATCTTGATGTGTCCAGTTTGCGCTCAAATCAACACCTGTAGTTGATTGCAGTGCAATAAAGCTACGCACTTTTAAACCGTATGACTCTTCGATGCTATCGCTGCCATCGTTATAGAAAGCAGATACTGCAGAGCTATCATTGAAGTAATAACCGACTTCTGCACCGTAAGTGTTCCAGTCAAAACTGCCGATTTCAGAACGTTGATAGTTAGCAGCAATAAACCATTTAGAAGCAAATACATAAGTGCCATCAACACCAATGGTATCTAAATCTGATTCATCATAATTGCTGTAATTAACGCCAACATTAGACGTTTGAGCTAAAAATCCATTAAGCGCATAAGGACCTTTAGTTTGGTCAACTGGGCTAATGTAGTAACGATAATTCGCGTTCCACAGACCATCGCTGAACTCTTCAGAATTTGCGCTATATTTTAGGCCTGCTTCATGCTGATATGGATTATCTTGTGCAGCAGCGGCATTAACACTTACGAAACCTAATAATATTGCTAGCGCGGTAATTTTTTTCATCAAAGTATTCCCTTATATGATTATAAGCTAGGAGTAAAAGATGAAGATAACGAAGAAACAATCTCAGTGTTGCTTATTCCATTATCATTAATATCCATTTAAATTTAAACGAACCTGCTCTCCTAGCGGCGCACACCTTAATGCAAAAAATATAGAATTGAAATAAAAATTTAATATTTACACTTTAATAAAGGATATAAAAAAGCTCCTTATATAGGAGCTTTTTATTATTTTGAAGTCTACTTAAGTATTATTTATAAGTGGCTTCGCGTTTTTTCGCTTCTTCATCCCACTTAGGTAACATGTCTTTCTTAAATGCTTCTTTCTCAGCATTCATCTTTTTCATGTCCATACCTAAGACTGCTTGTGCTTTAGCTTTAGTAGAGATATCAGGAATAGCGATTGGATCTGTGATGCCTTTTTTCGCTAATAACTGTGCTAACTTCACACGAGCATCAGCAGCTTTATTCACTGAAGTACCTAAAACACGTAGGGCTTCTTCAGGAGCATGAGCAGCAACACCATGGGAAGCAATCGCTAAATCCCAGCGCCATTGAGCATGACGGATATCGGTCAAGATAGGCTTCATTTCAGCTTCAGTTGCACCCAATTCCCACGCTTTAGCAGCTTCGAAGTGCGCTTTCACTAATTGCTCTTCCGCTTTCAGTTTCATTTCTTTAACTTTAGCTTTACGTTCATTAGTGACGCCAACTAAGAATTCTTTCGTTTGGCTATGGCAAGTTGCACAGGTTTCTTCGAAACGGTCAAATGGATTACCCACTTTATGATCGGTAAATTTCTTACCTTCAGGGCTAGTCACTTTTGGCATATGGCAGTCAACACAACTGACATTATTTTTACCATGAATACCCAGTTTCCACGTTTCATACTCTGGATGTTGCGCTTTTAACATAGGTGTTTTAGACAGCGCATGAGTCCAATCCGAGAACTCGATACCGTCGTAGTAAACTTCCATCTGGTCAACAGTTATGCCCATATCCCAAGGGAATTTGACGAAACCTTTTTTGTCTTCTTTTTTCTCAAAATAGTATTCAACGTGGCACTGACCGCACACCATAGATTGCTTGTCTTTCTTCGAAGCTTTATCAAATGGCGTACCGATAGCATCCATTGCACGGTCTACATAAGGACGAGAGATCCGCAGTTTTGGTGAGCCTTTTTCATGACAATCACCACAGCCAATGGTGTTAGTGACTTCAGGGCCACCCTTAGCCCATTTACCTTTGAAGTAGCCATCTTCACCTTGCTCTTCAATTAAGCGAGGTACATCAGGGCTCTTACAGCTCCAACATGCCATAGGCAATGGACCATCTTCCGCATTTTTCGGCGCACCAGTACGTAGGGTATTACGCACGTCGGTCACGGCATACATATGGCCGCGAGGAGCGTTGTAATCTTTTGCGAATGCATAGCCAGCCCACAGGATCACCATATTAGGATCTTGTGCAAGTGCATCCACGAGTTCTTCACTTTTAGCGGTATCATGCCAGCTACTGTATTGATTCTTAAATTTATCTTTATAAACTTCGTTGCGAGGCTCTGTTTTATCACTCGCCATTGCGCCCGCTGCCATGAAGCTGGCGGCAACCAGTGCACTCAGTGCAAAGGACTTACCTGTCATCTTCTTCATCATCTCATCTCCGTGTTGCATTATTGTTGTAAATCACGACATCTCCATGGTCAAACTTAGTGATTTAACCCTGCTAAAAATATACCTCTTAGGGGGTATCTAGGTTGAAGTTTGCGCTAGATCAAAATGTAAAGGTGTTGTTGTTCACATTTCTATACTTTTGTTAATGTATTACATTATTTTCTAATGTAAAAACCACTGCAAAGTGCCATAACAGCGGCCATCAAAATGAACAGCGGATTAATGAAACGAGGTAGTCTCACCTCAAAAATCTTAGGATTAATGTTAGTACTTATTCTGCTCTCTAGTAGTTTATCGACTTTTGCTATCATCAATTTGTCCTACAGCTTAGGCGACGCCAAGGCGATTAATGCCTCAGGGTCGCTGAGGATGCAAAGCTATCGGTTAATGTTTTACGCCAACTCAGGCAGTGATGCTGCGCAGGATAAAATCACCGAATTCGAAAATACGCTCTATTCCGACACGTTAAAGCCCTCGGAAAGTTGGTTTAGTCCGCCAGAAATTGCCGCTCAATATCAGCTTGTCATCGATAAATGGCTGGTGATGAAACACTACATAGAACAAGAAAACTCCCGCGATTATGTCGCCTCACTGAAGGACTTTGTTGATACCATAGATTTACTGGTGCTTGAGATGGAGCACTACGCCGCCTTTAAACTCAGGCTCCTTGCCGCCAGCCAAATATTAGGCTTAGGCGTCATGCTCATTATCGCTTTTGTGGCCGTGCGTTTTACAAAGAAGAAAGTAGTGATCCCACTGCAAAAACTGATGGAATCGGCCAACACGATTTCTAAGGGTAATTTTGAAATTGAAATGCCCGAGACCGAATATATTGAACTTACAGCGCTGACCCATGCCCTACAAAAAACGGCTAAGGAACTCGCGACGCTTTATGGCAACTTAGAATCGCAGGTAGCAGAAAAAACCTTAGCGCTGACAAGGGCCAACAACGAACTGGCATTCTTATATGATAACCTACTGGCATTAAACGCAAATAAACTCGATTACAAGGCTCTCAAGGCAGCGCTGAATCAGTTAAAAGGCTATGAATCACTCGACTACCTAAGACTCATCATTCAATACCCAGAGCAAGAGTTAGAAGTGATTGAGGCCGATGGCGGTTGGCCAGATATGACTCAAGAGAGCACCCGTTTCCCACTGCAATTTGAGCAGGCTAATTTAGGCTATTTAGAGTTAATTGCCGACCAAACACCCAATATCGCCTTGTTTAACAATTTCGCAATTATGTTGACGCGCTCAATCGTGATCCACAATGCCACAGAGCAAAGACAGCAACTGGCGCTAATGGAGGAACGTGGCGTGATTGCCCGGGAGCTGCACGACTCTTTGGGTCAAGTGCTATCTTTCCTAAAAATCCAAATTAGCTTATTACGCAAAAACTTAGATTGCAGTTGCCGCAGCCCGATCGTTGAGGCGCAGTTAACCGAAATCAACGAAGGTGTAAGCACTGCCTACGTGCAGCTCAGGGAGTTACTATCCACCTTTAGGCTCACAATTAAAGAGCCCGATCTAAAAAGTGCTTTAGAGGCTATGCTTGAGCAACTCAGGACAAAGACGAATATAAAGATAACCTTAGACTATAAACTTGCGCCACAATGGCTAGAGGCAAAGCAGCACATCCACATACTGCAGATCACGCGAGAAGCGACGTTAAATGCCATCAAACACGCCGAGGCCAGCCTCATTAACATCCATTGCTATAAGGATGACGAGGGTATGGTCAATATTGATGTTTGTGATAACGGCATAGGTATTGGACATTTAAAAGAACGAGATCAACATTTTGGCATAAGTATAATGCATGAACGAGCCAGTAAGCTTTCAGGTAAAGTCGTGTTCAGCGACAATGATTTAAAGAGATTTAAACCTGCTATGGCAACCACGACTGAGCAAGGATCCAATGCACAAGACGACGCACTCAAACCTAACAGCCCACTAAACCTTGTGCAGCACAGCAAAGGGTCAAGTGGCACTAGAGTGACGCTTATTTTCCCATCTCAACAGGAGCCTTCAAATGGGTAAACCTTATTCAGTACTGGTGGTCGATGACCATCCCCTCTTGCGCAAAGGCATCTGCCAGCTCATCGCTTCAGATCCTGACTTCAGCCTATTTGGCGAAGCCGGTAGTGGTTTAGACGCATTAACCGCAGTGGTCACCGATGAACCCGACATCATATTGCTCGATCTGAATATGAAAGGCATGACAGGCCTAGATACCCTCAACGCCATGCGCCAAGAAGGTGTTACCTCACGCATAGTAATTCTCACCGTTTCCGATGCAAAACAGGATGTTATCCGTTTACTTCGTGCTGGAGCCGACGGCTATTTGCTCAAAGATACTGAGCCAGATTTGCTGCTCGAAAAACTCAAAAATGCCATGCTTGGCCACAGGGTGATCAGCGATGAAGTCGAGGAATATCTTTACGAACTTAAAGATGCGACCGATGAACAAGAATGGATTTCAAGCTTAACCCCAAGGGAGCTGCAAATTCTAAAGCAACTGGCGGAAGGCTTAAGTAATCGCATGATTTCAGAGCATTTACACATTAGTGAAGGCACAGTTAAAGTACACGTGAAAAACCTACTGCGTAAAGCCAATGCGAAATCAAGAACCGAAATGGCGGTGCGCTACCTGAATCATTAAAGATACGAAAGTGAGCTTGGTATCGCGAAAAAAATAAAGGCAATCCCATGATTGCCTTTATGTTTTTATCAAATAGAGATTAAATAAATGATTACAAACCTTTCTCAATAAATTGCTGCCAACTCAATAGCGCCTGCTCAAAATCCTCTAGGCCACAATAAGCTTCTGACTCAGCATCATAGAGTGACATAGCCTCTTCCAATTCATATTCTTGCTCAAAGCCTAAGGTATTGGCAAAGACTCGGGCCTGTTCACGCTCTAACTCTAAGGTAAAATCATTACCAACAAGACGCCATGAACCTCGTTTATCGGCTTGAATTTCTTTTATCACGCTCAACACTTGCTGAATTTTAGCTAACTCAGTCCCTAATTCTTCCGTAAACCATTGCCCAAGCACTTCATGATCCATGCTAAAGCTAGCCAAAAAAGTGCCAGTTAAACTGTTACGCCGAAATTCGTATTCCATTTTATTGTCTCTTTGATCTAAGCCTACTAATGCTAATTTTAACCTATCCTTGGCTAAGTTGCTTGCATCACTCAGCACATCAAATTTATGTCAATTTACGTTTGTCTCATGTCGTTAAGCATAAGTACTGACTTCATTTTCATGACAAAATCAGTTAGTTTGTTTGGATGATTTTGAAAGTTAAATGGAATGCGATATGCACGAAGGGTTTATCTACAGTTTAGTGCTCAGCGGCGCCCAAGCGGGTTCCACCTTGAGCCTAGAACAGATCGAAAAATGGGATCCTCAGGATGGCCTACTCTGGTTACACCTTCGCTATCGTAATAAAAAGGCACGCCACTGGATACTCAATAGCGGTCTGCCTAAGGTCGAAAGTGATGCCCTACTCGCCCAAGACACTCGTCCCCGTGCTGTGATTACAGGTGAAGGCATATTACTCGCATTACGCGGCGTTAACCTCAACCCCAATTCTGCTCCAGAAGACATGGTGGCCGTGCGTATCTATGCCGATAAACAGCAGATCATTTCCACCTGCGATCGCGAGTTACAGTCGGTCAAAGATGTCGCCGAGCTGATCCTTGAGGGCAATGGGCCTACAACTACGGGGGACTTTATCGTCGCAATCTGCGAGCGACTGACCAATCGTAAAGTCGAGTTTATTGATAAATTGGAAGAACAGCTCTCTGATTTAGAAGAACTAGTCGTCTCAGGCAATGTGAAAGATTTACGTACCGATATCGCCGAACTGCGCCGTCAAACTGTAGCCATTCGCCGCTATTTAGCCCCACAGCGCGAAGCATTCTCGAAAATAATTTCCGAGCAATTCAGCCTATTTAAAGATACTGAGCGACTCAAGCTGAGGGAAACAAACGATAAACTTATCCGCACCATTGAAGATCTTGATGCCCTGCGCGATAGGGCTAATGTGACTCAAGAAGAATTACTCAGTCAGCAATCGGAGCAACTCAACAAACGCTTATACTTCTTATCCTTAGTGTCAGCAATCTTCTTACCGTTGGGCTTTTTAACAGGCTTACTTGGGGTCAATATTGGCGGGATACCGGGCGCGGACAACACTTGGGCCTTCGCCACCTTCTGCGGCATATTAATCTCACTCGTCGCCCTGCAAATGGCGCTGTTTTATCGATTTAAGTGGTTATAGCCACCTTAAAACAACAAAGCCAATTGATTAGGATTGGCGTTGTTTTCTCTCAGTCCCTTAAGCTAATTGTTATGAGCTAATGCTTACGAGCTAATTTTTATGATTTAGGCTGGAATGTCGGCAACTCAAACACATGAGTCATGACTTTATAAAGCTCTGTTCCTTGGTGCACTGACGCCGAAGCAAAGTGCAAAATCGGCACGCAGTCCTGCGGCAAACTAACCGTTTTTAGCTCATCCGCCGTACCGTATAAATCCATTCGCAGCAAATTCACTAAGGGCTGCCCCGCAGCTAATGGCTCACCCACAGGTGCGAGGTATTCCACTAACCCAGCACTTGGCGCGTGATATTTTTTATAGTCTTTTAGATAACAACCAAAACGCGTCATTTTAGCGGGTGCAACGGTTTCAGCGATCACGCCTCGGTGGCTTAAATATGCCAAAATCCCTTGTGCATCAACCCGTGCATCCTCAAGGCAGACGCGCTCTTGGCTCGCCAATTCCAAGGTTAACGCTGACACTGCAACTCCTAAATCACGCCCTTGAGATTTTGCAAAATCACTCAATTGCCACCAAGGACAAAACGCAGCCTCATCCATGGCGCCACCAAAGGCATTGGGGATAATGAGCGTATAAGGGATCGACAAAAACTGCGCAGCAGCTAAGTCATATTCAGGGCAATACAAGTGCTTACAAGACTTAGGACCAGTGTGCAGATCGAGCACTATATCCGCGCCATGGGCCATAATCTGCAGGTTAACCGCAAGTCTATGACCCGTTGTGATGCCCCATTCATGCCGCAATTTTTGCTGACAGGCTTCAACCAAAGTACTGCGATAGGCTTGGAGCAGCTCGCTATCACTCAGCTTGGTATGTTCACCATACCAAGTCGGTAAATCGATAGCATGATTCAAATACTCACGATTCCAATTCGCGCCCGTAATAGGATCAAATCGGCCAAGGGTAAACTCACCACTTTTTTGGTTGATCCCGAGTGGATTGGCCAATGGCACTAAGGTGATTTCGCCGCGGATGTCACAGTGTTCAAGCTGCTTCATCAACTGATAAATCACCGCATTCCCTTGTACTTCAGCACCGTGGACATTGGCTTGAATATACACTTTGGGGCCAGTCGCCTTATCGTCACTCGGCTTGAAATGGTAGATAGGCAAAGTGAGTGCTTGCCCTGCGGCAAGCTCCCCGATTTGCAGAGACGATGTTGTCGGCAACATACTAAACGCCTTCGAACAGATTTTGATGCAGCGATTTAACCACTTGTGCCGCTTCCGCTTCGGCCACTAACACACACAGATTATGTGGGCTGGCACCTTGGCAAATCATCCGCACATTGTGTGGCTCTAACACTTCAAATACACGGCGACAGATACCCGGTGTCGTCGCAATACGATTACCGATAATCGCCACTAAGGCCAATCCATCTTCAACTCGCACACGACAATGCTGTGATAATTCTTGCAGCAATGCCTCACTCAACAGACCTTGTCCACTTGAATCTGAACCGGTTTTATCGAGGGTTAGAGACACATTCACTTCTGATGTGGTAATCAAATCCACACTGATCTTATGTCGCGCTAATGTCGCAAAGGTTTCCGCTAAAAAGCCCTGCGCATGCAACATTTGCAAGCTGTGAAGATTTAATAGGGTTTGATCGCGGCGCAAAGCCACAGCGCGGAATACGGGCGCATCTTCCACTTGATGACGGATCCAAGTTCCGCCCTTTTCAGGCTCTTTACTTGAACCCACAAACACTTGAATTTGCTGACGAACGGCAGGAAGAATAGTCGCTGGATGCAATACCTTGGCACCAAAGGTCGCCATCTCGGCAGCCTCATTGAAACTGATCTCGGCAATCGGAAAGGCATTGGGCGCCAAACGAGGATCCGTTGTATAAATCCCCGCGACATCGGTCCAAATCTCTACCGCTGAGGCGCGTAACGCTTCAGCTAACAGTGCAGCAGAATAATCACTACCGCCGCGACCTAACGTGGTCGTTTGACCCGATTCATCGGCACCGATAAAGCCTTGTGTCACAATCACTTGCTCCGCTAACAGTGGCTGTAGATAATCACGAGCTAAAGTCGCAATCTTTTCAACCTGAGGTTCAGCGCGGCCAAAGTGGCTGTCAGTACGTAATACTCGGCGCACATCGAAGGCACTTGAGTTGACACCTTTCTCGCGGATCACCGCCGAAAACAACGCCGAAGAACATTGCTCACCGAGGGACAACAACTCATCCATAGTCGCTTTGCTGCGTTGTGATGCGAGCGCTTCACTCAATACCGACATGCGACTCAATAATTTATCTAATGCGGCGGCCACATCGTTAGGACGACCGAGCTTATCTAAAATCGCATATTGAATTTGGGCAATTTGTTTTAATCGCTGTAATCGGCCATCGTCGTTGATCGATTCTTGGGTCAATTCCACTAACAGATTAGTCACGCCGCTCGAAGCGCTGACCACGACTAAACGACAATGAGGATTAGCTAACACTATGTCTGCACAGCGATTCATAGCGTTATAGTCGGCAACTGAGGTGCCACCAAATTTTGCGACAACGAGGGACATTAGCGCACCTCCGTGAAACACGTAGGGCAACAAATAAATGCAGATTGAATAAGATATTGAATAACTAACATGATCACACTCCGAACTGACTTCGTTCGAAGAGCCTGGTGCTCAATGATAACGCACCCCAAAAGAAGGGAAACAGCAATCGTCACCAGAAGCTCTCCACCAATTACAGGTGACAATCGTCAGGATTCAGCCTGAGCGACCGACATAAACATGCAGCAACCATATCTATGCCTCGGCGTTAATCTCCCTCATCAGTCATCGCTGGAGTTTGTGCTCCTCTGACCGACTACCTAGTTAACGCTCCTCTTCTGTTCCTTTCCTAGGAAAGGGACGAAAAAAGTAGCAATAAACCCCTAATGAAGTCAATGCTAATTTCATAACAAATGAACAATTTAAATAAAATCTTTTGAAAACAACTAAATGTTCAAATCGGGTAGCTCGTATACCAGCTGCACATAATCTCTAAATTTGCCTAAACACACTTCATCATGTCCATCCAAGGTGCAAGGCACTAAGCTCACATCCCCTTGTTCGACAACATAAATCGCATATTGATTAAATTTCTTACCCAATTGCAATGCCATCGTTCTATCGATAAACACGGCCCAACTTTTTTCCATGTGGGATAAATCCGGTGCTGCGCCCACTAAAGCACGATAAGGGCTACCGAGTAATTCAATTTCACGGAGAAGTTGGCGATCGAGTAAACGGTTTTGGCTGGGAGAGAGAAGCTTTGAAGCGGGATTATGAGTGGTAATAACAGCAAAGGAAAAATCACAGGATAATGCTTGAGTCAGCAAAAACAACGGCGCTTGGTAACATTGCCACAAATTTTGAGTCGTATTGTCCATTGGTAGTCTAGTCGAAAAATGAACCCAAGCTAGTGTAGCAGAGTGATTGTAAAATCCAAAGAGGCGTGAACTGGCTCACAGGAATAAGAAATACATTAGTTATACTAATCAATAGCTAAAGTAAATATCATGGTAAAAACCCCTGCTCACCTAAAATTTGTTAACATTTCATTTGTTAACAAATGACTAAAACGAGTACAATGTACGTACTGGTGAGTTGAAACAGATTGAGCAAGATGCTTATCGTTCAATACAGTTTGTTACATATATCGCTTTAAGTAACGTGAACTGACCGGGCATCTGTTTAAAATCTGTTCTACATTTGATTTGTCTTTTAAACATTTAAAAAAAACAATAGTTAAGGAACTTATTCTAACTATTGCTTATCGAAGTTGGTACTGATTACGTTTTCTCGTATTACACTTAAACGTGCACTTAATCTACATCCAGATATAGATGTCACCGTAAAGATTTTCCTTTTGAGCACAAAGCAGTTCAAGGAAGTATCAACGCTTTTATGAATATAAGAGCCCGAAGTAAGTTGCTCTTATTGGTTAGTATAAACTGATTAAAATTTAGGTAAATAATATGCAAAATCCGCACATTCTGATCGTTGAAGATGAAGCCGTTACCCGTAACACGCTGAGAAGTATTTTCGAGGCAGAAGGGTATGTGGTAACTGAGGCCAATGATGGCGCAGAAATGCATAAGGCTATGCAGGAAAACAAAATTAACTTGGTCGTTATGGACATTAACTTGCCAGGCAAGAATGGCCTGTTGTTAGCACGTGAACTACGTGAAATCAACAACATAGGTCTGATCTTCCTGACAGGTCGTGACAACGAAGTCGACAAAATCCTTGGACTTGAAATTGGCGCGGACGATTATATTACCAAGCCGTTCAACCCACGTGAATTGACGATTCGTGCTCGTAACCTTCTGACTCGCGTCAACAGCGCTGGTGCCGAAGTCGAAGAAAAGAGCTCAGTAGAATACTACCGCTTCAACGATTGGAGCTTAGAGATCAACAGCCGTTCATTAGTAAGCCCACAGGGTGAATCTTACAAACTGCCACGTAGCGAATTCCGCGCTATGCTGCACTTTGTTGAAAACCCAGGCAAAATTTTGACTCGTGCCGATCTACTGATGAAAATGACTGGCCGTGAACTTAAGCCACACGATCGTACTGTAGACGTGACTATCCGTCGTATCCGTAAGCATTTCGAAAGCTTGCCAGATACGCCAGAAATCATCGCGACTATTCACGGTGAAGGCTATCGTTTTTGCGGTAACTTAGAAGGCTAATCGCCCGCTAAGCGACACCCGTATTAATTGGTTTGATAAGAATCGATTCAAAAAAACCAGATCCTAGGATCTGGTTTTTTTATGCCTGCTATTTGGCGTTTTTCAACTGCCTATCGAGGAAATCTGCCAGTGAGCGATATAAGTGATTACGCACTTTCTCGCCACGCATCGAATGTTTAGATCCAGGATAATCGATCATCTGGAATAATTTCCCTTCATCCTGCAGCGCCTTATAAACCCGAGTGCTGTTTTCAAACAAGACGTTATCATCGGCCATGCCGTGATACATCAACAAACCCGCTTGATAGTTTTTCACATAAGGGAACACACTGCTGGCTTCATAACCTTTTTCATTCCCCTCAGGATGGGCTAAGTAACGCTCAGTGTAATGGGTGTCATACAAGCGCCAGTCGGTTACAGGTGCACCCGAAATCGCGGCTTTAAAGTAATCCGGCGCCTTAAATAAACTCATCAAGGCCATGTAACCGCCGTAGCTGTGGCCGTAAATCGCTACATTATCGGCATCGACAAATGGCAGACTCCGTAAATAGTCCACTCCCACTTTTTGATCCTTGACTTCAGCTTCACCCAAATGACGGTAAATCACTTGCTCAAACTTTGTGCCCCTGTGGGCGCTGCCGCGGTTATCCAACTGGAACACCACATAGCCTTGTTGCACCAGATACTGGGTAAAGTAGTCCTGCTCGCTCCAACTGTTGGTCACTAACTGTGCGTGCGGCCCACCGTAAACCCGCACTACGACAGGATATTTCTTGCTCGCATCAAACGGCACAGGTTTGAATAAACGGGTTTGTAACACTTGGCCATCTTCAGCTTTCAGTTCACCAAATTCAGGGATTTGCCACAGACCCGCATAGTCATATAAAGGATGGCCTTGCTTGACTTCATTTTGCTCAACCCAAGCCAGTTGTTGGCCCTTGTCACCGTGTAAACTGATCTGCGGTGGCTGAGATAAGCTATTGAAATAATCCAGATACACACTTTGATTGTCGGCAAACACAGGATCGTGCATGCCCGCTTGCTTGCTTACCCGCTCAACCTTGCCACCCGCTAAAGGCACGCGATAAAGTTGTTTCTCGATTGGCGTATCTTTGCGGCCAGTGAAATATACCCAACCAGCGGTTTCATCTATGTATTCCAACGCATCGACAGCCCACTCGCCCTGAGTCAATTGAGTTTTAAGTTTGCCTTTTAAGTCAAAAAGATACAGATGATTAAAGCCGTCACGCTCAGATGCCCAAATAAAAGCCGATTGCTGTTTTAAAAAGTGCAGATCGTTATTAAGGTTCACCCAAGCGTTACTGCGTTCTTTCACTAAGGTTTTTGGCTTAGTCAGCGAGTCTAACGCCACCAGTTGCAAATCTAGCTTATGTTGATCGCGGCTCTGCCACTGGAACGACAAATGTTTGCTATCGGGCAACCAATCGACCCGCGGCAGGTAAATGTCTTTGCTCTTGTCTTCGTTGCTCTCTTCGCGCAGGGTCACCCAATTGATAGCCTTATCTTTTAACGTGACCACACCGAGGGCGATATCGACGTTGTTTTTGCCGGCATAGGGATAGCGCTGCTCAGTAAGTTTAATACCATCAGCATAGATTTCGTTACGGGTTACTTGCTCGACACCGGACTCATCAATACGGGTAAAGGCGATGGCCGATTCATCGGGCGCCCACCAATAACCTGTCATGCGATCCATTTCCTCCTGAGCGACAAACTCGGCCATGGCATTTTTAATAGCCCCGCCGCCATCGCTCGTCATAGCTTGGAATTTTTTGGTCGCCAGCTCTAACACATACAGATTTTGATCCCGCACGAAAGACACAAAATGTCCCTTGGGCGATAGGCGCGCATCTGTGGCAAACCCTTCGCCAATGGGAAGTTGGCTGACACCGTTATCCACTAATGAGAAATAATACAGATTACCAGCAGCCGGAATTAATAGCGCTTGGCTATCATCGGCCCAGAAGTACTCCATAATGCCTTCGCCATAAATACGTTGGCGTTCGCGACGGGCCTTTTCTTCATCGGATAATTCATTGCTTGCCAACTTATCGGCATTGAGCAACAGGCTAGATTTGCCCGTCTTTACATCCATCTGCCAGAGATCATAAAAGTTTTGATTGTCTTTACGGCCCGCAAGATAAGTGACACGCTGACCATCGGGTGACAATTTCAAACCACGAGGACTGGTGCCCGCTAATGCGGGCGAGGCATTCATTCGCTCAATCGTCAGTGGCAGTTTGCCGCCTTCTATTGCATAAGCTGGGGTAATTGAAAACATAGCTGTCGAAATCATGGCCATTTGGCTCGCTATCAGTAGGGGAACGGTGCGCACCTTAAGTGAGCACGCAGGGAACCAAGTTAACCTATTTTTAATCATTATTATTCCTTGGAAACATAATCGCCTAAGATGTCAGCGATTAAAAACAAGCCGACATTGTGCCAGAGGCAAACCCTAAATAGAAATAGCATGCAATATGCCGATACAAATTAGGCCCTTGCGCCAAGCTCAATCCAAATAATCCCAAAAAGCCTTAATATTCGCTAAAAGCATCAGCAACATCGCTGAAATTGTCGACTAACTGAGTTATCATTCGCGGCAAATAACGAAATTGACCTCATTGTTGAACCTCTAAAGGACATAACATGCAGACTCTGGCCCAGCACCTGACCTCACAGGCAATGAACGACTCCCTCTCTCACTTGATTTTAACCTTAGCCGACACCTCAAAAGCCATTAGCCATGCCGTTCGCCACGGTGCACTTGCGGGCGTGTTAGGCGCGACTGAGCAAGAAAACGTCCAAGGTGAAACCCAGAAAAAACTGGATATCATCACCAACGACATGCTCAAAGATGCCTTAAAAGCTGACGGTACAGTGCGCGGTTTAGCGTCGGAAGAAGAAGATCATGTGGTTGAAGTCAGCCAAAATGGTCAATATCTGGTGTGTTTCGATCCGCTAGATGGCTCATCTAATATCGATATTAACTCATTAGTCGGCACCATTTTCTCCGTCCTACCCGCCCCTGCTGGCGAGCTGACTGAAACTAGCTTTTTACAATCTGGCCGTGCGCAATTAGCCGCAGGTTATGTACTTTATGGTCCATCAACCATGCTGGCATTAACCACAGGCCAAGGCGTGCAACTCTTTACTTTGCACCCAGAAACCAATGAGTTTTTACTGACTAACGCCGCCATGAGCATTAGCCCAGATACCCAAGAGTTTGCCATTAACATGTCGAACCAACGTTTTTGGGAAGCGCCAATGCAGACCTATATTGCCGATTTACTGCTCGGTAAAATTGGCCCACGCGAAAAATCATTCAACATGCGCTGGATTGCGGCCATGGTCGGCGATGTACACCGCGTGCTATCTCGCGGTGGTATTTTCACTTACCCAACCGACAATAAAGATCCTAAAAAACCGTACAAACTGCGCTTGATGTACGAAGCCAACCCAATGGCCTTCTTAGTCGAACAAGCTGGCGGTAAAGCCTCAACGGGTTATGAAACTATTTTAGATATTCAACCAACACAAATTCACCAACGTGTTGCCGTCATCCTAGGCAGCAGCAACGAAGTCGACGCTTGCCTGAGCTACCACGGTATTGATTACAGCGAAGAACCAAGTCTGGACTAAGCAGAATCGCTTAGATTTTGATTTTTATGATGAAAGCCACTGACCACAGTGGCTTTTTTGTTGTCGCATAGTGCGACATTTTTAGTTTTTATGCGGCTTTACCGCCGGAGTCATTGCGGCCTTACGGCCGAGGTGAATCAAAGTCGTAGGTCTTCAACCCACACCCGACCAAAAGGGGAAAAGCGCCTGTTCCCCTTTTGGAAATCCCCCGGCGTCCCTAGCGAAGTTACATGCATTGATTACTAGCCTTGGTCTTATGGATAAATTGCTATCGCTTCCGATGGTACATCCTGTACCCCGAAAGCTAGCCGGT
>NZ_BJBV01000040.1:0-18935 GCF_036245925.1 Shewanella sp. M-Br
ACCGACTAGCTTTCGCAGGTGCAGGGACGCATCCTTCGGAAGCAATAGCAAATTTGGCAATGAGCACAAGGGGCTCTCAACACCGTTGGGGGCGTCATGGAGCATCCAAGGAGGATAGGACGAGCAGTCCTCCTTGCTCGACTCTTAATTAAACATCAGGGGGTGAAACCCCACGACTTTGATTGTGATTAAAGAATTCAAACGAAGTTTGTAATGGTAGAGATCACTATTTCACCGCCGATAGCTCGATAAATGCTGCGGTATACATTTTTAAGTTCAGCATTAATTGCTTATGGGTGATGAACTTTTTTTCAATATGGCCTGTGTATCCCACGCCCAGCATGGCGGTGCCAAAACTTAAAGCAATGGGGAATAATTTACTGTTCGTTGAGCCGCCAATTGCAATGAGTTTAGGGTCGACTAAGCCAAGAAAACGTGCCTGAGACGCGATAATATCCTCGCCCAGTTTGCCATCATTTTTTGCTTAAAAGCCTGAAACAAAACATTTGTTACAAACTAAACACAAAATCGATGGAACCCCTAGTCCGATACATGTTAAACAGTCACATTAAGCTTAATTTAATGGTTTTAGCCGCACGTAGACTTCAATTTTTTCTTGAAATCCAAGGCCATCATCATGCAAACATCCATAACAATATCGACCTAACGGGGAACAAATAATGAAGGGACTAACCCTCAAACCGCAAGCACTCACGCTAAGTGCCATCGCTTTAGCCTTAACTTTGGGCGCTTGTAGCACACAACAACCCGATGCCAGTGTTCAAGCAAATGCGGCGCCAAATGCCGTGTCAGCACAAATTATCAGCCAGAATGCGACTAATCCATTCTTTAAACCCTATGATACTTTTATGGAAATTCCGGCCTTCGATAAAATCAAGCCTGAGCATTTCCTCCCCGCATTTAAAGCGGGAATCGCCCAACAACATGAACAAATTCAAGCAATTGTTGATAATAAAGCCAAACCCACCTTCGCCAATACGATTGAAGCCATGGAGTTTTCTGGCGATCTAGTGACGCGCGTTTCTAACGTCTTCTTTAACCTGACGGGCGCGGATACGAATGAAGCATTGCAAGCACTCTCGAAAGAAGTGTCGCCTATGTTATCGTCCGCCGAAGACGATATTTTGCTTAATGACAAACTGTTTCAAAAAGTTAAAGCTGTCCACGACGCAAAAGACAACCTGAAGCTCAGCACAGCCCAAGCCAAATTACTGGAAGATACCTATAAATCTTTCACCCGTGGCGGCGCGAACTTAAGCGAGCCAGATAAAACCAAACTGCGCGCGCTGAACGAAGAGATCGGCAAACTCAATTTAGCCTTTGGTGACAATCTATTAGCCGAAACCAATGCCTTCGAATTAGTGGTTGATAGTAAAGCCGATCTCGCGGGTTTACCCGCAGATGTGATTGCCACTGCCTTTGAAACCGCCAAAAAACGTGGCCACGAAGGCAAGTGGGTATTTACCACGTCTCGCCCTTCTATCACGCCTTTTTTAACCTATGCCGATAATCGCCAGTTACGTGAAAAACTCTACAAAGGCTATATCGAGCGCGGTAACAACAATAACGCCAACGATAACAAGATTATCCTCGCTAAGATTGCTGCCCTGCGTGCTGAACGTGCTCAACTGATGGGCTATAAAACCCATGCGGATTTCGTGTTAGAAGAACGCACAGCTAAAACACCAGAAAACGTCTACGGTTTACTCAATAAAGTATGGCCAGCGGCATTGGCCCAAGCCAAAAACGAAGTGGCTGATATGCAAGCTATGATTGACGCTCAAGGTGGCAATTTTAAGCTACAAGCGTGGGACTGGGATTATTACGCCGACAAGATTCGTGTCGCTAAGTACAGCTTTAACGAGCAACAAACCCGCCCGTATTTCTCCCTCGACAGTACATTAAAAGGCGTGTTCTACACAGCTAACCGTTTGTACGGTTTAACCTTTAAAGAACGCACCGACTTGCCAAAATACAATGCAGAAGTTCGTACTTGGGAAGTTTACGATAAAGACGGCAAACTGATGGCCATCTTTATGGGTGACTATTTCACCCGTGACAGCAAACGTGGCGGCGCTTGGATGAACTCCTTCCGCAAGCAATACAATATGAATGGCGTTGATTCTAAACCTATTATTATCAACGTATTAAACTACCCTCGCCCAGCGGGTAATGAGCCAGCGCTGCTGACTTTCGATGAAGCCAGCACACTATTCCACGAATTTGGCCACGCACTACACGGCATGTTATCGAACGTCGAATATCGCTCACAGGGCGGCACCGCTGTACCTCGCGATTACGTTGAGTTCCCATCCCAAGTGAATGAAAACTGGATGACTCAGCCAGAAGTGTTAGCCCAATTTGCCAAGCACTACAAAACCGGCGAAGTGATCCCGCAGGAGCTAGTGCAGAAAATCCAAGCGGCCAGCAAGTTCAACCAAGGTTTTTCTACCGTTGAATACATGGCGGCCACTAAACTCGATTTAGATTGGCACACACTAACCGATACAACGCCAAAGGATGCGGCCAAGTTTGAGGCGGACTCGTTAGCGGCAATGGGACTGATTGAGGAAATTAGCCCACGCTATCGCAGCACTTACTTCTCGCATATTTTCGCAGGCGGTTATTCAGCAGGCTACTACAGCTACCTCTGGTCGGATATTTTAGGTGCGGATGCTTTCGAAGCCTTTAAAGAAAACGGCATTTTCGACAAGGCCACAGCGGATTCCTTCCGTAACAATATCCTTTCGAAAGGCGGCAGCGATGATCCTATGCTGATGTATAAAAACTTCCGCGGTAAAGAAGCCGGTATCGAGCCGCTACTGCGTAGCCGCGGATTACTGGCCGAGTAACATAACATCATCCCTCTAAATTGAAGTTTTAAATATCATAAACAGGGAGCGAATACTCCCTGTTTTTATTTTACTGATACTAACATAGGGAAATAGCGAGAAAGGTCAAGATGACAGAGTGCAGCTTGGCAGGTAACATCTTGGGAAAAAGATGTTACGGAACTTACGCCTAAACTTCTTAAATGCGGATTAGTAATAATGGTACGTTCCCGCTTCACATGTTAACCCACTATTATTCGCCACTTAGGCGGCATTAAATTTTCAATAGAGTTATATGATGAATATTGAGATGGTAGAAAAAGCAGATCATCTTAGTCTGCTCGATATTTGGGAAGCATCGGTGAGAGCAACCCACGACTTTTTAGCAGAAGAAGATCTACAGGAATTAAAGCCGTTGATCCTCGAACAATATTTTGACGCCGTTCACTTAAAGTGCGCTAAAAATGACAATGGAGAAATCCTCGGATTCTGCGGGGTACATGATGGCAATATTGAAATGCTGTTCATCTCACCTGACGCGCGCGGAAAAGGGATTGGTTCCATGCTAGCGACACATGCCATTAATGAACTGGGAGCCACAAAGGTTGATGTGAATGAGCAGAATGAGCAAGCATTAGGTTTTTACCAGCATATTGGTTTTTCAGTAACGGGTCGCTCACCCGTTGATGGACAGGGTAAACCTTATCCGCTGTTGCATATGGCGTTATATTCCATTGAGGGATTGTAGATGTATCCTGATTCAATCGATGAGAATAGGGTTGGAGAGTATCCGGCGGAAACAAAATCAGGCGGCGGTTATTTCTATGATCAAGTCTTAGAATATCGTGTTTGGTGCCGCCCTTGGCAAGGTGCTCCAGATGAATTTGATGGTGAAATCTACTATTACGCATTTCATACTTATAATGAGGCTCTTGAATTTTCGAATGAAACTGATGGGTCTGAAGCGCCTTTAGTACTTATTAAACAGCTTGAATGGATTGATGAACCAGAAGCAGGAAAATTCATTCATAAAAAGGGTGAGCGCCTAACTGAATGGAGGGTTGAGTGGTTATTAGAGAGTCAACGTACGGAGGACACTATTGCTAACTTTATAAGTGACAATCAAACATAACAATTTAATCAATAAAAAATAGTTTAAGACTGTCTTTCGACAACATTCCAACAAACTATTTTGGAACTGTGATTAGGAGCGTTACCTGCAGATTTCCTTATCCTCTAAACCTCCTGTCTTGAAACAAAAAATGGTTAATAAATCCGCCCCAACATCAATAAAAAAGGGCTTGCTAGGTTTCCCTAACAAGCCTTTATCTTTTTACAATTAATCGACTAAACCGCGGCGCTTTAACAGTGCATCGGTTGTCGGTTTTTTACCCGTAAAGTGAATGTAATCTTGCATGAGATCTTCACTGTTACCTTTAGATAAGACTTCCTTACGGAATTTGTCACCATTATCGGCTTTTAAGCCACCTTGCTCGCCCATATAGGCAAAAGCATCAGCGGCAAACACTTCGGTCCACAAATACGCGTAATACCCTGCGGAATAACCACCGGAGAAGGCATGGCTAAAGTAGCTCGACTTATAACGCGGGGGAATTGGCGTAAAATCAAGACCATGTTTAGCTAATACTTGGTGCTCAAACTTCTCTACATCGCTAATTTGAGTATCGGCGCTGATAGAGTGCCATTCCATATCTAACAAGGCCGCTGACAGGTACTCAACGGTATCAAAACCTTGGCCAAACTTATTTGCCGCTAAAATTTTATCAAGCAGCGCCTTAGGAATTGGCTCACCCGTTTTGTAGTGTTTGGCATAGTTAGCAATCACAGCAGGGTCGATATTCCAATCTTCGTTAACCTGTGATGGGAACTCAACAAAGTCACGTGCGGTTGATGTACCAGCCACGCTTGGGTATTTCACTTGCGAGAATAAACCGTGTATCGCATGGCCAAATTCATGGAACAGAGTGGTCACTTCATCGAAGGTCATTAGCGTTGGGCCATCGGCTGGCTTAGGAATATTAAGCGCGTTATAGACAACGGGCTTAGTGCCGAGCAGACCGCTTTGGGTGACGAACTCATCCATCCACGCGCCGCCGCCTTTGCCTTCACGGGCATACGGGTCTAGATAGAATAAGCCAATAGAACTGTTATCTTTATCAAAGACTTCAAAGGCTAAAACATCGGAATGCCACACTGGTAAATCAGTACGCGGTTTTAAGCTGATGCCATACAATTTATGCATAGCGAAAAACAGCCCGTCTTTCAGCACAGTATTAAACTCGAAATAAGGCTTGATACTGCTTTCATCGAGGGAGTATTTCTCTTTACGCACTTTGTCGGCGTAATAAGCCCAATCCCAAGGTTGCAGTTCAAAATCACCGCCCGCCTTTTTGATTTCAGCTTGAATATCAGCCGCTTCCACTTTGGCGCGAGCTAAAGCTTTTGGCGCTAAATCATCGAGGATTTCATACACAGCGGCTGGTGTTTTCGCCATTTGATCGGCAACCGCATAGGATGCCCAAGTATCGAACCCCAGTAAATTGGCTTTTTTAGCCCGTATTTGCGCCATTTTGACAATCAATGGACCATTGATTGCGACGGCTCTGTGCGCCGAGGTTTCCCACACTTTTTGGCGCAGTTCACGGTTGCTCAGGCTAGAAAGTACAGGTTGGCGTGTCGTGTTGACTAAAGTAATCAAATAGCCTTCTTTTCCAGCAGCTTTGGCCGCTGCGGCTAAGGTGGCGATTTCGCTGTCGGATAAACCGGCTAACTGGGCTTTATCAGTCACAACAATCACATCATCTTTAAATGATTTTAAGCTGTTTTGTGAAAAGTCCGTCGCTAAGGTTGCAAGCTCAGCGTTAAAGTCGCGCATCTTAGTTTTATCTTCGGCCGACAATTTCGCGCCAGCGCGGACAAACTGCTCATAGTAATATTCAACTAGACGCTGATCTTCCGCATTTAGGCTGCTCTTTTGCTGGTATACGGCTTCAACACGGGCAAATAAAGTCGGATCGAGATAAATATTATCTCGGTGGGCAGATAGCTTAGGTGCAAGATCCGCTTCGGTTTTCTGGAAATCATCATCAGAAATCAGACCTACGAGATTAAAGAAGGTACGCGATACGCGCGTTAACAATTCACCCGAGGTTTCCATGGCGAGAATGGTATTGTCAAAACTAGCCGCTTGTTTGTTATTCACAATCGCAGCGATTTCTGCATCGTGAGCTTTAATGCCCTGCTCGAAGGCGGGAGCATAATCTGCAGACTGAATAAGATTAAATTGCGGCGCTTGATCTTGCAGTGGACTCTTGCTCAGCAGCACATTAGCTGCTTCAGCTTTGGCGGCGGATTGAGTCGCAACGGCATTTTTGGCTTCATTGGTGCTTACAGCAGGCTTGTCTGAACAAGCGCCAAGTAACAATGCCGCAGCTACGGCTGTGGTAATAACGGACTTACGCATATTAACTCCCTTGGATGTTGCTGCCCTTTCGATTGTATTTTTAAGGTGAAAGGTGCGCGCAAACGGATTTTGGCTTTCGGTTTACAACAGTCTGTTTTAACGAACTTGTGTAGCTTCGTACGTCAATTTCGATGAACTACCTTAACAAGTTACGCGCATTTCAGCCAAGTTTTACCCGCCCAGAGCACAGCTAATTTGTATCACTTTATGTGTATTACTCGTCTAAATAAGCCTATGCCAACGCTACGCTAAACCTAACTCGCCTCAATCAAGCCAAGAGACATGTGAGCATAGGTGATCAACATTGGCTAAAATTTGATGTAAAAGAATTATTTAAAACAATTCTACTGAAGTTTTAAGTCAAATATCCCCGACATAGACAAGGGGCTGAGCAAATAAAATGCCATTCCAATAACAAATATTAATTCTTCTTAATAAACTGTTTACTGTAATTATTTAAACATTGGCGTAACAAATAAACAGGCCAAATGGCTCACTATTTAGGCAAGCAAACCTTGAGTCACAATTTGAAACAGCTTTTATCCGATTAATGTCACATTCAGATCATCAAATGTCTTTATAATTCCCGCTCGTTAACTTAGCGGCAAATTAACCTAACAGTTAAATTACGCTGAATTAACGGGATGATGGGCATGTTCTTTTACGGAACATGCATTGGGGTCAAATAAATATAAATAGAGATAACTATGTTAAATAAGAAAATACTCGCAGTGATGATCACTGCCGCCCTTGGTGTAAGCGCCTGTAATTCTGATGATGACAAAGTCGTTCAAGCCGATTTACGGGTACTCGAAACCACAGATCTGCACACAAATATCATGGATTTCAACTACTACAGTGGCAAAAATGACCCAACTATCGGTCTAGCCCGTACTGCAAGCTTAATCCACGCTGCACGCAACGAAGCCAAAAACAGCGTACTCGTCGACAACGGCGATCTACTACAAGGCAGCCCAATGGGCGATTACATGGCTAAAGTTGGCCTGCAAATGGGTGATATTCATCCAGCCTATAAAGCCATGAACCTATTAGATTATGAAGTCGGTAATATCGGTAACCATGAATTTAACTATGGTTTAGATTTCTTAAATAAATCCATTAGTGGTGCAGATTTCCCTTATATCAACTCAAACGTTTATTGCGCCGACGATAATGGTTGCTGGAATGAGGTTAAAAAAGGTGAGCATTTATTCACCCCTTATATCATCAAACAAAAAAATATTATCGACAATGAAGGTAATAATCAAACCATTAACATTGGTTATATTGGTTTTGTGCCACCGCAAATTCTATTGTGGGATAAACAAAATCTGACGGGTAAAGTGACGGTCGAAGATATTATTGAAACCGCGAAAAAATATGTCCCCGAAATGAAAGCAAAAGGGGCCGATATCATTATCGCCATTCCTCACTCTGGTATTGGTTCAACGGAAAATCCTGGCGATCCTATGGCTGAAAACGCCACTTACGCTTTGACTTATGTTGATGGTATCAATGCGATTCTATTCGGCCACAGCCACTCTATCTTCCCTGATGCTAAGTATGCCGACTTACCCAATACCGACGTCACTAAAGGCCTACTGAACGGCGTCCCCGCAGTGATGCCAGGTCGTTGGGGTGATAACTTAGGGGTTGTTGACTTTAAACTTGAACGTAGAGATGGCAAATGGCATGTCCTTAGTGCCAAAACGCAAGCTCGCCCCATATATAATGGTGCAACTAAGGAAGAGTTAGTTAGCCAAGATCCCGCAATTAAAGATGCAGTCGCAGCCGAGCACCAAGGCACCCTCGCCTTTGTGGATGAACCTATCGGCGTTGCCGCAGCCGACATGTACAGCTTCCTTACCTTAGTGCAGGACGACCCTACGGTACAAATCGTTTCCGATGCGCAAATCGCTAACGTGAAAGCGAAATTACCTGCAGCATTAAAAGGTCTGCCAGTGCTATCAGCCTCCGCACCCTTTAAAGCGGGCGGTCGCCACGGTACAACCAGTGATGCCGATCAATTTGTGCAAGTTGATAAAGGCCCACTGACCTTTAAAAACGCCGCCGATCTGTACCTGTATCCCAATACTATGGTGGCAGTCAAAGCGACGGGCGCCGAATTGAAAGATTGGCTCGAGTGCTCAGCGAACCAGTTCAATCAAATTGACCCTGCAAAAACCACCCCACAAGGTTTAATCAACTGGGATGGTCATCCAACCTATAACTTCGACGTACTCGATGGCTTAACCTATAAAATTGATGTGACCCAACCGAGCAAGTTTGACCGCGATTGCGCCGTCGTTAATGCCAACGCAAACCGTATCGTTGATTTAAGCTATAAAGACGAAAACGGCAAAGTCATCACAGGTGAAGAATTTGCCGCGAAAGAATTTATCGTCACCTCAAATAACTACCGCGCCTTTGGGGGTAAGTTTGCTGGTACGGGTAGCGACCATGTGGTGCTTGAACTGCCCGATACTAACCGTGAAGCGCTAGCTGCTTATATCACAGCGCAATCTCAGTACAACGAAACCACAGGTAAGTACGAAGCTATGGTCAATCCAAGTGCCGATTACAACTGGGATTTCAAAACCATCACTACCAACGTCACATTAGACATTCGCTTCGAAACCCAAGACAGTGACAAAGCCGCTGCCTTTATCGAAGCCAATAAACAACGTGAAATGAAGAAGATCGGTAAGGATGAACTGGGTTTCGCCGTTTATAGCATCAACCTAACCAAATAAGCGTTCAATCCCGAAATATCATGCTCAAAAAGGCTCCTCGTGAGCCTTTTTTATTCCCTACCGATTAAATTAACGCTAATCTGCGCGCTATAAACAGTGTGTCGCCATTTAGTTCATCATGCTCCACACTAAAGGTTAAACCTGCTTTGTGTCGCCAAATATCTGCCTTATTATTTAGCGGCGTCCTCGCAACAACAGAGAAAGCTTATGAAATATCAATCAATCTTATGTGCCACGGCATTAGTGCTGGGGACTGTGCAGCCGGCAACGGCCGATGTTCATCTAAACCTACCTAAAAATGCTGAAGTGCTAACGGTAAATGGCAAGCCAGCAGTAAAGAGTGGCGATCTCGTTTTAGCTGATGGGACCAATCAGATTGCCTTCCGTTATGCCGCGCAATATCGACAACAAGCTGACTCAGTACATTATCTCTCCGACGTGCTCATCGTCCGTTTTGATGCATCAGCACAAACACTCACGCTGACACTTCCCGCTATCAACTCAGCCAGAGATGCAAAGAAATTTGATGAATCACCTAAGCTGACACTATTAAATGCTCAAGATGAAGCAGTGGGTTTTACCAGTGATAAATTGATTAAGAATGGCATTCAACTGGGACGGGATTTCGAACACGAGATACTGCAGTACAACCTTAGCAATCATCCGGCTTCATTAAATCTCACTATGAATACCGCAACAACGCAAGCAAGCGACGCTATTACACCAATATTGGCAAGCCAGCCGCAAATACACCAAACATCAGCAGCCACATCCACGAGCTTGATCGCGCCAGCAGTTATGTCGTCAGCAGTCGCAGCGAACAATGATAAGGCTCAGCAAATCACTCCAGCGACGACACCTAGCCAAGCTGAAATCAGTCAAATGCTGGATTACTGGTACAAACAAGCTAACGACAATACCAAAGCCAGCTTCAAAGCTAAAATAAACAAAGAGTGACCCATACCGCTTCGGCTATCTACTTCAGACCGCCAGCTAAGTGTCTCACATGGACTGGCGACTCTATTAAAGCTTAGTAAAACTAATATTTCAGAAATATTAAAACTCAGTAAGTCCATTTTCACTTCACAACTTAATGTCATTTAACACAGCAAAGCTGCTAAGCAACAAATGGTGCGAGTGCCTGTAAAGGTGTTATTTATATATTTGGTAGAACAAATTATAAATATAAAAGACATATCATTTTACAGTCTTCGTAGACTATTATTTATCAACTCGCTTTATAAAATACAGTTAAGCATTTGTAGATAAAAGACTTATCACTTAATTAACTACAAAGAATTCGAACTGAGTAAAATCGAATAGTCTCAGTTCCTCCAGCCAACATAATTAACTATCCGCAAAGCGTTATCTCATAATTAAATATTTTTAAAAATCAAAACCTTGAGCAAGGATAAATACTATTTAGCCTACACATTTAACCGTATGCGTTATGATTTACGCTATATATTTTGGCTAGATCCAGAAACAAATGTAACAAAAAATGTCATAAAGGCATTATTTAGCAATAGTCATTATCAGCTTCAAAGCCTTACTAAGCATGAAAAGATCAACGCTCTAATACTATTCCATAAAAAACATTCAACCTTTAGACTTATTCAACCTTCAACCTGCTCATTCTTTATACTGATTTAAACTACCCCCATCAAATGTTAGAAATAAGTTGCCTAAATGATAGGGCGAAAAATTACTAATCAAGTAAAAGGAATAACATGATGGAACTTAAATTAAAAAAAGCTGAGTTAGTGAATCTGTCCCATGATAAAAAAGTCTTACCTAGCGAATTAACACCACAAGTTGCTGGTGGTGTGATAACTCGTGCTTGTGGAGAGTTGACTGCCAATGCATACACCTGCCCTTCTGATCGTACAGGTAGCACTCAGCGCTGCTGTCAAATCCCTTAATACGGGGTTCAAGTAACCAAATAGGTTGTGACGTCACAATATAACACAGCATATTTTATCAGTAGATGTGTAAAGGGCATATCCACTATGCCCTTTTGACTTTCTAAATGAGCCAATATGTAGAAGCTGTACTTCATGGAAATAAAGGAAGGTGGTTCAGTGCAATTTAATCAACCCCATCAGTCTAGCCTTGCTAGACAGGCATTGAACGACATAGCTGCGCTATTAGTGAAAGATGCCAAACAATCATTAGAGCAGCAAGGGGTTGGTTTGTTAACTGGCTTAGCTGGGCAACAATTATTTTTCTGGCAATTACATAAACAGTTTCCAGAACTAGCATGCCAACATGAATTTTCAGCACGAATGACATTAATAGAAGAGCAAATACCATTCCTACATTCACAGTTAGCGTTTGGCTATGGACTGACTGGTGTCGCTTGGCTATATGAATTTTTTTTGCATGAAGGGAATTACCAAGCGGAGTTTAATCACAATACTGATGTGCTCTTACTACAACATTTACAACAGAACGACTGGACTGGAGAATTGGAATTTATTCGCGGACTAAGTGGTTTTGCAGTCTATATAGCGCGGCGTCAAACCGCGGAATTAGGCTTGCCTTTGGCCCAAGCGTTATTGACACTACTGGAACAGCAATGGCATCAATTTGCCGATGGTACTGGTGCTTGGAAAGTGGCAACAAACTCTTTCTTTAGATTTAATCAGGCAACAGATAACCCTGAATATAATTTAGGATTAGCTCACGGAGTCCCTTCAATCATTGCCTCTCTATTACCATTATTAGCGCATCAGCAACTACACAGCCAAATTCAGACGTTGTTGCAAGCCAGTTGTCAGTGGTTAATTCAGCAGCAACAAACATCAGAGAAATTTGGTAGTTGCTTTGCGTACATAACGGAACAACCGTGCCAGTCACGACTCGGTTGGTGTTATGGCGATGCCACCATCGCCTTAACATTGCTGCGAGTGGGCAATGCAATAAACCGTGATGACTTTACCGCCGCTGGTAAGAACATTGCCTTAAAAGCCGCTCAGCGTAGACTAAAAAGCAGCCAAGTACAGGATGCAGGTATCTGTCATGGTAGTGCAGGTTTGGCTTTAATCTTTCAAGTCATAACACGCTATTACACCGAATCCACTCTTTCACAGGCTGCACAATATTGGTTTGAACATACATTAGCACTATATCAAACATCAGGACTCGACGGTTTTAATGCCGTGCGCGAACAAGATAATTCAAACTGCCGCCTACCAGACCATGGCTTACTTGGAGGCTATGCCGGTATAGGTTTAGTGCTATTGATGGCCTTCAACGTAGAAACTAATTGGCTAGATGCGCTTTTATTAACCAATAATTGATTTCGATGTATTGGCTATTTTTATAACAAGGAATTGTTTATGAGTGTAGAGGTTTTGCAAGCCACGGATTTTTTTGTTATCCGGGCACCTAGATCAAGTTTGTCTCAACTACGAAAAATACCAACAGAACCTACGGCCTTAGTCGATTTTCTCGCCAGTTGGTTAGCAAACCCAGCAGTACAAGAAGCCTTATATCTTGCAAGTCCTTCATTGATGGAACGATTGCCTAATTGGCAACTGCAACCACACAGTAAAGCGGCAATTAAAATAACTAACTCCTTATTGAAATATTTTATTCGGTTTAGCTCTAGAGCGACGCCATTTGGGTTATTTGCAGGCGTAGCCTTGGGGCAAGTAGCAAATGAAACGCGCTTACAGTGTGATAGCATGCTGCGAGATAAGCGCCATACCCGCTTTGACATAGCCTATTTAACTGCAATTCGAGCCCAGTTAAGTGAACCAAATAAGGCCGAGAAGTGGCCGTTATTGTGCTATCAAGCAAATCCGACGTTGCAACAACAGAGCGATGGTCTGCATTATATTGAACCGTATTTTTCAGATACTGAGCAAAAATATCGTTTAAGTACCTTGGTATTAGATGAATATTTGCTTGCTATGCTGCAACTGGCGAAGAAGGAAGGGAGCTTTGCTTCGTTACAAGATGGATTTCAACAACTCTATCCTACGGCGAATACTGCAAGCATACAGGATTATATTAAGCAGTTACTTACTGCCGGTGTGCTGCAAGTCAAATTACCACTAACATTAACTTCTGGCTCCCCAGATCAAACTTTTATTACGGCGTTACAAAGTATGGGCGCTACAGACAGTGCTGATATATTGCAACGAGCTCTCACTCAGTTAAACAGCATGGATAAACAACCTGTTAACCCGCTTAAGCAATATCAAGAAATTTATCATAGCTTGCAAACACTGCCGTATCCTGTAAGCGAGAATCGCCTATTACAGACTGATATTTTGCGCTCATTTTCACAGTGCCAATTAGCACAAGCAGAAGTCTCTGCCCTGATGCCTGCATTATTGGCATTATTAGCGATACGAAAACCTTATAAAACACCACTTAATGACTTTAGCCAAAAATTTGAAGCAAGATTTGGTAGCCAGTATGTGCCACTGTTGACCTTATTAGATGACGAAGTTGGTATTTCATTCTCCAGCGATATTGGCTACCACACTTCCTTGTTAGCAGGGTTAAATATCACCAATCGTCCCTCCCCCACACAAAATGTTATCGAACCATTGCAACAGACGATTATCGCTGCTCTAAGTCATGTAACCCCAAGCGAAACTGTGCTGAAATTAACAAGTGATTCGTTATTGTCTAAACATGAAAGTGCGACATTAATGGCTAAGTTACCCGCTTCCTTCGCGATTAATTTGTCAGCGTATCAACAAGAGGATGGCCGAGTTATTTACTATTATCATGGTTGCTATGGTCCTTCAGCAGCGAATTTACTCGGACGTTTCTGTCATTTATCAACAGATATGCTGCAACAGGTCAAACAACATTTATCTCAAGAAGAAGCGCATTCTCCAGAAGTCCTTTTTGCAGAAGTACTACATATGCCCGAGGGGCGTCCAGGCAATGTCATCGCTAGACCAACATTAAGAGCCTATGAGATTGTTTTTCTTGCTGACAGTCACTTAGCAAACGAGTGGCAAATCCCAATCAGCGATCTATTGGTCTATCAAGAAAATAACGTGTTATGTTTATGGTCACAGCGACTACAAAAAAGAATAATTCCCCGTTTATCCTCTGCCCATAATTTCAGTGATCGTAGTTTAGGGATTTATCGGTTTTTATGCTCACTTCAACATCAAAACTTACAAATGCCTCACTTCTCCTTACCTGATAGCCTGCATAAAGCAAAACGAGTTCCAAGGATCATGTTAGATAATCTGGTCCTGCAAGAGGCCCACTGCAATATTTCAGTAGCACTATTGAAACGCTTATGGCAAGAAGGCCAGTTTGTTGAATCCGATTGGCAACAACTGCAGAAAGAATATGGTTTAGAGCGTTATATGAGCTATGCCATAGCCGACCATGTGTTACTGATCGATCTGCAAAATAATATGATGTTCCAAATGTTGTTGGCAGAGGTAAATCATAAAAGCCACATTAGGTTGAATGAAGTGCTCGCGATGAAATACCAACCTTTACTGCAAGGGCCAGATGGCCCTTATCAACATGAAATAATTGTACCGCTGTCAAATAGTGCCGCAACCCCATACTTAGCACCACGCATAGCACCATTGACGAGCTCAACCAATGACAAGTGTAGGCATTTCGCGCCTGGCTCAGAATGGCTCAGTGTCAAATTGTATGCAGGGCAAAGTAGTGTGGAGCAACTGTTACTAAAGCAATTGGCACCATGGCTAACGCAGATGCAGCAAGATGGTGTGCTCAAACATTGGTTCTTTGTACGCTATGGCGATCCTGATTGGCATCTACGGCTACGATGTTTTGGGGAGCCGGAACGATTATATGGGGAGTTACTACCCGCACTAAATCGCTTATTAGCGCCATCTCTAGCCAGTGCAGGCTTACATTGCATTGAGTTGTTCACTTACAGGCAGGAGACAGAACGTTACGGGGGTGAGCATATGATGCCTTTGGCTGAGCACTTTTTCTGTTTGGACAGCCAGTTTGTGTTGCAGGCAATATTATTCAGTCAACAAGATGACAGCTTGAGGTGGCGCTTAGCCATTTTAGCGATAGATTTAATTTTAACTCAATTCGATTATTTACCCGCCGAGAAATTTAAACTGATCGATAATTTGCGGACAGGATTTGCACAAGAATTTAAAGAAGGCTTAGAGTTACGCCAGCAAATGGGCGATAAATATCGATACTATCAGTCACAATTACAACAAGATCGCCAATTATTAGATTGGCATAACCAAGCTATTGAGCCATTCAAACAACAAATTCAGCAGAGTTTACAGCAGTTTTCATCTTCGATTACACCATGTTGTCAGGCAATGTTGGCATTATTTGAGTCCCAACAAGCACAAGGTAGTCGCGATAGTTTACTAGGCTCATTATTACATATGTTTACTAACCGTTTATTCAAGGCTTATGGTCGAGAGCAAGAGTTTGTCGTTTATGACATGTTACGCCGTATCTATCTAAGCAAACGCGCACAACCAGTACGAGGTTTATCGCAATGAGCGATTTATTTCGAAAAGAAGTTGTCTTGCAGCAACAGCAAAGATTACAAGGGGAAGTAAGTTTAACCCAGCCAGTTAGTTTTATTGGTTTCACAGTATTGATTAGCACGCTTTTTTTATGTGCATTACTATTTTTGTATTTTAGCGAGTATCAACGCAAAGAACATGTGCAAGGTTCTATCGAGCCAGCCATTATGGCGATTCGTTTGCCCACGCCTAAATCAGTCAACGCAGGGCATCTTTTAGTACAAGTTGGCGAGCAAGTGCAGCAGAATCAACCTTTAGTACAACAGCTGAACCTCCCAAATACGATGGGAAAATCATTTTTACTAAAAGCTCCTTTTACAGGAACGGTTACCGAAGTTTTATTGCCGTCTGGAGAGGATATCGGCCCATCAAAACCCTCAATATCGTTATTACCGCAACCAGAAACCTTGTTCGCAATTGTATATATACCCTCAAGAGTTATAGGACAACTCACATTGGGGCAGGAGCTACAAATGCGCATAGAGGCACTTCCCTATCAACATTTTGGTGTGCAAACAGCCACTCTAGTTGAGATAGGAAGTCAGCCTATAACCATAAATGAATCGCAACCCTTATCAGAGCCGAGTTATAGAGCCATTTTAGCATTAACGGAAGACGCAAAAAAATTGCCACTGAGAGCAGGTATGGGATTAGAGGTTGATATTAGCTTCGCGCCACGCAGACTATTGGAGTGGTTGTTTACACCAAATGTTGATGATAAGGGTCAAAACTAATGGCAACACTGCAAGAGAAGTTTAGAACTTGGTCTGGCCGCCGCTTACCCATGATCGTTCAAACTGAGGCTGCGGAATGCGGCTTAGCCTGTGTAGCTATGGTGGCCAGCATGCATGGCTATCAAACTGATTTAAATAGCTTAAGACAACGTTTTTCGCTATCGCTAGAAGGCTGTACCTTACTGGATCTGATGCATATTGCAGAGCAGTTGCAACTCAGTAGTCGCCCACTGAAAATTGAATTAGAAGAATTATCCGACTTAGCTACGCCATGTATCTTGCACTGGGATCTCAATCACTTTGTGGTACTAAAGTCAGTGAACGCTCAACACTGTATTATTCATGACCCAGCTTTAGGAGTGCGGCGAATATCCCTAACAGAAGTGTCAAAATCATTTACTGGTATCGCTTTAGAATTGACACCGACAGCTACATTTACTGCAGAACAAGCTAAACAATCACTAACATTCTCATCCTTTTTTTCTAAGATCACTGGTTTAAAGCAATCGTTAGGGTTGTTACTCAGTTTGTCCGTTTTTTTACAGCTGTTTATTTTAGCCTCACCTTATTACATTCAACTCGTGGTAGACGCCGTTATTATCAGTAATGATGGTCAGTTGCTATTTGTGTTGGCGTTAGGCTTTGCCTTGTTACTATTATTTGATGTTGCCACCAATGCTTTACGCAGCTTAGTGCTACTGAATTTCAGCAGCCAACTTAGTGTGCAGCTAGCCAGTAACCTCTTCCATCACTTAGTGCGGCTACCATTGGCCTATTTTGAAAAACGTCATATGGGGGATCTGGTATCACGATTTGGTTCTTTAAGGCAATTACGGGAACTGCTGACTACGGGCATTATTGAAGCCATCATTGATGGTTTTATGGCGCTAGGAGTTCTATGCATGATCTTCTTTTACAGCCCGTTATTGTCTCTCGTCGTGCTAGTGGCAGTGCTAGCATATTGCGCCTTGAGATTAGCGTTATATCGGTCCTTACGCTTAGCCTCAGAGCAGCAAATTCTAGCTTTAGCAGGTGAACAATCTAACTTTATGGAAACGATCCGAGCAATTCAAACGGTTAAGCTATTTGGTTTTGAAAGTCAGCGAGAAGCGATTTGGCAAAATCACTATGTTAAAGCAACGAACAGGACCATTACGCTCGGGAAATATGAAATTTCGTATCAAATAATGAACAAATTGTTATTTGGTACAGAAAATATTGTAGTGATCTATCTTGCTGCAGAATTAGTAATGGTGGGCAGTTTTACCACAGGAATGTTATTTGCATTTATTGCCTACAAAGCCCAATTTATGGAGCGTATGAGCAAGTTGATCGAAAAGTTAATTGAATATCGCATGCTGAGTTTACATTTTGAACGGATTGCAGATATTGCCCTAACAGCCAAAGAGCAAACTTATCCACCACAACCAATGCAGCATAAAGTGGCCGGAAATATCTGTCTACAACAGGTTAGTTTTAGTTATAGCTCCGTCGCTGAGCCAGTGCTATACAATTTAGCATTACAAATAAACGCCGGTGAGTCGGTTGCAATTATAGGTCCATCCGGTTGTGGTAAGAGTACCTTAATGAAACTGTTATTAGGGCTATTAACACCAACCGAAGGTGAGATTTTAATCGATGACATACCGTTGGTGAAATTAGGATTAGCTCAATATCGCCAGCAAGTCGCAGCTGTAATGCAAGAAGACCGATTACTTGGTGGGACAATAGAAGATAATATTACTTTTTTTTCGGAAAAAATTGACGTCGAAAAGCTCACTCGTTGTGCACAAATGGCAGCAATACACCAAGATATTTGTCAGATGCCAATGGGCTATAAAAGTTTAATAGGCGATATGGGCTCAGCACTATCCAGTGGGCAAAAACAACGGTTAATTTTGGCGAGAGCGCTGTATCGGGAACCGAAGATTTTATTTATGGATGAAGCAACAAGTCACTTAGACATTGTCACTGAGTCTGTTGTTAATCAAGCGATGAAAAAATTGAATATCACCCGAGTGGTAATCGCCCATCGGCCCGAAACCATTAAAGCTGCAGATAGAGTCATCGATTTAACACAACTTCTACAGCGACCAGCAATTAACAAAGTAAGTTAAATAAAATCAAAATATTGCAGAATTGTTTATGCACTCTATCGACTTAAGCGTGTCAGAAGGCTACTTTTATAGTAACACCCGTGATTCAGAAAATAACTTGGCCAATTCGATAGTTGAGTTACTTATGACATAACTGACAAGAATAGACCTAAGATAAGCAAGCACCTAAAAGCTTGTTATTATCAGATAGAGATTCACTCTTCTACGTTAATCACATGAATGAGAGCAATGTATAGGGGATTAAGACAAATTGCAGACGCAAAAAAGCCAGCTTATTCAGCTGGCTTGGTTACATCTCAATGAGATAATTAGGCGCTTGGCGATGACCTATTCTCACATGGGGGTGAAATCATAGCGCTATAAATACGGAGTATTTAGCCATGATTGAACGCGAAGAAGCTTGTCTTCGTAGCCGGGGAGTCCGCTTAGCGGCGGGCGACCGCCATGGATAATGGAATGGACCCATCCACTTTA
>NZ_BJBV01000041.1:0-17902 GCF_036245925.1 Shewanella sp. M-Br
ACCTGTAGAGTTTGAGAATTCTCAAGTAAAAGTGTCCAGTTTGGGTTGACCAGTACACTGTTTGTATAAATTGCTCAGCAAATGAAATTGCGAGTTCAATCTGAACGGCGGACATTTTTTCACGCACTAAGCGTTGTTTAAGCATGTGCAGGAGTATTTCTTGCTCAACGTTGTCCTCGTAAGAAAAGGTGTCGCTATCAGGCATCTCTTTTTTAATCACATAGGTCATTAATTCGAAGACCATCAGCAGATTGTGGGCTTGTTGTTCAAACGCAGTCGATTGCATCATCGTGGTGTCTCGCTTTGCAGGAAAGTATGTCCTGAGTAACTAGAAACATGGTGTGATAAATTATCGTATTTGGGGATTCAATAGTTCAGTTTTGTGCAAAACATCTGTGCGAATTTAAAATTTTTTTCTGAGTGTTCAGAAGATCCCGAGTGGGATCTCTTTGGGAACTTTTTGGGATCCAAACAGGTTCTTATAGACCCTCACAGACCCTCTGAAAGCCACTGAAAAGGCGCTAATACGGTACTTTAGAGGGTTCGACTCCCTCTCTCACCGCCAAATTAAAGCAAAGGGAATCAGTACCTTACTGGTTCCCTTTGTTGCTTTTGGACCTATTTAGGACCAATTCAGGGTGTTATAGTCCGTTATTCTCCTCACTAAAACCCATCATTTCAGAGATACGATTAGCCATTCTTAGTGAGTCCTTAGGTTTTTGCCACATTAGCTATGTTATTCGTTGTCATTCTTTTACGCGCTTGAACTAAGGTATAGCCGCCACTTAATACTATGAGTAGGCTTCCCAGAATAGTCAGCAAATCTGGGGATTCTCCAAATATAAATATTCCTAAAGCTAAGGCAAAGAGTAAACGTGTATAACGAAAGGGACTTACCACCGATACATCTCCAGTGCGCATGGCGATTGTCAGCGCATTATAGGCCATTACACCAAAGACGATTGCTCCAATTATCTGTATTGCTGCGGTAGCACTAAACTGTATTGCTTCATTTTGGTAAATCAGTATCGCTAAGCCTGTAGGAATCAACACAAAAAAACCATACACTCCAAGCTGCATATTAGATAACACGGGAGAAGCTGCGCGTGTTGCTAAATCGCGTCCTGCAAAACCTAAGGTAGCGATAACGGCGAATAAAGATGTGGCCTCAAAACCATCAAGTCCTGGACGAATGATCATCAGCACGCCCATAAAACCAATCAATACTGCAAGCCATCTCTTATGACCCACTTGTTCACCGAACAACAATGCCGCGCCAAGCATGGCGATTAAAGGTGTGGCTTGCAAAATAGCGGATGCACTTGAGAGTGGCGTTAACGTGATGGCTAAAGCAAAACAGAATCGGCCGACGATTTCACATAGTGCACGTACTAATATGGGGGTAGACAAGACTGCAGGATGAAGCACAGTTTCACCCTTTCGCCAGGTTAACAGTATAAAAATCAACATTCCACCTAGGCCAAATAGCGCTAAAATGAGGCCGATAGAGGTGGTTTCTGCTGCGGATTTGATCAGCATGTCTTCAATAGAAAATGCTGCCATCGCAGCAACCATAAACAGACTACCTTTTTTATTATTCAAAATAAATTCCCTAAATGCTTAGACGCTATCTCTAGTCAAAAAGTTTTGTCATGAGAGTTCTGGTTTCATCAACAAAGGCACAGAAGTTACGATATAGCTTATTAGAATCCAATAGAAACATCATTTTCTGATCACTATAGCAAGCTTTCTCTGCTTATCTGAATAGGGTTTGTAGCTTAAGTTAACAATGATTCTTGCTTAAAAATAAATAGGGATAATAAGCATTAGCAAGAAACGTTAATAGATACAGAAATGGTTTTTTTATCTATATCAGATGGAAAATTAAGTCTCTTTTACCATAAGGATTATGGTTGGTGTATTGTTTTAATATTATCAACTTGTGCGGCTAGTATAAGATATTGATGTCAGGTATGTGCTGCTGTTTTTCAGCTTTTATGATGAATAACATTGTTTGAAAGAGGTCTATATTGTGAGGTTAATTTTATATGTAGTAGTCTTAAGTCAATAATGGCAACGCTTAAATAATCCATCAGTTGATTTTATACTAAGTGATTTTGTATTGGGGATTTAGTGTTTTTAGGTTTATATAAAATGAATTTGCGTTGAATAGTACGGGAAAGTTAACTAAATAACTTTGGGGAAATGATTAATCGCTCAATTAAAACTGCGCGATTAATCATATTAACGAAAAAGTATTATTGTTTTAAAAATTAACTTTGGATATTAATCGTTACTTTCTCGATGACGATAGGTTCACGGGGCACGTCTTCGTGGCCAGCGACCGTGGTGGTTTTGACTTTCTCAATCTGCTGGATAATGTCCATTCCCGCCGTAACCTTACCAAATACCGCGTAGCCCCAACCGTTATTGGTGGTGGCAGTATGGTCTAAAAAGTCATTATTGGCTGTGTTGATGAAGAATTGCGCGGTGGCCGAGTGAGGCGCATCGGTGCGAGCCATAGCGATTGTGCCTATGGTGTTACTTAGGCCTTTGTTGGCTTCGTTAACAATAGGCTCGTGGGTCGGTTTTTCCTTCATTTTTGCGGTAAACCCGCCGCCTTGGATCATAAAGCCTTTGATCACTCGGTGAAAAATCGTGTGTTCAAAGAAGCCTTCTTCACAATAGCGGACAAAGTTTTCTGAACTGACAGGCGCATGTTCAAAATCGAGTTCTATAGTGATGTCGCCTAGATTGGTGCTAAATGTAATCATGCTAATATCTTCTATCTTAATGAGTTTTTATATCTAATAAGTCACGACTTGTACTGAGTCATTACTTGGTTTTAGGGCCGCTATTCCACGGATTAAAGGGCGCGCTGCGACCTGTTGTCTCGTTACCGTTGTCAGTCTGAATAGATTGCGGCCGTGTTACATTGGCTTTAACCTCTGGCTTTGATTTCGCGCTGCGATGCTTTTTCGCATGGGCGGTTTCAAAGGAGCCTTCTTTCGCGGGGCGCGAGGATCTGGCCTCAGGTGCCCGAGCTTTAAAGGTTTTTGGCGTAGTATTTTTGGGCACAAAATCGAGAATAGACACAGGCACTTCTTTGTTCGGCACAAAGCCTTCAATTTCTTTACGCACTATGAGGTGACCTAGACGGCGCTCGATAGCACATAGATTCCTAAAATCATCTTTAGAAACAAAGGAAATGGCTTCGCCGCAGGCGCCAGCGCGACCGGTTCGGCCGATACGGTGAATATAATCATCGGCTTCATCGGGCAAATCATAATTGACCACACGGGTGAGGGCGTCGATATCGATACCGCGGGAAGCAACGCCAGTCGCGACTAAAAAGCGTAGTTTGCCAGATTTAAAATCCACTAATAATTGCTCGCGTACCGCTTGGCTGCGACCGCTGTGAATGGCTTCGGCGGCAATGCCACGTTTTTCGAGTTGACTAACCAGTTTGGCGGCGCCTTGTTTCGTCTGGATAAAGATCAGTGCCTGTTCCCACGCTTGCTCAGTGATGAGTTTGCTTAACAGTGCCGACTTTTTATCTTTATCGACAGTGATCAACCATTGGTCGATTTGCGGTGCGTTTGCGCTGTCGCGGGCAATTTCAATTTCGACTGGGTTTTCAACCGCTGTTTTCGCTAAAAAGCGCACTTGCTTAGATAAGGTTGCCGAAAACAACAGATTTTGGCGTTCTGTTGGCAGACGTTCGATGATCTTATTGATGTCTTCGATAAATCCCATATCGAGCATTCTATCGGCTTCATCTAGGACTAATACCGAGATTTCATCGAAATGAATCGCTCTTTGGGTGTACATATCGAGCAATCTACCGGGTGTTGCCACCAGAATATCGACGCCTTCAATAAGAAGTTGTTTCTGCGGTGCGGAATCCACGCCACCATACATGGCCATAGACGTCAGCGGCAGGTATTTTGCGTACTTGGCAATATTGTCTTCTACCTGAACGGCCAATTCGCGGGTTGGTGTTAAGATTAATGCACGAACGCGTTTAGCACGGATTTTCGGCATCTCGGCGAACATTTGCAGTATAGGCAACACAAAACTGGCGGTTTTACCTGTACCTGTTTGCGCGCCAGCAAGCAGGTTTTTGCCTTTCAAGATCACCGGAATGGCTTTTTCTTGGATCGGAGTAGGTTGTGAATAGCCGAGCTCAGTAATGGCTCTTAAAATCGGATCGCTTAATCCAAGTTTGGAAAATGGCATTGAATGTCTCAGGTAAAGGGTCAGGTCAATAATGTATAAGCAAACTGTTACGCTAAAGCATGAACAGTGGAGCAGGGCGATATTATAGCAGGAGGTGAAACAGAATAGGCGATTATCATTATTTGTGTGTGTTTGGTAAAGAGGGGCTTAAACGTCGAATAGGCGAATGATAGGCGGCAATATATTGAGAACTTACAATTTTGTAACCACACATGTATTCATGGCTAACATAGCTGCAATTATTGGGGCAATATGATTAACTGAGGTAATTTTTGTATGCCTGATAAATCTCAACAAAGGACCCATAATAATGAAAAAAAACGCTATTTCCCTTGCGATAGTGCTATCGCTGGCCAGCCTTGCTGGTTGTCAGTCCCATACGAGTCAAATCGCGCCCGTGGTCGCACCTGAAATTAAAGCCCACTCATTTGAGCAATTTTCAGCATCCTTTATTGATTCATTGTGGGAATTGTCACCGACTTGGGCCTTATACAGTGGCAAGCATGTTAACGATGGTTACCTTGAAATCCCCGATGCAGCAGGTCGAGCAAAGACCTTAGCGTTTGTGAAAGCTCAGCAAGCGCAATTGACTCAGTTCGAGCAAAAGTCGCTAACGCCGAATGAACTGATTGATTACCATCTGATCGACAATTTACTCGGTAGTATGGCATGGGAAATTGACAGTTTTAAATCTTGGCAGTGGGATCCTTCAAGTTACAACGTATCGGGCGGTTTTGCCCAAATCATCAATGAAAATTTCGCTCCATTAGATGACAGATTACGTTCGGTATTAGCGCGTTTAGAAAATGTGCCAGCTTATTATGCTGCTGCGCAGGCGAACATTAGCAAACCAACATTGGAGCACTCTGAGTTAGCAGTGCTGCAGAATCAAGGTGCATTTTCGGTTTTTTCCGATGACTTATTAAAACAGGTCGCCGACTCTGGTCTGACTGATGCGGAAAAAGCGTTATTTAAAACGCGTTTCGATGCAGCAACTGCCGCGATTAACGGCCATATCGCTTGGTTAGACAAATTAGTGGTTCAACTTAAAAAAGATGGAGCACGTAGTTTTAGAATTGGCGAGGCGTTATATGAGCAAAAATTTGCCTTTGATATCCAAGCGGGGATGACGGCGAAACAGCTATATCAAAAAGCCGTAGCCGATAAAGAGCGTGTTCAAGGAGAAATGGCTAAAATTACCGATAAGTTATGGCCTAAATATTTTACTATGCCAAAGCCTGCTGACAGTAAGCTCGCCATTCGCCAATTAATCGATAAATTATCGACTCAGCATGTTCAGCGCGATGAATTCGTGAATGAAGTGCGTAAGCAAATTCCAGAGCTGATTGAATTTGTAAATAAGAAAAAACTAGTCACATTAGATCCTAAAAAACCACTCGTTGTCCGTGAAACACCCGAATATATGCGTGGTTATGCCGGTGCATCAATTAGTGCGCCTGGACCCTATGAGAAGTCAGGTAATACTTATTATAACGTGACGCCGCTCGATGGCATGAGTGATGAGTCTGCCGAGAGTTACTTACGTGAATATAATCACTGGATCCTGCAAATCCTCAATATTCATGAAGCCATCCCAGGGCACTACACTCAACTCGTTTATTCTAATCAATCTCCGAGTTTAGTGAAAAGTTTATTTGGCAATGGCGCTATGGTTGAAGGTTGGGCGGTTTATACCGAGCGTATGATGTTAGAAGAAGGCTATGGAAATTTTGAGCCTGAAATGTGGTTGATGTACTACAAGTGGAATTTACGTGTTATCTGTAACACGATTTTGGATTATAGCATTCATGTGAAAGGCATGACCGAAGACCAAGCTATTGCCCTGATGATGAATGAAGCCTTCCAACAGCAAGCTGAAGCCGAAGGCAAGTGGCGCCGTGCGACACTTAGTCAAGTGCAACTGACGAGTTACTATTCAGGTTATCGAGAAATCTATGATTTCCGTGAAGAATACAAAAAATCGCAAGGTAAAGATTTTGACCTTAAAACTTTCCACGAAACATTCTTGAGTTATGGTAGTGCACCAGTGAAATATATTCGCCAATTAATGCAGAGCAAATAAGTTCGCATATTGATATAAATCAGCAGAGCTTAGGCTCTGCTTTTTTATGCCAAATAGCTAGACAGGTATAGTGTGAGCTTAACATAAGTTGGCATTGTTACTTATGAAATGAAATCGTTAACACTGTGCGAATAATGAAAAGCCAAAAATTCTGCCATATAACCGAAAAAGTATATATTTCGTTATATGGCATATGCAGATGTTAATCAAACAATTTCACTGCGTGGTGATAGAGCACAATGGCGATAAACTTACTTCTTAGATTTAGATGATGCCATCAGCGCTAATACTTCATCGTAAGAAATGTTAAATTCTCTAGACAAGTTAATGATTTTTGTTTTGTAGGTTTGAATATTCTCTTGCTGAGCTAATTGATGTTTCTTTTCTTCAACTAACTCATTAACGGTTTCTTGTAATATCAATAATCGACGTAAACTATAGTCGAGAGATTTAATATATTTACCCATTTGTTGCTTGTTACGTGCTTGCTCAAGATCCGTTGAGACTTTCTTATCATATCCATACTCATCAAGAGCTGCGATTGCGCTCTGTAAATCAAGATCAGTTGTCATTTGGTTTTCGCTTTATAACAAAGAGGTGTGGGAACAAATGTATGAAACTTTAAAGAGTGTCATAGGACGTTAACTATCGCAGATTATAATGCTTATGCCAATATACACCAAGCCTTTGCACGTTAAAATGAAATAAAAAATTCCGCTGATTTTTGCTTTGACCTTGTCGGGGTCTACAATAATGAGTAGTCTAAAGTTATAGACTATCATGGAGATTCAAATGCTTGATCTACTACCAGATTTATTCGACCACTATCCGTCTAAATTACAGTTACTTCCCCTTGCATTTAAACCCTTTGGTGGTAAACGGCTCTTCTGGGGCGAGATAGTCACAGTAAAGTGCTTCGAGGATAATTCAAAGGTAAAAGAGATACTTGCACAGGATGGGCATGGAAAAGTGCTCGTTGTCGATGGCGGCGGTTCTCTGCGCCGCGCACTATTAGGTGACCTCATAGCGCAGAGCGCCTTAGATAATGGTTGGCAAGGGATCGTGATTAATGGTTGTGTTCGCGATGTGGCGAGATTAAATACTTTCAGCTTAGGTGTCTTTGCCTTAGGGGCTATGCCGATAAAAACCGAAAAGTTAGGTCAAGGCCAAATTAATGTGGCTGTCGATATGGGGGGCGTGACGGTTAAGCCCGGTATGATGCTCTATGCTGATGAAAATGGTATTGCAGTAAGTGATGAAATGTTGAACTTTGCATTTTTAAATTAACATTTCTAAATGCATTAGTTGCTATAAATTCAAGTTGTTTTTGATAAGGATATTTATATGAAATTCATTAAGTGGCTCTTAGCCTTAATGGTGACGCTCATTCTTTTAGTTACCGTTTATCTCACCGTCTTTTTCGACCCTAATGATTTTAAACCTGAAATAGTCGATGCCGTAAAAAAACAAACGGGTCGTGAATTAGTCATTACTGACGATTTATCTTGGACATTTTTCCCTGTTATAGGTATTAATTTAGGGGGAGTGTCTTTATCTAACCCTGAAGGTTTTACGCCTAAGGCTATGTTAGAAGTCAAAAAAGCCGTTGCTGAAGTGGCGCTAATGCCGTTGTTTAGTCAGAAAATTGAAATTGCAGAATTGAGTCTCGATGGCGCAACGATCAATTTGGTCACCCGTAAAAATGGCACTAGCAGTTTCGATGGGTTGAGTGGCGATAATAGCCCAAAAACTGCGTCTCCAGCTGCCGCCGAATCCTCATCGAATGCCAAACTTAACGACATTAATATTGGTGGCATTTCTATCACCAATACCCAAATTAATATGATTGACGAAGCTAATAAGCAGACTCAAGTCTTTACCTTAAATAGCTTCACCTTAGGTGAGTTCTCCTTAGATAAATTTGCGCCTATCGCCTTTGAATTCAGTGCAACTATGCCGGATATGACGGTAAGTAGCGAAGCTAAAGGTGAACTAAAACTCAGTCGAGACTTTAAACAACTCGTTATCAATGGGCTGAAAATTGATACTGTGGTGGAAGGTGAGAGTATTCCGAACAAGAAACTCGAAACATCTGTCAGCTTAGCAACTCAAATCGCCCTTGATAAACAGCAATTGTCCGTCGATATTGCGCAGCTCACCGCGGCGAGCATTACCGCTGCGGGTAAAGTGGGTGTTAATTATGGTACGAAAGTTCCACAAATTAATGCTGATTTTCAAGTTGGCGATATTGATTTAGATACACTGTTACCTAAAACAGAGGCCACCGCCACCGCTGAACAAGCGCCAGCAGCAAACACTCAGGCAGTTGAGCCTGATCTCTCAGCCCTTAAGCAGCTTGATGTAAAACTCAAGTTGACTGTTAAGTCTATTAAGGTCGCGAATCTGTCGACTCAAAATTGGTTAATGGATGTGGGCATTAAAAATGGCGTGTTAGATTTGACGAAGTTGAATGCGGATTTATATCAAGGTCAGTTGCTGGTGAGCGCTCAGGTTGATGCTCGTCAAGCGGTGGCAAGTTATCAATTCGATAAAAAAGTGACGGGCGTACAAATTCGTCCTTTGCTCAAAGATGCAGCGGATGTGGATTTACTGGCGGGTACAGCCAACTTTGAAGTGAAGGGGAAAGGTAAGAGTTTGATCCCTGAGCAGTTAAAGAAAAACCTGTTAGCGAATGGTCATTTTGATATTAATGACGGTGCTCTGTACGGGGTAAATATTCCACAGATGATCCGCAGCGCCCAAGCTAAGTTAAAGGGCGACTTATCGCCAGAAACGAAGGCGGAGCGCAAAACTGACTTCTCGAGTCTGACGGGCAGTTTCTCGTTGGATAATGGCGTTGCCACGAATCAAGATCTTGCCTTGTCTTCGCCTTTACTGCGTTTGGATGGTAAAGGCACTGCGAATTTATTGACTGAAGCCTTGGACTACAGACTAACCGCTAGCCTAGTGAATTCATTGAAGGGTCAGGGTGGTAGCGACAAAGATGCGCTGGCAGGAGTTGATATTCCGCTCGCCATTACAGGCACTTTCCAAAAACCTGAATATGCTTTGGATACTAAAGCCTTACTGAATAATCAGCTAAAGGAAGAAACCGACAAAGCTAAGGAAAAATTAAAAGACTCCTTATTGAAAAAACTAGGCGGTTTCTAATGGTTGTTTCTACGCGTTACGCATTACTTGTTTGCGCGAGTGCTTTTGTCGGCGGGCAACTTGTTGGGTGCTCGGCGCCCGAAGCCGCTGACACGAGTCAGTCAACCAAGGGTGAGACTACAACAGCCGCGGCCGTTCAGCCTGAGATTATTCGCGCTGCCGATCTGGCGCTCGATGTTTCTGGGCTTAAAAGCACTCCGACATTAAAGGCTGAACCTGTGATGGCAGAAAAGACACAAGGCCTGCTTCGCGGCGAATTAACTCTAGAACCTTTTATCGATTTTAAGCAGTCGGTTAAGGCGACATTGACTGTGACAAATCCACAAACCTATGCTGTCGGCCTACGTTATAACTCTGGGATGACGGCGGATTTGTGGTTGGTAACGCAAGAGGGCAAACGTCTGTGGGCTTGGTCGGATGATATGATGTTTACCCAAGCATTACGTGATAGCCAATTGGCGGCAGGGAAAGTGATCACGACTTCATTTAGTATTCCGCCCAAAGCATTTGCAGGAATACCTGCAGACGGTGCTCGCTTAGAAGCGCATTTTGCCGCTAAAGCATTAGAGTCTGATGCCGTTGTTATGGCGCCCGTTGTCTTATTACTGACGATGGAATAACGCCGCCTCTCATAATAGAAAAAGGCAGCAATCCGATAGGGTTGCTGCCTTTTTGTTATCTATGGCTCAATTTTGCTTAGGATTTATAGCACTAATCCGTTCGAACTATGTGCCAGTTTAGTCCCTACGCACTCAACTTAGTTTCATCAACCACTAATTTGATCACTTGGCCTGGTTGTAAATACTGTGATTGCGCTAGGCTATTCCACTCGAGTAGCTCGGCAACAGTTACGTTAAATTTATTGGCGATACGGGCAAGTGAATCACCGGATTTTACCTTGTAACTAACAGTACGAATTTGTGCGGTTTGCTCAAGCTCCTTTGGTGCTAAGATCACTAACTTCTGACCGTTTTGTAGCTTGCTATTCTTAGCCAATTTGTTCCAAGTGCTGAGTTGTTTCACCGTCACTTTATGGGCTTGGGCTATTTCTGAGAGTGTGTCTCCTGACTTAACCTGATAAGCAATTTTTGTTGATTCAACTGCAGCATGTGATTTTTTCGGCAATTGCTGCTTAGTTGACAGGGCATAAAGCTGCTTGTCTTGCGCATCGACAGGAATAATCAAATGCTTGCCTGCGACGATCGTGTTGCTTTTCATGCCGTTGGCGGCGCGAATTGCATTAATCGTCGTGTGGTGCTGCTTCGCAATTTTGCCAATACTGTCACCGGATTTGATCGTGTAGCGTAGCCAACTGATCCTATCTTCGGTTTCTGTTTCGGCGAGCGCTCTCTTAAATTCTTCCGATTTATCAATCGGCAATACTAAAGTGTGCGGCCCCAGTGGCGAAGTGGCCCAGCGGTTATAACCAGGATTGAGCTTTTGCAGCTCAAGTGTGGTCATGTTTGCTAAACCTGCCGCCATGGCTAAATCAATTTGGCTATCAATATCAACCACTTCAATTGAAGGATTGTTGCTGATCGGCGCTAAAGTGATGCCATATTCATCGGCGTGTTTAATGACTTCGGCCAGCGCGAGCAGTTGCGGCACGTAGCGTTCGGTTTCACTGGGTAAATCCAATGACCAAAAGTCAGTTTTTAAGCCTTTCTTCTCGTTACGTTTAATCGCATTGAGCACCCGAGATTCACCCGAGTTATAGGCCGCAATAGCATAAAGCCAATTGTTATTGGTTTTATCGTAAAGATATTCCAACATGTCGAGCGCCGCAGTCGTCGAAGCGGGTACATCACGGCGACCGTCGTACCACCAGTTCATTTCTAAACCGAAATGGCTGGCCATTGGCGTGGTGAACTGCCACAAACCCGATGCCGCACTTGCTGAAGACGCCGATGGATCAAAGGCGCTTTCTATAATAGGTAATAGGGCGATCTCAATCGGAAGATGACGCTTTTCAAGCTCTTCCACGATCAGGTACATATAAGGTGCAGCACGCTCTGAGATGATCTCTAGATGCTGCGGATTTTTGATGTACCAATCGCGATATTGGTTTACCAATTTTTGATCTGGAACCGGTAACTGCATACCTTGACGTATTCGCTCCCACACATCGGTAATTTGCGCCGACGGAGCCTCAGTTGCGAGGTAATATTCTGGGACTGTATTTTCGGTTGTGACGGCTTCAACTTCTGTCTGATTAATGCCATGGTTGTCTAATGTCTGACAACCTGTGAGTAGGGCAAATCCCCCTACAACAACATAAAGTGATACTCTCATTGAAAACGGTAGTCCTCTGTTAGTGCATAGCTTTTCTTTATAGTAACAGTATGTTTTATATGAAGATAAAGACGACGCAGCGCGCAAAGTTTTCACGCAAAACGAGCCATTCTATGGGATCTTTTCGATCTTGTCCCTTAATTATCGTACATAATGTAAGGCCATTTTTGATTTACATCATCAAAAATGGAAAAAACTGTTTAAATTTCAATCTATAATATTGCTTTTGTGATCAAAAATTATCTTTCCACTGTCTGAGCAGGGTAAAACCGCCAAGTTCGTCTAAATTGGCATGATTTAGATCGCTAAAATGCTGTTTTATGCTGTCAACAATCTCAGTGTCGCTGGCACGTAGAAAGGGATTGATGGCGCGTTCTAAGGCGATGGTGGAGGGGATAGTCGCTTTGTCTTGGCGACGCAACGCTATGGCGCGTTCGTTATAGTCTTGCAGCGCGCGATTGTTGGGATTGACCGCGAGGGCAAATTTGAGGTTTGAAAGTGTGTACTCATGGGCACAATACACCCGAGTGTCGGCGGGAAGCTGGGCAAGTTGCTGTAGTGAGTTTAGCATTTGCGCTGGCGTACCTTCAAATAAGCGTCCGCAGCCACCGCTAAATAAGGTATCACCGCAGAATAAGGCATCTGCAATAACGTAGGCAATATGTCCTGCTGTGTGTCCCGGTACATCTAAGACTTGCAGCTCGCCACTCATATAGTCGAGTGTCAATCTGGGCTGTGCTGTTGCGTTCAACGGATGGGTGATGCCTTCAATCTTCTCATTATCTGGGCCATACACTGTGAGTCGGTCTTGACTGTAGGCTTGAAGTTCAGCGACGCCACCCGTATGGTCATTGTGGTGGTGGGTCAGTAAAATGCCCGCTAGCGTGAGTTGATTGGCCTCTAGATAGTCAATCACCACACTCGCATCGCCGGGATCGACGACATAAACCTGTGTATGGGTCTGTTGTTGTAACACCCAGATATAATTGTCATTAAAGGCTTTGATCGCTGTTATAGTGAGCATAGAACCGCCTATGTCTGTATTTCAATTCGAAGATAAAGGTATTATCCATGAGTGAACGGCCCTTGGCGACCTTTGCTGCTTTTGCCCTGTGGCAAAATGGCAGCAATCTTTGACCCAATTGGATACTTGTCTACCAAGCTAACGGAGGAACTCTGTGTCGCATTTTAGTACTGAGCTCAAACCCGAACAATGGAGCGACCTACCCAATGGTGAGGCGTTGCAACAAGCCGTTGCTAAACAACTTGAAGATTGGTGGCCAAGAGTCTTTGGTTATCATTTATTAAAGTTAGGGCCTTTGAGTGCCGAATTGTCGAGTATGGCATCGCCAGTCGCCCATCATTTTTCACTCTCACCATCCAAAGGCGCCTCGATTGAAGGCGATTTTTGCCATTTACCCCTGCAGAATGCGGCGATAGATGCGGTGGTGATGAGTCTACTACTCGAATTTGAACCCGATCCTTACCGTATTCTTCGTGAAACTGACCGGGTACTCATCGCCGGAGGCTATCTTTTTATCGTCGGTTTTAATCCCTTGAGTCCAGTATTTTTGGGTAAGTTATGGCCTAAGTATCAGGATTGTCTTCCTTGGAATGGCCGTTTTTTTATGCCTTCGAGGGTGCGAGATTGGTTAGGTTTATTAGGTTATCAAGTGGTGGGGGATGAGCGTTTGGTCTATCACCCATTAATGGGCGAGTTTACCCAAGGTAGATTTTTTCAACAGAGTTTAGCGTCATGGCTTCCTAGCGCGGGCAGTTTGTATTTGATTGTGGCACGTAAACTCGAGTCGCCACTCACACCTATTCGCGATAAACGTAAGGTGCGGCAGACAAATTGGACCACGGCGCAGACCGCGGGTCGTTCGGGGCATTTATCAGAGCATTCGGAAAACTGATAAGGCATTTCCATTTTAAGTACAGGTTTTTATATGCGGATCACCTTAAGACAACTGGCAGTATTTGAGGCTGTGGCACGTAGCGGCCAAGTCGCAAAGGCGGCTGAACAAGTGAATTTATCACCACCGGCGACATCTATGGCCTTGGCTGAATTAGAAAAGCAGCTAAATGCCCGCCTATTTGAACGTATTGGCAATCGATTACAGCTTAACTCCCAGGGCAATTTACTGTTGCCACTGGCTACGGATTTATTGCACCGTGTCGAGCAAATTGAGCAGGCATTTACCTACCATGGTGGCGATTTGGTTGGGCGTTTAAGTATCAGTGCCAGTTCGACCATAGGTAACTATCTGATGGCGAAAGCCGCAGTGGCATTTTGTCAGCAGCACACTCAAACCCATGTGGATGTGGCGATCACAAATACTCAAGATGTGATCCAAGCGGTTGCGCAGTTCCGATCTGAAATGGGCTTTATCGAAGGTCATTGCACCGATAATCGTTTGAGTGTCGAAGCTTGGCATAAGGATAGGCTGCTGGTGTTTTGTCATCCGGCACATCCTCTGGCGGGGAAAGTGGTTAAACCGGCGCAAGTGAGAGGCCAGTCTTGGGTGTTACGTGAAGAAGGCTCGGGTACTCGTGAGTATTTTGTCAATGCCGCCAATGAGTTGGATATGCAGCCAGAAGCCAAATTCTGCTTTACTACGCCGGATGCAATTAAACTGGCGGTGAAACAAGGTGCTGGGCTTGGGGTGTTATCTGAGCTGGCGCTGGAGAAAGAAATCAGCCGCAAAGAGTTAGCGTTAGTCACGATTGAGGGATTAGTGCTGGAGCGGCAGTTTTATCGCATCACCCATAAGAGCCGTCAGGCGACATCCCTTGGCCAAGCTTTTGTGCAGTTCTGTGAGAATTTTTTCAATATCGCAGGGGTGGAACCAAATAAGCCGTTTGATAGCAATGGCCATATGCAGTGAGCTTAAGCGGTTAATTTGAACTGTGGGTTTACGGTGAGATGAATAGTGAAATAAATCATCACGCCTAAGTGTTAAGCTTAGGCGTGATGGCATAGAACTTACTTTTCGAACTTACTTTTTCGAATTTAGCTTGTATGAACTTTTGCTGTTCAAACTTAGCACGTTTAAGTAAGGGCCACAGAGTTAAGGCTGGTAGCCTAAGTCGGGTTGGGTCGGTTTTGATTCAGCCGCAGTGCGAGCTAATACGTCGCAACGTTCGTTTTCGGCGTGTCCTGCGTGACCTTTAACCCATTGCCAGTCGATGGTGTGCATCTGTGAGGCTTTATCTAAACGTTTCCACAGGTCAACGTTTTTGACTGGGGTACGGTTTGATGTCATCCAACCTTTTTTCTTCCAGCCATGGATCCACGTCATTATGCCTTGGCGCATATATTGGCTGTCGCTGGTGAGTACGACTTGGCAAGGCTCTTTTAAGCTTTCTAACGCTATGATCGGGGCTAATAACTCCATGCGATTATTGGTCGTGAGCGCAAAACCGTCGGACATCTCCTTTGTATGGCCTTTATAATTCATTACAATGCCATAGCCGCCAGGACCGGGATTGCCTAAGCAAGAGCCGTCGGTGAAGATGTGGATCAGTTTTAGTTCAGTCATCAAATTGTTACCATAGCCGGGAATTTCGGCCGAGTATAACCAAAAATTGTCATAAGAAGCGCATAAAAAAAATGAATATTATCTCTAACGCTAGCCGTCAGGTTATTTTGGATACCGAAACCACAGGTATGAACCAGGGCAGCGGCGCCATTTATTTAGGCCATAGGATCATCGAGATTGGTTGTGTGGAAGTGGTGAACCGTCGTTTGACGGGGCGTTATTACCACCAATATATCAATCCAGGTCAAGCCATCGATCCTGAAGCCATTGCCGTTCACGGTATTACCGATGAGCGCGTTTCCAAAGAGCCGCGTTTTCATCAAGTTGCTCAAGACTTTATCAACTTTATCGACGGCGCTGAAATCGTCGCCCATAACGCGAACTTCGACGTGAGCTTCATGGATCATGAGTTTTCACTGTTGCAGCCGCGTGGACCAAAAACCGCTGATATTTGTCAGATCCTCGATACCTTAGTCATCGCTAAGTTCCTGCATCCTGGTCAGAAAAACAACCTTGACGCCCTCTGTAAGCGTTATGGTGTGGATACGTCGCGCCGCGAATATCACGGCGCTTTGCTCGATGCCGAGATCCTCGCCGATGTTTATCTGATCATGACCGGCGGGCAGACAAAGTTTAATTTGTCCAACGAGGAAGCGGGGCAGGAAGCGGGTGGTATTCAACGTTTTGATCCGCAATCACTTAACCTTAAAGTGATCGGCGCATCGGCCGATGAATTGACTATGCATGAACAACGCCTTGATTTGGTCGCAAAATCAGGCAAATGCCTCTGGAGAGGATAGAAAAATCACTATGCCGATGTCGCGCCATAAACCCATTTTAGCGCTTTGCCTTGTTGTCACTACGCTGTTTGCCAGTGTGACGTCTGTATTGGCCGCCGAGGCTGAAACCGCTAAAAAAGTCGTCAAGCCGCCCAAGGCCGCGCCGATTATAGGATTGGAGACGGCTTCTGAGCTTAAAAACCGTTTTCGCATCGACCATATGGTCGATAACATGACGCTGTTAGTGGAGCGTGAATACGGCTCTGCACCGGTAGTCATTGTGTTGCCCGATGGCAGTAAATGGTACGCCAATCGCCATCCCGAAACCGTCAAGTGGGTCGATGGCATTACCGGCGATATTATTTACATTGAGTCGCCTATGCCTGGACCTTGGCAATTGGTGGGTAAAGTCGTCCCAGGTTCGACCCTCAAAAAACTCTCTAAACTCGAAATCGAAGTTCAGCCTTTGCCGCAGCCGCTATTTCAAGGTGAGCAAGTGAAAATTGTCGCCCAGTTGATGGGGGATGCCCAGCGTGTGCGCATGCCGGGACTCGACTTTCTGGTGGAGTGGACGGCTCATTTTGTGAGTAAGCACAGGGCCGGCGATGAGAATTTTGCCGCGGGTGACATTATTGTCGGTTCCTATAAAGACAATGGTGAAGATTATGATGAAAAACCCGATGATGGCGTATTTACCAGCAATATCAATGTAAAGCAGCCTTGGGGGGATTATGAGTTTGTGGTACAGGCTCGCAACAACGTGTTTGAGCGGCAGATTTCATTTCCGTTTAGATTATCGCCGCGGCCAATTAATTTAGAAGTCATTACCCCAGACGATCCGTTAACGGGGCAATGGAAAATCATGTTGCACGTCGATAGTGCTGTGCTGCAGCTAGCTGAAACGCATTTTTCCTTTGAGCTAGTGGGTCCTGCGGGCTTACAACTGCCTTTGACCGTTAATGGTCTTACAGAGCCGGACTCTGAATTAGATTTACCGACAGTGACTGAGTTTGGCAGTTATCGAATTAAAGGTTTCGTGGCGACGACGACGATTACGGGGCGAGAAATCGTACTGGATTTGCCAGAGCTATTTTTCAACTTAATTCAGCCGCCAGAGCCGCCACCAAGCGCTGAAGAGTTGGCCGCCGTTGCTGCACAAAAAGCCGCAGAGGAAGAAGAACTTGCGAAGAAAGATGCCATGTTCTGGATCATCACGATCAACGCGATTTTATTAGTCTTGGGCGTAGTGGGATTAATAGTGTGGCGTAAACGCCAAAGTTTAGCGCAGGCATTAGCTGCTGCTGAGTTACGTTTATTGGAGGAAGCATCGGCGAATCCAGCAGCTGCGCCGTCATTAGATGAAATCGATCTTACTATGCCAGATGAGGCGGATAAAGATCGTTAGCCAAGTGTCGCTGATGTGTTTGAGTTATGACTTTGAACTAGGGCGTAGAGCAATATTTGGCACATAAATCAAGGTCGGAAATTGATTTGGTTTTTTTTTAATCAAATGATAAATCTAAGTAAAAAAACGGTTGACGCCCGCAGGGCTCAACCGTATTATTCTTCGCATCTTAAGCAGAAGCCTTGATAAGTCAGTTGAAATATCGTTATGGCTGTTTTAGCTTCAGCGGCCTATCACGCTGGGGTTAGCGGGTTTTGAAACTCGTCAGATGTTGGATATGGAAGAATTTGGAGCGGTAGTTCAGTTGGTTAGAATACCGGCCTGTCACGCCGGGGGTCGCGGGTTCGAGTCCCGTCCGCTCCGCCAAATTGCAAAAGCCCCATCGAAAGAT
>NZ_BJBV01000042.1:0-17316 GCF_036245925.1 Shewanella sp. M-Br
GAGAATACCCATGCCGTCTAACGCTTTCTTTCACGCCTGTTATTGGCGTGAGATTCGGTGTCATCAGTGGCAGCTTTGCCACCAAGATGCTAACAGGCCTTTAGCGGCAAGATCGTCAAGAGTGAGAAGACATTAAGTACGAGCTGTGTGGATAGGTTAACGATGACCGTGCAGTCCGTGGGCACAGCAAAGGAATAGCTATATGAATAAGAGAGCAGCGCCGCTGCAGTTGGCGTCGACAGAGCAAGAGACAAAACTGTTGGACGACAGTCGGTATGAAGACCTGCCGCGCACTGAGTACCTGCAATTACCCCAAGAGGAGCAAAGCCGGCTCAATAAGCTACGTCAGCAGCGGGTGCGTGAGGCGCCCACGCTTTATGAGTGGGATATTCGGGTGGCGACTGTCTATGGTCTATTTTGGTTAACCTTCCTGATCCCGTGTGGTTGCTTAGCACTTATAGGGTGCTATTTGCTATCTGGCGATACTAGCTTGGGTATAGGGTTAATCATCATGGCTTTAATTATGTGCTTATCTGCTCGTTACCTCTGGTTTGCAGACAAACAGTACCATTATCGGCTCACCACCGAGGGGTTAGTTACCACCTATCATGATGCTATTCCGGATGCAGCCTATGCGGTAGTGCGGGGGCTGGCTTGGTTTGGGGTGGTGGTTTGTATTGTCGGGGTGGCCTTTTTAGGCCCAGCAGCGCTGGTTGGTGTAGGTGGAATGGCTCTGGGGGCATTTTTCTTTACTGGTTTTAAAAATGTAGAGACAACTTACGAGAGTCCTATAAAAAATGGGCATCGCCATTTGATTAAGATAACGCGGAATCGTCCATTTATTGCCTGCCAATCGGATGTACGAACAATGGGCTTACGTGCAAGTATTCGTCTTCATTGCCCATTGGATAAGATGCACATTATCTTGTCATTACTGATGACGCAGTTACCTGATTCTGAAATCCGTGTATTTAAAAATGAGCGCGTGTTAGATGGCGTACCATTTGCGTCATTTGAGTCATTTGAGTCAGGCGAACCTGCCCAACTGGTAGATTTTGCCCCTGAGAATACCCAGCCTAGTTGAATAAAGCGTGGACACTTAACAATAATGGCGCGGTAGTTAACTTCCGACTATATAGGTGGTTTTTCTGCTGCATCCATGTTTAGTTTAGATCGGTTTTTAACCATCTATCTCTATTGTTGCTGTTGTCGCGGTGTCTGGCGTGCCTTCTCTGAATGATAAAAGAGTGGTTGGCGATGATGCCTATTTAGAGAACAACGCGATGATTGAATCAGAATAAAAGTTGTATATACCTTCAAAATACAAAAAGCCCCGATAGCGTTGCTATCGAGGCTTTTATATTTTCTGTATAAATTACATAAAGCGAGCCGGTTGTATAGCGCTAGCCATTACAGGCTGTAGTACATTTCAAACTCAAGTGGGTGAGTTGTACGTGCTACGCGCTCAGCTTCTGCTGTTTTCAGTACGATATAAGATTGGATGAAATCTTCACTGAACACGCCGCCTTTAGTCAGGAACTCATGGTCAGCTTGCAGATTTTCAAGGGCGTTTTCTAATGATGTTGCCACTTGTGGGATTTCAGCCGCTTCTTCTGGAGGCAGATCGTACAGATCTTTGTCCATCGCTTCACCTGGGTGGATCTTGTTTTGGATACCGTCAAGACCCGCCATCAGCAGCGCTGCGAAACCTAAGTATGGGTTTGCATGTGGGTCAGGGAAACGTGCTTCGATACGACGGCCTTTAGGGCTTGGTACCACTGGAATACGGATTGATGCAGAGCGGTTACGGGCAGAGTAGGCCAACATAACAGGTGCTTCAAAGTGTGGCACTAAACGCTTGTAAGAGTTAGTGCTTGGGTTAGTGAAAGCGTTCAGTGCGCGAGCGTGCTTGATGATACCACCTATGTAGTACAGAGCCGTTTCACTTAAACCTGCGTATTTGTCGCCAGCGAACAAGTTAACACCGTCTTTCGCCAGAGATTGGTGAACGTGCATGCCGCTACCGTTGTCACCAACGATGGGTTTAGGCATGAAAGTCGCAGTCTTACCGTAAGCGTGTGCCATGTTGTGCACTACGTACTTCAGAATTTGGATTTCATCCGCTTTCTTAGTCAAGGTGTTGAAGCGAGTGGCGATTTCGTTTTGACCTGCAGTCGCCACTTCGTGGTGATGCGCTTCAACCACTTGGCCCATTTCTTCGAGCACTAAACACATAGCGCTACGTAGGTCTTGTGATGAGTCAACCGGTGCAACTGGGAAGTAACCGCCTTTAACAAATGGACGGTGACCTGTGTTGCCGCCTTCGTAGCTAGTGCCTGAGTTCCAAGCCGCTTCTTTAGCGTCGATCTTAACGAAACAACCTGACATGTCAGTACCGAAACGGACATCGTCAAATAGGAAGAATTCTGGTTCTGGTCCAATCAATACAGTATCAGCGATACCAGTAGAGATCAGGTAAGCTTCTGCTTTTTTAGCAATTGAGCGTGGGTCACGGTCGTAACCTGTCATAGTACCGGGTTCAAGAATGTCACAACGGATCAGCGCTGTGGTTTCTTCGGTGAAAGGATCCAGTACGAATGTCGTTGGATCTGGCATCAGTACCATGTCTGATTCGTTAATGCCCTTCCAACCTGCGATAGAAGAACCGTCAAACATTTTGCCGTCTTCGAAGAAATCAGCATCTACCTGATGAGAAGGAATAGATACGTGCTGCTCTTTACCTTTAGTGTCGGTAAAACGTAAATCAACGAACTTAACTTCTAATTCTTCAAGTTGCTTTAAAACTGATTCAACTGACATTCTCAAGCCTCCGGTAGGGTAAAGGGATGCCCCTTCTATAATCTTTTAACTCAAGAGATTTATCTTGAGCCAAACTTACGAGCTATAAAGCGATATCCATGCCAATAATTTAACTTACTGATTAACATGGTTTAAAATCTTTGTTGCACTTAATTGGATTCGCGTGTGCACCATAATGGTGCTTTTGTCTGTGGCATTTTGGTGCATTACTCCATTTTGGTGCGCACTGAATTGATTCATGCAAACCTTAAGCTGGGATGCACAGCGATAACATGCACCGCTTATATGGCACTGAGATGGCAATGACGCTTTGGCTTTCACAGTATAAGTAAGTACTGCCTCACTGAAGCTCGCACATACTTGCAGCACAGAACGGGACTATTTACCACCGCATAACCGCCGCATAATTGTCATAAAACCACGCTAGTCTGTCCAACTATGCCACGCATTATCAATCCAATAGTGGTTTATTATCATATTATTAGGAAAGAGTTCGTTCTCATGTGCGAAATGTCTTTGCTGTTCACAGGCCAAGTGAAATCAGTGATGCGTAATAAAGGTATCCCGTGACAATGAAGTGAGTCTTAATGTCATCGGATGTAAACGCCAACATGAACGTTAGATTAAGTGTGCCGCAGAATTTATTGCAGTGTGTTCACGTGGTAATTTCTCTGTATCTAAGTCGATTTTGCTGATGCTTAAATCGACATTAGCAGTGCTAACATTGAATACGAAAAATAGCAAATTCAGCTGCTTAACTCAGATTTTTCCTACGAATATGGCAATTAAACAGAGCGTTAACTCTGGCTATAGAGGATTTCATTCAGTGGATGATTGGCGGAAATTACCCAAGGATTGGCGAATTGTTTTATAAGTGTTCAAAAATAATCCTGTGCGCCAAGGCCGCTCTGGAGTAGAATGGCACGCTTTTTATTGTGGTAGATCGAGCTCGATCACCATAACGAATTACTGAAATATCCCTATTTTTGTTTGATGGTAAGAGGTTTATCCGTGCTAGAGAATTTACGTAACATCGCCATTATTGCACACGTTGACCATGGCAAAACGACCCTGGTAGACAAGTTGCTGTCACAGTCAGGCACCCTTGCAACCCGAGGAGAAGCCACTGAGCGGGTGATGGACTCCAACGATCTTGAAAAGGAACGTGGGATCACGATTCTGGCAAAGAATACTGCCATCAAGTGGAACGACTACCGTATTAACATCGTTGATACCCCAGGCCACGCCGATTTCGGTGGTGAGGTTGAGCGTGTTCTGTCTATGGTTGACTCAGTATTATTGCTGGTTGATGCCGTTGACGGTCCAATGCCACAAACTCGCTTCGTAACGAAGAAAGCGTTTGCTCAAGGCCTAAAGCCAATCGTTGTTATTAACAAAATTGACCGTCCAGGTGCACGCCCAGATTGGGTTATTGACCAAGTATTCGATCTGTTCGATAACTTAGGTGCAACTGACGAGCAGCTAGATTTCCCAATCGTTTACGCTTCTGCGTTAAACGGTTTTGCAACTTTAGATCCGGATGTAGCGAGCGATGATATGACGCCGCTGTTCCAAACTATCGTTGAAAAAGTATCTTTCCCAGATGCTGACGCCGAAGGCGCGTTCCAGATGCAAATTTCGCAAATCGACTACAACTCATACGTGGGTGTTATCGGTATCGGCCGCATCAAGCGTGGTAGCGTTAAAACGAACCAACAAGTGACTATTATTGGCGCTGATGGCAAAACTCGTAACGGTAAAATGGGCCAAGTATTAGGTTACATGGGTCTAGACCGTACTGAAGTTGAAATTGCTAACGCTGGCGACATCGTTGCTATCACTGGTTTAGGTGAGCTGAAAATTTCTGACACTATCTGTGCCGTTGGTGCAGTAGAAGCTATGCCACCTTTGACTGTTGATGAACCTACTCTGACCATGACTTTCCAGGTTAATACTTCACCTTTTGCAGGTAAAGAAGGTAAGTATGTGACTTCACGTAACATTCTGGAGCGTCTGCAAACAGAATTAGTCCACAACGTGGCACTGCGTGTTGAAGAAACAGAAAGTCCAGATCGCTTCCGTGTATCTGGCCGTGGTGAATTGCATTTATCAATCTTGATTGAAAACATGCGTCGTGAAGGTTACGAGTTAGCCGTATCACGTCCAGAAGTTATTCTGAAAACTATCGACGGTGAACTGTGTGAACCATTTGAAACCTTGACTGTTGACGTTGAAGAAGAAGATCAAGGCACAGTAATCGAGAAATTAGGTACCCGTAAAGCTGAAATGAAAGACATGCAGCTTGATGGTAAAGGTCGTGTACGTATCGACTTCATCATCCCAAGCCGTGGTTTAATCGGTTTCCAAACTGAGTTTATGACAGCGACTTCTGGTACTGGTCTAATTTATCACTCATTCGACCATTATGGTCCGCACAAAGGTGGCGATATCGGTCAACGCGCTAACGGCGTATTGATCTCTAACGCAACGGGTAAGGCTCTGACCTTCGCACTGTTCGGTCTGCAAGATCGCGGTCGTCTCTTTATCGGCCACGCCGCTGAAGTATACGAAGGCCAAGTGGTTGGTATTCACGCTCGCTCAAACGATCTGACAGTTAACTGTTTGAAAGGTAAGCAGCTGACCAACATGCGTGCTTCTGGTACTGACGAAGCCCAAGTGTTGACTACGCCAATCACAATGACACTTGAGCAAGCGCTTGAGTTCATCGATGATGATGAATTAGTTGAAGTAACGCCTAAGAACATTCGTGTTCGTAAGAGACACTTGACTGAAAACGATCGTAAGCGCTTTAACCGCGGTTAATGCCAGCCTGTTGATTCAGGTGACACGCCCTTAAGGTGAGCCAATCGGTTTAAAAAGCCCTGCATAGGAAACTGTGCAGGGCTTTTTGTTGGGATAAATTGAGTAATGGGTATTAGTCGTCCTCATCCATCACCCGTATGCAATTGCGGCCAGCGGATTTTGCGCGGTAGAGGGCGGCGTCCGCTTGGCGAACGAGTTCTAAAGCATTTTGTTTGTTAGAGGGTTGCAGATAGGCGACGCCTGCGCTCACTGTCACAATCCCAAGGTCGGTATTTGCATGCGGAATGGCAATGGCTTGGATCAGCTGATGTATATGCTGCGCTGTATCGAGTACCGTTTGTTTGTCGACATTCGGTAATAGAATGACAAATTCTTCGCCCCCGTAGCGAGCGACTAATTCGCCCGCTCTGCGACCGGACTGGGACAGTGTACTCGCTAATTGTTTAAGGCAATCGTCTCCGGCGAGGTGGCCATAGTGATCGTTAAATTGTTTAAAGTGGTCAATATCGAGCATGATGAGGGCCAGTGAGGAATTACTCCTTTGTCCTCGACTCCACTCTGTTTGTAACATCATGTCAAATAGGCGGCGATTGCCTATATTGGTTAAACCGTCGGTATTGCTGAGTATTTCAAGTTGCCTATTGGCTTCTGCCAGTTCACTGGTTCGAGCTGTGATCATGGATTCAAGTTCGACGTTACGTTCCTCTAATCGCGCGATCGGGTAAATTTCCCCTTTGTGGGCTAAGCCGTAGGGGATGGATATGCCACTGTGGACAATCATCCAGTCGTTGTTTTCTCGGTGAAATATCAACACTAGCCGTGCTGTCTCGCGGGAAAGCATAGGATTAGGGATAGGTAAGTGGATATGGAAAAAGGCAGTCACAACCACGAGGTTGTCGGCAAGATCTTGTAAAGAAAGATCTAACATTTCGATGTGGATTCGCTCAGGCACTTGTGCAAAGTCCTGACGAGTGATTCGCACCCATTCTTCCCTGCTGGTGACAAGCTGGTCACTGCTCCCTGCATAGCCGCTAAAGTTATCACTAAAGCGACGAGTTAGCCTGTCATCACGGGAGGCATACATCTCAATATATTCGTCAAATAACGAATGGATCAATTGCTGTCGGTCGGGTCGCATAGGTTAGCTCCGTTGGGGAACATAAAACCATTTTCCTAATATCCGTATAGGAATATTATCTGCGATAAAGTCTAGCTGTTGCCTGATTGTAATCAATTTTATGACGTATATATTAAAAATACTGCAGAGAGTGATGTAAGCCATTATCTGCAGTATGCTTTGGGGATATTATCTAGTGCCCAATTCTATTAATCACTTGGATCAATTCCATGCGGATGTTGTCTGGTGTTTGGCTATGCCAGAAACCTGCTAAGTAAGCGCCCAGCGGTAGGATAAATAATGCGATAAGCACTAATGCGAGCAATCCCTTATGACCGAGTCTGTGGCCGGATTTCAGCCCAAGGCCGAGGGCGGCGGATTTAGGGCAAGCCGCGACACAGCGCATGCAGGCTTGGCACTCGTCACTGCGAACCGTGGTTTTAGTGTGCACTATGATGTTTGCTGGGCAAGCGCGGGTGCACTTGTCGCATTTCATCCCTTTCGCTTCGATAAGGCAGTGCTGGGTATTGCGGCGGATTTTTAATGGGCTCGCAAAGCTTAAGATCCCAAGCATAGCGCCATAGGGACACAAGTAACGGCAGAATCCCTGACGACGCCATGCCGCTAAAGCGAGGATCAGCGCAAATACCAGTAGCGTGATTAGGCTGGGTGTTAGGAAGAACAATGCCATCTTCAAGTCGGCAATCTTATGATAATTACCTTCAAGATAATGGGGGATGGATTGTGCTGGCATACCAATGACTATGTAGCAAAGTGCCAGGAGTAATAGATATTTCAACATTCGCAGTGGCCAATCTAGCCAAGCGGGTGGTGTAAGCTCTGATTTAATAAAGCGTTTTCTAAAGGAATACAGATATTCCCCTGCCAGACCTAATGGGCAAGCCCAACCGCAAAATGCCCGCTTGCAGAGTAAACCTGTGAGTAATACCGCCGCTAGCATGACTGCTGCCGCAGGATGGGTTTGATCCCACAAATTGAGGCTGATAATGGCCTTAAGCTCAATGCCACCCGCAATCGGTAAAAAGGCATCGACTACGTCTGGGCGCATTAGCCAAGGTGTGATTCCTTGCTTAAGCAGTACGGTATTGATTGTGTATTGTATGGCAACCAGTAAGAGCGATAGCGCTAAGACATGTTGAGTCCCTTCACGAAGGGTATTGATTTTAATTTCACCCTTGAGTGCATCAGGCGCAAATTTATGCCCAAGTAGCATCAGTGGTAGTGCAATAAGAAGCCCGAGAGCCAGTGGCCAATAAAGACTCATTGCCACCGCACCGATACTGAGCAACAGTGTGGCGACCGCGCCCCATTTCTGGCCGCTCCAATAGCTGAGGGAGGCGAGATACATGAGTGCCAACATCAGCGTGAGTGATTCGATAAAAGTCATAGTGATGAATACAGCTAATAAGTTACAAGTACAGGCTCTGAGTGGTGAACTGAGGATAAGTTTTTGAGTAATAAGTGAAATTGTGCGTCAGATCTAAGATTCGCGCTATCAATCAATTAAAGCGCGCCATAGCTCACAAAGCTAAGTGTTTTAGTCTTGCACAAATAAAGTATGGCTTGCAGGGACAGAGGGCCAGGTCACACAAAGAATAAAAAGCCCCAGCAATTTATTTTGCTAGGGCTTAGGAATTCAGTGGGGCATTTGGATTAATTTTTTGATTTTTCGAGTGCTTCGATAAATTTGCTCGATTCGTTAATCGAGGTGTTCATCTCTTTAATCAGGCCAGAAATATCGGTTTGCAGACTCGCAAATTCGCTTTTAATCGCACCAATGGCTTGGGCGTTCAAGTTATGCTTGAGATACAGCATATTATCTTTCATGGCGGTGAGTATCGGCGGCATTTTTGACTCGGCACGGCGCATACTTTTAATCAATTGTTCATAGGCGCGGCGCGTTTCTTTGAGTTTAGCTTCACTGTTGCGGCGTAGATTAGCTTTACTGATCTCGCTAATTTCATTTTGCCACTCATCGAACAGTGCTTCGGCTACATCTTCGACTTTATTGATGCGGTTGCTGACGTTGTCGGCGGCACTTTGAGCCGATTCGTATTCATCTTTGGCTCTGCTATAGGCTTTTTCTAAGTTGCCATCACTGTAATTGAGCAGTGCTTGCATTTCTTCTAAGGCTGAGCTGAACTCTTTTTGAGCATCCTGTTGGGATTTTTTCGCATCTTTAACTCTGTCGACCATAATATCGCGTTTATGGTAACCGACCTTTTCCATTGCGCCGTAGTAGGCACTCTGGCAACCACTAAGCAGGAGACTTGTGGCAATCAGCCCTGAAGCTATCAGTCTTTTCATTGGGTGTTCCGTCGCTGAATGAAATTAATTAATCGGCTTTAAATCGAGCCGCATCGATAATGCTCCACAGATGAAAGATAGCACCTATTACCGCGGGCACAATCAGCCACCAGAGGGCATAACCCACCACTGTGATAATGAAAAATAACAGTGCGGCCATTATTCGGCCTTGCAATAATTGGCCTAGCCCAGGAAAAAATAGGCTAGCAATAGCAGAAATAACGTTACCTGCAGATCCTTGTTGAGACATCAATTCACTCCTTAGACTTGTAAATTAAGTGTTTATTGTACGAAGATAACGAGTCTATACCAACAGAATCAAGAGAAACCCGTGACTAAGAAGATAGAACTGGCACAAATTCGCGCCTTATTCCTCGGGATCTGGCACTTCCTGCTGCATTTGAGACGGCGTTTAGTTGAAGATCAAATCAATATTCGCGCCGGACATTTAGCCTATGTCACACTGTTGTCACTCGTGCCTATGGTGGCGGTGACTATGTCTATGCTGTCAGCTTTTCCGGTATTTAAGGGGATACGTGGACAGATAGAAGGTTTCGTTTATCAGAATTTTTTACCCGCCGCTGGCGATACTGTGCAAGTGTATATCAATGAGTTTGTGGCCAATGCCTCTAAGGGGACTGCGGTTGGGATTGCGGCCTTAGTTGTGGTTGCCATTTTGCTGATTTCTGCCATTGATAAATCGCTCAATAACATTTGGCGTACTAAAGAGAAGCGTTCAGTGGTGGTGGCTTTTTCTATGTATTGGATGGTCATCACTTTGGGCCCGGTATTGGTGGGGGCCAGTTTGGTTGCCACTTCCTACGTGGTGTCACTGAAGGTCTTTGACGGTCAGTTGTCGGGTGTGGTGCCCGTGTTTCTTGAGCGTTTGCCCATGCTGTTCTCAGTTGCGGCATTCTTGCTGTTGTATATGGTGGTGCCTAATCAAAAAGTGAAGTTTCTACATGCACTATTAGGGGCGATTGTTGCCGCAATCTTGTTTGAGTTAGGCAAAAAAGCCTTTGCTTTGTATGTCACTCAGTTTCCGAGTTATGAAGCGATTTATGGTGCTTTAGCCGTGATCCCCATTATCTTTGTCTGGGTGTATTTATCGTGGATGATAGTATTACTCGGCGCGGAAATTACCGCCGCGATGCCTGAATATTTAGATTATGAGTCGAGCTCAGATGATGACGAAACCGCTCTGAATGCTAAGCCCCTAGAAAATGCCTCCCAAGAAAATTCCGCTGCGGTGTTAACTTCGGCTGAGGTGACGGCACTCAAGGCGGTGGCTAAATCTGAATGACCCCATTAGAGGATTATTAATGGCGATGACACTGAATGCCTGAATCCTTCCCATCTTTTATCCGTCGCGACTGGTTTAACGTTGGCAATGGTCAGCAATTGCATCTGGCGCAATACGGTAATCCACAAGGTATCCCACTGCTGTATTTGCACGGCGGTCCAGGAGCGGGTTGTGATATCGGTGATTTAGCTTTATTTACTGGCGATCAATATTGGATTTTGCTTTTAGATCAACGCGGTTCTGGGCAATCTTTACCCTTTGGCGATTTAGCAAATAACCATCTCACTGGTTTGATTAGCGATATTGAGGCGATTCGCCTTGCATTGGATATTGAGCGTTGGTGTTTAGCCGGTGGCTCTTTTGGGGCCACATTAGGCTTAATTTACAGCGGATTATTCCCAGAGCGGGTGATTGCACAGGTACTGTGGGCGTTATTTATTCCATCCAAAGAAGGTCTCGACTGGCTCTATGGCGCTGACGGCGCTGCAAAATTGCAACCTGCTGCTTATCGACTCTTCAATGACATTTTTCCGGTTCAGTTATCGCTGACTGAACTGCTGGATTCGTATCATCTAGGTTTGGCATCAGCCGATGAAAATGTGCGATACCATTTTGCGCGGCGTTGGGTACAGTGGGAGTTGCAGCTTGCGGGGGCGAGGTTAGTGCTACCAAGGCTGTTACCCGAATCCGTATTAGCATTAGCCAATATCGAGTTACACTTTGCTCGACATAATTACTTCAATGCCATGAATGTGTTACAGCGCGTGACGCCTAGAGTGAAGGCGCGTAGTGTGTTATTGCAAGGAATGCAGGATGCGATTTGCCCAGCGACGCTATTACGCGATTTTTTGGCTGGGTTGGAGCATGCTATTACAATTCAATCTGTTGTCGATGGCGGACATATGCTCAATAGTGAGTCTTTGTTTTTGGCGGTTACAGCAGAAATCCATGCTATGTGGTCGTGGATACATCAAAGGGAAATACAATGAAAACATTGCTCATCAGTGCCACTTTACTTGGATTAACCGCCTGTGCTACCACGGCGCCCTCGCAAACCAGCGCGATTGATCAAGTGGCGACTCAGGCGGTCGTGAGTGCCCCTGTCGCGCCCAAAGTCGTTGAACTCGGTGGGTTGACCAATGAAACTGCCGCTGATCGCTTGTACCAAGCGCTGATTAACGCAAATTATCTCGCCACCCAAGTTGCGCCGACTAAAGTGGCTGTGCAGTTTGGCAATAACCAATTCTTGCTTGAGCCGAGTATCAATTCGGCGGGCATTGACCGTATTTTAATGAATCGCTTCTATGCAGTGCATCCGCAATTGCAGGCCAGCCAAGAGTTGCCTGCCGTGATTGGCACCTTGAATCAGAAGCTTAATTTTGCCAAGTTTGTGTTGTTGGACCAAGGCGCAGTGATCCAAGTGCAAGGTACAGTGACCTTTGCCGACCGTATTGAAATAGAAGAATTACGTCGCTTTATGCTGTGGACGAATGGCGGCTTAGCGCAGGTCGTACAATCTTTGCCTGATGGCGTAGAGCAATATATCCGCCCGCTACCGCTAATGCCGCAAATGGTTCCCGTTAAGCCTTAATCTAAAAGGAAAAGTTGTGATTGCGTTAATTCAAAGAGTGAGTCGCGCCAGTGTGGCGGTCGATAACCAAACCTTAGGTGAAATCAATAAAGGCTTGTTGGTTCTGCTCGGTGTCGAGCAAGAAGATACCCGCGAGAAGATGGAAAAGTTGGCGACTAAAGTCATGAGTTATCGCGTTTTTTCCGATGAAAATGGCAAGATGAATCTCAATCTAGAACAAGTCGGTGGGTCTTTGTTAGTCGTGTCACAATTTACCTTGGCTGCCGATACGGGTCGTGGCTTGAGGCCGAGTTTTTCAGGGGCGGGTACGCCGGAACAAGCCTTAGGCTTGTATGAAGAGTTTGTCGCATTCTGCCGCGCTAAGGGCGTTCACACAGAAACCGGACAGTTCGGCGCCGATATGCAAGTGTCCTTAGTCAATGATGGCCCAGTGACCTTTAATCTGCAGGTGTAGCTTCTATCGTGATGTTTAAGGGGTCTAGGTGATGGGATGCTAGGCATACTCAATGTCGCTTGTACTAAGAGGGAGTCTTAAGGGGAATGCATATGGATCAATTGCTTATTAAATTACGTCAGACTTGGCATAGTACGATCCCCGTTAGCGAGTTTATGCAGATAGTGCCACTCGATTACAGCGAGGGAGAATTTCGAGTCACAGCGCCGATGACGCCCAATATTAATCTGCATCAGACCATGTTTGCGGGCAGCATTTATACCTTGATGACCTTAACAGGCTGGGGTGCCGTGTGGCTAAATCAGCAGTTAGTGGGCGTGGCGGGTGATATTGTGCTCGCCGATGCCCATATTCGTTATCTTGCTCCTGTGACTTGTGACCCTGTGGTAAAAGTACAATGGCCAGATGTGGATCTCAGCCCGTTACAAAGGGGGCGCAGAGTTAAGGTGAAGCTGGAAGTGCAATTGTATTGTATGGATTCATTGTGTGCGGTTTTTGAAGGCCTGTATGTTAGTACGTCGAAAGTATGAATGCGTCGAAAGCAATTTAGTGTATCTGTACGTCGAAGGTGATGTATAACCTTTCTAAAAAATCGAAGCTAATCTCAGATTTTATCCGCTTTATTTCTTTTTTATGGGCTAATACACTAGCGTCATAGAGTTGAGATATTCCATCTGACTCTGAGTCATTTACCTATTTTCGGAGCAGATTATGTCTAAAGTCTTAATTTTAAAATCAAGCATTCTTGGCGGTTATTCACAATCTGCCGTGTTAATTGATCACTTAGCGAGTCACTGGGAAACCCAAGGCGCCGCTATTACAGTGCGTGATTTAGGCGGTAAAGACGTACTGCCTATGGTAGACGGTGAAATCGCTTCTGGGTTACGCGGTGGTGCAGAATTATCGGCACGTCAGCAAGAAATGCTCGCCTTATCAGATACCTTAGTCGCTGAATTAAAAGCGAACGATACGATTGTTATCGCTGCACCTATGTACAACTTTACGATTCCGGTTCAACTTAAAAACTGGATCGATTTTGTCGCCCGTGCCGGTGTGACTTTTACTTATACTGAAACGGGTCCAAAAGGATTAGTGGAAGGTAAACACGCCGTGTTGGTGACGACCCGTGGCGGCGCTCACAAAGATGGCCCAACGGATCATGTTGTACCTTACTTGAAAACGGTTTTAGGCTTTATGGGGATCACTAATGTTGAAGTGGTTTACGCCGAAGCGCTGAACATGGGTCCTGAAGCACACGACAAAGGCATGGGCGAAGCGAAACACAGTATCGATCAGCTGAAAGCTTAATTGTTCCGTTGATTAGCTGAGTCATTTGATTTAGCTGAATAAATAATGCCAGCCTTTAATAGGCTGGCATTTTTGTATGTCCATTTCAGCTAAGCACGCTTGGCTTAAGTGGCTAGGTTTGAGCAACTAGACTCGAGCGGCTAGTTTTAAGTCGCAGATTTAGCTGTTTATTCGCAAAGGCTGCAGCCTTTGGCTAGGGTGCTTGTCTCAACATAACGCACCTTAGTGCTGGCTTGGTCGCGATTACGACTGATGCTAAAGCGTGCATGGCGCTCAGTTTCAAGCGGCTTTTCAGCAGTGTTACCCTGTGTGGCTTCAAACTGTAACGCTTTGGCATGATTTGTTTTATGCATACACCACCTCGCAGATATTTAAGTCATCACAATGTACAGACTGGCCTGATTAGCGCCGCACAACCAAGGCTTAAATTAGCTCGGCTGGCAGCAGACTAAATCTTTAAGCGAACCGCCATTTACCACGCAGCTAAAGCCATTGGCCTTGAGAATGTCGCAGCCTTTTTGCGCTCGAATACCCGCGCCACAATAGAGCACGAAGGGATGCTGTTTATTGTCAACTTGGTGTAACCATTGATCGAGCGTTGGCAATGGCACATTAATGGCTTGGGGCAAGTGACCGGAGGCAAATTCCTCTGGTGAACGCACATCAATCACCCGTGCGCCTTGCTCAATCAATTGCCAACATTTTTCGCCTGAGTGGCTGCCGGATAACTTAGCCAGTAAAGATTGAAACATAGCATTGCCCCTACCATTAGAAAATTTTCAATAAGTTTATTCTAATGAATTGGCGAGTGCAAGCGCTGCAGATTATCGGCAGTGAATGGTTTTTGGCATTGCCGGCACTAGGCAAGTAGTTAGAGGCTAGACACATTAGCTCTTTGATAGTGAATGATGTCGTGGAATACCACGGCTTGCTCGTTTAGATTGCGATAGCCATGGGGTTTGTCGGCCGCAAATCGTACCGCTTCACCTTGCTTGAGTGGTTGCCACTCGCCATCGACTAGCACTTCCATAGTACCGCTCAAGACAATGACATGCTCAGTGACACCCGTTTCATGGGGCTCAGAAAGCCGCTCATAGTTTGGCAGCAGGGTCAGTTCAAACATCTCGAAACCGAAGCGCTCTTCAAAGGGGAAGAGTGAGGCGACTAGCATGCCGTCGGTGGCGGGTTGTTGGCGTAACTCGTCGGGCTTACGGAATACTGCGCCTTGGCTCTGGGGTGTGGGTTCGAGAAAGGTCGACAGCGAGATATTGAATCCACTGGCTATTTTCCATAGCGTCGCAATAGTTGGGCTTGATTCACCGCGCTCGATTTGTCCTATCATGGCCTTACTAACGCCCGTCTCTTGGGCGGCTTTATCTAAACTCCATCCCTTTTGGTTGCGAAGTGCTTTAAGCGTGGTGGCGAGATAGCTGTTTATCGTCTGCACAATGGCCCCATCATTTTTATGAAAATTTAGTTTGTACGTTATAACGCACAGGTGCTATCTTGTCCATCTCGTACGTTATAGCGCACAAAAGCTATCTTGTTCATTTTATAAGTTATAGCGCACAAAGTAATGGCGACATCAATTGCAGAGAAAGGGAGTGGATATGTGGCGAGATGCAGGGAGTTTATCAAAAATATCAGCGGGATTTATTGCGGTATTAGTGGGTTATAGCAGCTCGGCTGTGATCATCTTTCAAGCGGCGGAGGCTGTGGGGGCGACACCAGCACAGATCAGTTCATGGCTGTGGGCTTTAGGTGTGGGCATGGGTGTGACCAGCATAGGGTTATCTCTTTACTACAAGAATCCTATTCTTACGGCTTGGTCGACACCGGGCGCAGCGCTGATGGTGACCAGCCTTGCAGGGTTGAGCGTAAACCAAGCCATAGGCGCTTTTCTGGTGAGTTCTCTGTTAATCACCCTTTGCGGGGTGGCGGGCTGGATGGATAAGCTTATCCGTATTATGCCGCAGTCGGTGGCTTCAGCCATGTTAGCGGGGATCCTGCTGCAATTTGGGATAGGGCTATTTCAGGCGATGCAAACCCAGCTGAGCCTCATATTAATCATGCTGTTGGTGTTTGTCGTCGTTAAGCCTTTTGCGCCGCGCTACATCATCTTGCTGACCTTGTTGGTGGGCATAGGCATGAGTTTTCAATTAGATTTACTCAAGCTAGATGCTGTTCAGTTGCAACTGGCAATGCCGGTGTGGACGACACCTGAGTTTTCGTTGGCGAGTGTGATTGGCGTGGCGCTACCGCTGTTTGTGGTGACTATGGCCTCGCAAAATATGCCGGGCGTTGCTGCGCTGCACGGTAATGGCTACAGGCCGCCCATTTCACCTTTGATCACGACTACAGGATTCATCGGGGTTATCCTCGCGCCCTTTGGCGGTTTTGCTTTTAACTTATCCGCCATCACAGCCGCGATTTGTATGGGTAAAGAAGCTGACCCGAATCCCGCGACTCGCTACTGGGCGGCAGTGTGGGGCGGCGTATTTTACTTTATCACTGGGTTACTCGGCGCCACTGTGGTCGGCCTGTTTTCCGCTTTCCCTAAGGAATTAGTACTAGCCATCGCCGGATTAGCCCTGCTCGGCACTATTGCCAATAGTCTGACCGCTGCATTAGCTAAAACGGAAGATCGCGAAGTAGCAATTATCACTTTCTTGGTCACGGCATCGGGTTTTAGTGTGCTGGGCATCGGCAGCGCATTTTGGGGGGTGTTGCTTGGGTTTATCATCCATTGGTGGAATGGGCACAGAACTGCATCAGTAGTTAAGCGAGCGAATACTTAACTGCAGCAAAAGCGCCTTAGAGATGAATTTCAAAGACTAAGGCGCATGTTTTTTAGATTTTCTTTGTCATAAACACGCTATTGGGATCGAGTTGGTAGCCGTCGAAGGGGCCACAGATTTCAAAACCAAATTTGCAGTAGAGCAGGCGAGCGGGGTTGAAGAAGTCCATCGAACCTGTCTCTAGACTCAGACGTTTGATACCTGCGGCTTTAGCATCGTTAATCAAGTGCTGCAATATTTTAGACGCTATACCTTGCTGCTTATAGGGCGCGGCGGTGCGCATGGATTTGATCTCGGCGTGCTCGGCATCTAACCATTTTAGTGCACCACAGCCCGCTAAATTATTGCCATCCCACAGGGTCCAAAAACGGATATTGGGCTGACGCAGGCCATCAAGATCTAATGCGTGAACGCTTTCGGGCGGTGAAGTTGCCCGCATATCGTTGAGGTGTTCTGTTAAAAGTGCTGCAATTTCAGGCCCTTTTAGATCATCTAGTATAATTTTCATCGTCTTTCTCAAGATTGAAACTCCCTCTGTTGTTGCTTATCCATCATAGTGTTATCGCGTTTAGTTCTTTTTAGGGGTAAACGTTGCGGTGGATAAGCAAAGGGTAGGCCAAGAGTTTTTATCTTTAGCTAAAGCTAAACCCAGAATCAAAGTCGTGGGGCTTCACCCCACACCCGACCAAAAGGGGAAAAGCGCCTGTTCCCCTTTTGGATATCCCCCGGCGTCCCCAACGGAGTTGAAAGCCCCTTGTGCTCATTGACAAATTT
>NZ_BJBV01000043.1:0-16391 GCF_036245925.1 Shewanella sp. M-Br
AGCACTGCTACGGAAAATTTACTCGCTAGCGCTCGCAAATTTCCGCAGAGTGCAGCGTTATCTCCATAGAAATTTTAATCCGAAACTAATGGATTTGAGTAAAAAATCTAACTCACTTATGTCCAAAAATGAGCTAGTGAATCACTCTACACCAGACTGATTCACGTCAACCGCTAAAACCCGCCCTCGCGCCTCGTTTTTGGCTCTTTGAGGGCGGTTTTTCCCCCTTAAGATGAATCAAATCTCCAGAGAATTGATTCAACGCCAACTTGATAAGGTTACAAGGCCAAAATAACGGGCTAGATATCTGGGCTTCCTGTTGCTTGTAGCTCAGAACAATCAGATAGCCTTCCTTCTATTTGACTCCATTTATGTGACTGGTACTGCAAAACCTGACTATTTCAGTCAGGATTAGTTGCCACAAAATAAAGCTGCAAATAATATGAATGTAACTTTATTGCTGCTCTGGAGCTACTCATGTCTGCTACTTCTGTCTCAAAAGATGCACAACTCCCACCCCATGGGCTTAATTCTCAACACAATCGTTGGCTAGAACGAAAAATTGGTGAGCTAGTGGCAGAAGACTTTCGCCGCGCACATGTGTTTAGTCAATTTGGTATCGATTTTTGTTGTGGCGGGGGTAAATCACTGGCGGTCGCCTGTGAGCGTGCAGATGTAGATCCCGCAAAAGTGGTTGCTGCGCTGAATGCCGCAACACTTACCGGTAGCAAAGAAGATGAATTAAATCAATTACCCTTAGATCAACTTATCGAATATATAGAATCAACGCACCATCAATACGTGCGCGAAAAAGCCCCTTTATTGGTCGAATATTCCGAGAAAATGATTCGCGCTCACGGTGAGCACTATGCCGAAATCGTTCCCTTTGCGGGTTGGGTACGAGCCTTAGTTGAAGACTTAATGCCACATTTAATGAAGGAAGAAAAAATACTGTTTCCGGCGATCCGCGCCATGAGTCATGGAGAGCAGGTTGAGGCTTGCTTTGGCCATATTGGCAACCCCATCAATGCGATGCAACATGAGCATGAAGAAGTCGGTTTGATTTTACAAAAATTACACGAGCTCACTAACGACTTCACACCACCTGAATATGCGTGCACTACATGGCGTGTTTGTTATGCCACTCTGGCGGAATTTGAGGCGGACTTACATCAGCATATTCACTTAGAAAACAATATTCTATTTCCTAAGGCATTGGGTCTCACCCAATAATTGATTAAATGTTTATCCCGTAGCGGCTCCAAATTACAGATTTTCCGCTTAACCTTGAGGCCAGACCTAAGTCTGGCCTTTCAATTATTGACGTGCTACAACAAGTCATGTGTCGCTGACGGATAAGCTGCCATGACATTTCAATCATTTGCACTCGATGATATTGCCAATTTGCACGAATCGGCCCAAGTAGAATTTAAACTCGCAGGTGGCCGCGATGGCCAAGGTCAATTACCCGAAGACATTTGGGCTACTTATAGCTCTTTTGCCAACACTTTGGGTGGCGAGATCATCCTAGGTGTGCGGGAAGAGCGTGGCCATTTCAGTATTGAAGGCATTCCCAACCCCCTTCCCGTCTTGCAAGAATTTTGGGAAATCCTCGATGACCCGAGTCGCACGAGTCACAATCTTTTAGCGATCTCGGATGTACAGATTATTGAAATTATGAACAAAAAACTCATTCGTATCCGCGTACCGCTGGCACCTGAGCAGCTAAAACCTATCTACGTAGGCAGCGATCCTTACACAGGGAGTTATTTTAGGGTGGGAGATGCCGACATGCACGCGAGCCGTCGGCAAGTCAATCTACTGCTGCGCCGCGCCCATCTTTGCATGAAGCAACTCAAGGCGCGTTAATCCAGTAAATCTAACGTCCTGTTATTACGTTAAAAACCTGCTAATAGATAGCCGCCCATGGCCGCAATCGCCACGCCAGTAACGCGCATTAAATTGCGTTGCCCTGTCATCCGCTGCATTCCAAGGCCTATCATTACGCCGCCTAAATGGATGACTGCTGTACCAAATAAAAATCCTAGGGCATACAGGACTGGGCTAGCCAATTCCGGCATTTCAGCGCCGTGGGCGTGACCATGAAAAATCGCGAATACGCCCACAAAGGCCATGGCGAATAACAGTGGGATTTGACGATCAAAAGCGATGGCTAGACCGAGTAATAATACCGAGAGGGCAATACCTATTTCGACAAAGGGAACGGCAATCGCATATAAACCTAAAATCCCGCCCACTAACATAAAGGTGACAAATGCTAAGGGTACAGTCCAAATCGCGCGGCCACCGAGCTGGGTGCTCAACATGCCCACACTCAACATAGCCAGCAAGTGATCGAAGCCCAATACGGGATGATTAAAACCCGACATGAAACCGCCACCTGAATGGATCTCATGGGCCGATACCGGCGCGATCCAACATAAAGAGAGCAGTAATAACAACCCGATACGCGCCATAAAATAGCCTTAGTCAGTGACTTTAGTGATATAAAACTTAACTTTAGTGCAAATTTGGCTGGCAAACCTTGATCTCAATCACCCAAAGATACAGATTAAAAATGCACGCTAAGTTAGTTTACGTCGATAGCCAATACTTTTGTCAAAGCGTCGAGGGAGGCTATTTCTAAATGGGGCAACAAGGCGGCTATCGGTAAGGAATCGACTCGACCAAAACTGGGATTTAGCCACACAGACTGGCACCCCGCCAACCGAGCACCACGAACGTCTGCATTCATGCTATCACCAACATGCAGTAAGTGTTGCGGTGCAATCTTTAACCGCGAGCAAGCTAATGCGAACATGTCTTTAGCGGGTTTCATATGCACGCCATTACCTGGATGCAACACAAACTCGAAGGCATCACCTAAACCAATCCGCTCTGCGTCCACATTGCCATTGGTGATCCCGACTAATCTAAAATGCTGCGATAAGCGCTTGAGTAATAAGAGCACTTCGTCAGACACTTGAAAATGACTGCGATGAAAATAAAAACACGCCAATCCTTGCTCGGCGCCGCGTTCGGCTTCAGTCGCCGAATACCCTAATTGTATTAGGCCTTGGCGAAGCGTAGCTAAGCGGGCTGCGCTGGTGTCGTGGGCGAGCTCACGATTTTGCTGCAAAAGTTGCAGCTTTAGCCTGCGCCAATCATGGGGTTGCCACGCCTGCGACAATGGATAAGTCTGCAACAGAAACGTCGCCAACTCAGCCTCGGCATTTATAATATGCGGCAGATTGTCGTACAAGGTATCGTCGAGATCGAAACTGATCGCTTGAATATGTTGAGGTCTAAGATAGCAACGCATTATTTATCCTGTGTTTTTTTCGCTCTAGGATGGGCGTTATCATACACCTTAGCTAAGTGTTGGAAATCCAAACTGGTGTAAATTTGTGTGGTCGCTAGGTTCGCATGACCCAATAATTCTTGCACCGCCCGCAAGTCGGCGCTCGCTTCTAACATGTGAGTGGCAAAGGAATGACGCAACTTATGGGGATGTACTCGCACCGATAATGCCTGCCCTTGACCCCATTTAGCCATGCGCGCCTGAATACTGCGATGGGAAAGTCGCTTGCCTTTTTCAGTCACAAATAAGGCGTTATCTTCACAGGGGATCTGCTTTCGGCAATTGAGCCAATTCTGCAGCGCAGTAATAGCTAAACGACCGACAGGGACGATACGCTCCTTATTGCCTTTACCTAAGACTCGCACTTCTTTCAAATCGTATTGCACACTGGATAAATTAAGCGCGGCAAGTTCCGCTAAACGTAACCCACTGGAATAAAACAATTCCATCATGGCTTTATCACGCAGACTCAGCGGATCTGTACCTTCAATGTCCAGCAAGTGACTGATGGCATCGACATCGATATTCTTCGGCAGAGGTTTGGTCTGTTTGGGGGCACTTAAGCCTTTGGCGGGATTAAGCTCAATCACGCCTTCGCGCAGCAAAAATTCACCCCATTGTTTTACCGCCGATAAACACAGAGAAAGCGATCGCGGGCTTAAACCTTTGCGGTGCAATTTGGCTAACACTTGCTGCCAATGCTCGCGGCTCACATTGAGTAAATGCACGCCTTCGGGCAAGAGATCGCTACCGCGATTAAGCTCATAAAGGTAATTACGTACTGTATGGGCAGACAACTGTCGCTCGGTACTCAGATAACGTTCAAAGGTTTGTAACCATTGAGTATTTAATGCCGACACTTCGCCTGTTTGCGTACTCATATCGGTTTCCTCATGGGTTTTGCCAAGCCTTGGATGAACAAAATCGCTCTACGGCTGTTACAGCTTAGCAAGCATATGCGCCAGTAAACGCCGCAACTGTTCCAGCAGCATGTTATCCATATCAGGATGAAAATGGGTGACATCTTGGCTAGCAATGGCAAAAATCACCGGGTTGTCTTCCGACAATTTAGTCAGTGCCACCGATCCCACTTCGCTACCAAATAGGCGTTTAGCCTCTTGTTGCGTTAGCCGACCAAAATAGTGACCTTTATGCAGTCTTTGATCCCATATTGCCTTCATATCGGCATCGAGCACGCTGATCAAACGCACATGACTGAAATTAAACTGTAATTTCAAACTATCGGCCAACACTTCTTTGAGTGACACTAGATCGGCACAATTCAGTAGCTGGAAGGATAACTCAGTATTGAATTGGTAAATTTTCTCGTTGCGCGCCGCCATCGTTAACAGACTGGTGATCTCTTCTTCCAACTGGCTGACTCGCTGGCGCAGCATTTCTTGACGACGTTCCACTAAAGAGATAGCGCCGCGCTCCAGATGGGGCAGACGCATTGCCAGCAATAGCTCAGGATAGCGATTGAAAAAATCAGGATTATCCAGCAGATACTCGCGAATAATCAACTCATCGAAAGGCACATCCGTCTGCGGCATCAAGGGCTCTGTCATAACTGAATTTGTCCATCGTAAACGTGCTGCGCTGGGCCCGTCATCCACAAAGGTTTCCCCTCGCCTTCCCAGTTGATGGTTAAAGTACCGCCGGGTAAATCCACCCGCACTTGCTGGCCGAGCTTCCCTTGCACTTGACCTACAACCACGGCCGCACACGCGCCAGTGCCACAGGCCAAAGTTTCGGCAGCACCACGTTCATACACCCGCAGCTTAATGTGGCCCGAATCCACCACTTGCATAAATCCCACATTCACACCACGGGGAAAGCGCTCATGCTTAGTGATCATGGCACCAATTTCAGCAACAGCGGCACTCGCCACATCTTCAACGTCGAGCACACAATGGGGATTGCCCATAGAAGCCGCGCCACATAAAAAGGTTTGCAGTGGTGTTTGCAGTAAATAGGTTTTTTCTGCTTTCTTGGCTTTAAAGGGGATCAGACTTGGTTCAAGAATAGGCACGCCCATATTCACGGTAACTGTGCCATCTCGCTCTAAACGCAGAGTCATCTTACCTGATGAAGTGCTAACACGGATTTTACTCTTATTGGTCAATCCTTTATTGCGCACAAAACGGGCAAAACAGCGGGCGCCATTACCGCATTGTTCGACTTCAGTACCATCGGCATTGAAGATGCGATAATGAAAATCTAAATCGGGATCATAGGGCGGCTCAACCAACAGTAATTGATCGAAACCTATGCCAAAGTTACGGTCGGCTAAACGGCGGATCTGCTCAGGCGAAAAGAACACGTTCTGCGTGACCCCATCGACCACCATAAAATCGTTACCCAGTCCGTGCATCTTAGTGAATTGGATCAAGATACTTATCCTTTAAGCCGAGGCGCCGCTCATTAAGTATGAAACCAAGCGCCTGAATCAATATAATTTTTCTAGTTTACGGCAGGAGTTGCTCACCTTGCCAGAGCTGAGACAATTTTTCTCGCTCACGCACTAAGAAAGCGTGCTCACCATCGACCATGACTTCGGCCGCACGAGGACGCGTGTTGTAGTTAGAGGCCATCGCAAAACCATAGGCACCACTCGAACGCACAGCAAGTAAATCCCCTGCCACTAAAGCCAGCTTGCGATCTTTACCTAAAAAATCACCTGTTTCGCAGACTGGACCAACAATATCAAACTCATAGGCCTCAGAGTCCCTTGGCACGACTGGGATAATATTTTGCCATGCGCTGTAAAGTGCTGGCCGAATTAAGTCATTCATCGCGCCATCGACAATCGCAAAACGCTTGTCGCTGTTTTCTTTCAGATAAAGCACCTGAGTAACAAAAATCCCCGCATTGGCGGCAATCGCACGGCCCGGTTCGAAGATCAGCTTCAGTTGACGGTCGCCCATACGCGCTAATATGGCGGCGGCATACACATCAGGATGCGGCGGAGTTTCAGCATCATAGGTCACACCTAAACCGCCACCCACATCAAAATGCTCGATGACGATACCTTGTTCAGCCAGACGATCGATCAACGCTAGCATACGATCCATTGCATCGAGGAAAGGTTGAATTTCGGTTAATTGCGAACCGATATGGCAATCGACACCTTTCACTTTTAAATGTGGCAAAGCATGGGCACGGGCGAAGACGGTTTCGGCCTCATCCATAGCGATACCGAATTTATTTTCTTTAAGGCCAGTCGAAATATAGGGATGAGTACCCGCATCCACATCGGGATTGACTCGCAAGGAAACTGGCGCCACTTTACCTAAACGACCTGCGACCAAATTTAACTGCTCAAGCTCGGCGCTCGACTCGACGTTAAAGCAATAAATGCCCAGATTAAGTGCCTGTTCCATTTCGGCCGCAGTTTTACCCACGCCAGAGAACACCACTTTAGCGGGATCGCCGCCCGCTTCAATCACTCTTGCTAACTCGCCACCCGAAACGATATCAAAACCACTACCTAAACGTGCCAACACATTCAGTACGGCCAAGTTCGAATTAGCTTTAACCGCGTAACAAATCAAATGTGGATGATCTGCCACGGCGTTATTAAAGGCATGCCAATGGCGCTCTAGCGTGGCGCGGGAATAGATATACAGCGGCGTACCATAGGTTTGAGCTAAGTCGGCGACCTGGCAGCCTTCGGCGTGCAGGGCATTTTGTTGGTAGAGAAAGTGATCCAATGTCTGATTCCTTACTGCGCTTTATCGCTGCGATAGTGATGATAGTTATAGCTGCTATTATTGTTGTGTTTTTTGTACTTCGATGGCTCGAATTTCGGTTTTAATCTCTTCTACTTCAGGCTCTGGTTTAGACGCCTCAACCTTTTTAGGCTGATTCACCTCTGTGGCCGGAGATCGATAGAGGGGGCCCTTCTGGCCGCATGCAGTAATGAATAGGCTACCAAGCAATAACAATAAAAACAGTCTCATTTTTCTCAACATCTGTGCATCTGGTGACTAATGGCCTTATAATCGCACCCATCTTGACGAAAGCAAAGGACAGAAATGCATGGCCATGACAGATACAGAATTTCACCAGCTCGCCGATGACATGTTCCAAGCCATAGAAAATGCGATTGAAACTGCGATTGATGAGCAAGATGCCGATCTTGATATCGATGCCAGTGGCAACGTATTGCAATTAGAATTTGTTGATGGCTCTAAGATAGTGATCAACAAGCAAGAACCTTTGCATGAGATTTGGGTCGCCACACGCTTTGGTGGATATCACTTTGGTTTTGTTGAAGGTAAATGGATGGACGGACGAAATGGCGGCGAATTTATGCCATTCGTGCAAGAGTCTATCGAGCGCCAAGGCGGCATTAAGCTTAGCTTCTAATCTAAGCCTGTCGTAGTGCAAAACCGTAATAGTACAAAACAATAATGGGAGCCTTGGCTCCCATTATTTATGTTAAAAACCAGCTAAAACTCAGTGTCTTGATCGCTAACATCGATACCGAAAGGCGCCACCGTTAACTCTCCGGCTACCCGCACTAAATGGAAAAATTGCGGAATATTAAACCGGGCCCGTGAAGCATAATGCTCATCGAACACATAGTGATGACTCACTTTATTTACCAACTCGGCCATGTTTGATCCCGCCTGCACGTAATGGCTTAGTTGATTTTCCTCATCGAGGATAAATACATCCAAGTTATCGACCCGTTGGCGTAGAAAATACTGAATCGCGCCTTTAGCCGCATAGTTTTGCACCACTTTAGGCATACTCGAGAAGGGATCGTCACCTAATTCAGGCCGCGGCAATAATACAAGATGACTGCGGGATAACTGTTGATAAAATGACTTGGCATCGCTCAAGTCCTGATAGGCCATGCCTAAGGGATTAAAAAAGATCCCATAGCGAGTACGGCTTATCTGCAGTGGCTGCACTAAGGTGCTGGATTGCTGCACTTGTTGGCACAAACGCATAGTTTGTTTTAGTAGATTTTTCACTGCTAATTTAAGCTGTGGGCGTAACTTCTGTGAACAGCTGATCACATCCATATCCACAGGTAAACTGGCCCGTCTTAGCCCCGGCGTTACAAAGGCTAAAGCTTGCAATACCGCGGTATCGCCTTCGAAGCGATGACACTGCCATTCACCCCAACTATTCAAGCAAATCGCATCTAACGCACCAAGCATATTGGCTTTTTTACGCCCGAGTGAGAACACGTTCGCATTCATCACATCGACCATCATTTCCTGTCCTTGCCATTCAATGGTGGGATCGCAATCCAGATTGAGCACAAAAATCAGCTTACGAAAATGCCATGGCTGGCATAAGTCACGTTTAGATACACGCCAATCGTGGTCGATAAAATTCAGTAACCGCTTTGAAGCTTCGGTAAGCCGTTTCGACTTTGCCTTACTCTGACCATATTCATGCCATTGAGTACTCGGCGTCGAGATCCCATTTAAACATGCCCAAATCATTAAGGCTGAAGGGGTTTTTCCCTTACATATTGCCGACTCGCCTAACAAATTTTGTGGCTGAGGCCCTTGTCGATACAGATAATATTGACGCTCGCGGGAGCTTGAGACCATAGTCACTTCGGACTCAGCGACTGAAGCACTCCACAGCAGATTCAGCTTAGCGATTTGGTCTTCATCTTGACTAAAATAGGTATGCAACTTGCGAGTCAGCATTCCCAAATCTTCGATCCGCAAACCTTCATTTAACTCATGTGTCGATGCGAAGCGTAATAAGGTTTGGTAGCTCGCTAATAACAGTTCATTCAGTTGCTCGTTAAACCAATTGAGCTGGCCACTATGCCAATGTTCACAATTGTCTAAAGTGCTAATCAGACTATCTGGCCATTGCCAATCCTGCACCAGCTTTTGCAATTTAGGATAACGCCAATCTTTGCCTTCTTGAGTTCGACTCAAGTGCACGCCACATTTTAAATAGAAGCAGCGCCGCACTATCTCTAGTCGGCGAGTATCATTCTGCTTAAGTAAATAGGTTTCGATAATCTCATAGATAGAGTAATAGGCATCATTCGACGTCGAAAAATCACCGGCAAGCGTTTTCTGCCATAAGTGATCACAAAGCAGAGTTGAATGGGGATAATCACTGGCATAAGCCTCGAGTAGCAATACTTTAATCAGTGCCTTATGGGGCTTTTCTAAGCCCTTGTAGAGCTGCCATAACGAAGCACCAAAGTACTCACTCGCAGGTAATTCATGTACATCGCCTAAGGACAAGAGCGCAGGATTGAGTTTAGCGTCTGGCCACCATGCAATCGTTTTACCCGCCAAACGAATTTGACTGCGATAAAACTCTTCAAGTAATAACCAATGTTGCATACTACCGCTATGCTCATGGGCCATTGCTGATTGACATCCACGAACGGCTTTACCGCCACAAAACTGCTGCGGATGAACTAAGTAAAAATTCACCTCAAACTGATACTCGGCAAACCAAGCAGTCAATCGAGTCGCTTTAATCTTGATTAGCGCCAAATCCTCAGAACTCAGATCGGCCCGATGTACTAACCAAACATCGACATCACTCTTGGCATTTTGGCCAAAACTGCCAGTACTCCCCATCGCATAAACACCTTCAAAGGCATTGATATCCGCTTCTTGAGTAGTAAAAGGCAGCGAGAACACATCGCAGGCCTGGGACTCAGTCTCACCAACCTGATACTCGTTGATTCCACAGGGCGTATTGGCGGCATGATAGCCAGGATACTGAACACCGTTCTGGTGAATTAAAAAGGGGATCAAATAGAATAAGTGTTTTTGTAACGGCGATAGCAAAGCTAGGGCGCGTGCAATACGTACCTTATTAAGTCTTTCTGCTATATCAGGAAACTGTATTTGCCGATCCATTCAAAAACACAACACTTAAGCACTTATGGGAAATGTGCTCATGTTAACACTTTTACAAACTCGAGCAACTAAACGTGAAGCCCGTCACACTTTCACGGTATCTAGAACATCGCCAACTTCAAAGAATCGATACGGCTTCCTTACATAAACGATTTGCCAATGTTAGCATTGGCGCAACTAAGATCTTTGATGGAAACTAGGCATGTCTGAGAACCGCATACGTATCGCAACCCGCAAGAGTCCGCTGGCCATGTGGCAAGCTGAATTTGTTAAAGCCGAATTAGAACGCATTCACCCCGGTATTGTGGTGGAATTGCTGCCAATGAGCACTAAAGGCGACGTTATCTTAGATACGCCGCTAGCCAAAGTGGGCGGTAAAGGTTTGTTCGTCAAAGAGCTTGAAGTCGCCATGTTAGACGATCTTGCCGATATCGCGGTGCACTCAATGAAAGACGTGCCCGTCGACTTCCCAGAAGGCTTGGGCCTTGAAGTTATTTGCGAGCGCGAAGATCCACGCGATGCCTTTGTATCGAATTTATATAAATCGATCAGCGAATTACCATTAGGCGCAACTGTGGGCACCTCGAGCCTACGTCGTCAATGCCAACTGCGCGCATCACGCCCTGACCTTATCATCAAAGATTTACGCGGTAACGTAGGCACTCGTTTAGCTAAACTTGATAACGGCGAATACGATGCCATTATTCTTGCCGCTGCAGGCTTAATTCGCCTGAAATTGTCTGAGCGTATTGCCAGCTTTATTTCTGCCGAAGAGTCCTTGCCCGCCAACGGCCAAGGCGCTGTGGGTATCGAATGTCGCACCAACGACGCACGCGTTAAGGCCCTACTGGCACCATTAGAACATTTAGAAACGCGCTACCGTGTAATTGCCGAGCGCGCGATGAACACGCGCCTAGAAGGTGGATGCCAAGTGCCTATTGGCGCATTTGCCGAAATCAATGGTGATGAGATGACATTACGCGGCCTAGTCGGTAACCCTGATGGTAGTGAAATCATCGAAGGCGTGATCACAGGTCCAAAAACCGACGCCACGCAATTAGGGGTTGCCCTTGCCGAAGAGCTATTGAGCAAAGGCGCAAAAAGCATACTCGACGCTGTTTACGCTAAAGCCTAAGTCGATGAAAGTCTTACTGACGCGCCCTGAAGGGCGCAATCAGTCCATGATCGATGCCTTGAATCAACAAGGCATTAGCCATTGGGTTACACCTCTACTGTGTGTCGAAGCAACGCCGCCCATCACAACGAATAACTCACACCCACTGGCACACGCCGATATGATTATCTGTATCAGCGCCAATGCAGTCAGCTTTGCCGACTATGCCTTAACAACCGCTCATTCTCGAATAAAAGGCTGGCCTCAAGCTCAATATTTCGCCGTAGGTCATGCGACTTGGGAAGCATTAAATCAACTCGGCATTGAAGCCCTCGAAGCCCCAGATGATTGTCAGCAGACCGAAGGTCTACTCACGCTCGCGCCTTTGCAAGATATTAAAGGTAAGCAGATTACGATCATACGTGGCGTTGGCGGCCGTGAAGCCTTAGCTGAACGACTGGCTGAGCGCGGTGCAACAGTGCGCTATTGGGAAGTATATCAACGGGCTTGTCCACCACTCGATGGACAACAGATCGCACAACAATGGCAAGAGTTTGGCATCGACACTATTGTTGTCACCAGCGGTGAAGTACTGGATAACCTGATTAATCTAGTGCCAAAAGAGTTATTTGCATGGCTGCGCTCATGTCATATCATAGTCCCAAGTAACCGAGTAGAAGCTCAAGCTCACGCCTTTGGTATAACCCAAGTCACCAATGCCAATGCCGCCAACAGCAAAGCCGTGCTAAACGCCCTTAAACTCTAAGCGCTATTTAGCCCGATTTAACTCGAATTTCGGCAGTAGCATGTTTTCAAGGACTGTTAAATGGATAACAACAAGCACGACGCAAAGAGCCCTGAATTACAGGCTACCTCTATTATTGAACCATCAATAACGACTGATGACACGCCCGTAACTTCAGCGCCATCTTCTGAATCCCAAACAGCCAAAGCCACACCTTCAAGCACGCCGAGTCAAACGCCAGCATCCAATAGAAGCTCGTGGGCGATTCGCTTTGGGGTGTTATTAGCGCTGGGTTTAACCGCTTGCACCCTTGTCGGCGGTTTTATGTTATACCAACAGATGCAACAGCAACTGCTGGCGCAGGATGCGAAAAATATCGCCCTGCAGGACCAATTACAGCAAGCCCTGCTACAACCCAATCAACGTATTGGCCAGCTTGAACAGCAACAACTGAATGATGCTAAGACCTATCAAGAATTAACAAAATTGGCAGAAGACCAAAATCAACTGCAGGACAGGATCAATAAACTTGCCCAGCGCAGTCCAACGCATTGGATGGCGTCAGAAGCCGAATATCTAGTAAACATGGCGGGCCGTAAACTTTGGTTAGAAAAAGATCCCCGCACCGCCACCGATCTATTAAAGTCGGCGGATGAAACCATCGCCGCCATGAACAATCCCGCTTTGCTACCTATTCGTAAGGCTCTGGCAAAAGATATCGCCGCGACTGCAAGTATTAAAACCACAGATATTGATGGTAGTGTATTAGCCCTCGATGCCTTAATTGAGCAACTCGATAAACTACCCCTTAATCGCACCGATGCAGAAACCGATGCCCCTGAAGATACAAACATTACTGGCGATTTAAATGACTGGCAGAGCAACTTAGGGAAGACGTGGAAAGCGTTAACCCAAGACTTTATCACCATACGCCATAGAACAGCCGATGCACCCGCTTTACTCGCTCCTGAGCAACAGTGGTATCTGGTTGAAAACATTCGTCATAAACTGCTGCAATCTCAACTTGCGTTATACCGCTACGACAGGGCCGCTTATCACCAATCATTAATGATGGTGCGTAAGTGGATTCAAACCTATTTCGATACTCAAGATCACAGCACTGCTGAAGCAATCGCCAAAATCGATAAATTGGCGACATTAGAACTTGATCCTATTACTCTGAAATCCTTTGCCGCAAAACCTCTGCTATTACAGCTGACAAGCTATGGTGAGCTGACCTCATCAGAGGATGTGCCATTATGATCAAGATATTAATTTTCTTAGGGATAATATTGATAGGGCTCTGCATTAGCCCTTGGTTGGTGGGCAACACAGGTTATGTATACATTGCGGCAGGTGACTACCAGGTTGAGACCAGTTTAGTTTTTGGGATCATTGCCTTAATTGTATTTTATGCCATGTTCCAAGTACTAGAATGGTTGGTGATTAGTGCCATTAATCTCATGCTGCGTAGCCGTTTTATTCCTCGCCACTGGCGCCGTCGCTCCGCGAAAAAGCATACCTTAATGGGTGCACTGGCTCTGGCAGAAGAAGATTGGCCAGCAGCGGAACGCGCTATGATAAAAGGCGCCGACAATGGCGAACTCCCTGCACTTAATTTACTTGCAGCAGCTCGTGCTGCCCAATATCAACAGAAAATAGCAGAGCGTGATCAATATCTTGACCGTGCTGCAACACAACCGCTGGCCGCGAATGCCGTCGCAACCACGCGTACTCGATATCTGTTAAAACAAGGAGAGTTAGCTTTAGCCCGCGCCGAGCTCGATAAATTAGCCCCCACAAGTAAGAGCAAAGCACCGGTACTCAAACTCGCCCTCGAGTTATATCGAGCACAAGAGGATTGGGATGCGCTGAAGCTATTGTTACCTATTTTGAAGAAGCGCCAGATCCTAGATGACACCCTGCTAAATGAACTCAATGTAATCACTCACTGCGCTTTACTCAAAGCCGCAACCATTAAAGGCGAAGAAGCCTTAGAACAATGCTGGCAGTGGTTATCTCGCAGTGAGCGCAATCAGTCTGAGTTTTTGGCGATTTATGCTGTGGGTTTATGCCGCTTTAATCGCAAAGACCAAGCGCTGAAACTACTCGCAAAAAAATTACGCACTGCTCCTGAATCTGCACTTTTAGAAGTCATTCCAGAAATAACGACAGCCCAAGATACAGAAATCCGTAAGCAGTTACTCAAGCATGAAATCACCCATGAGAATAATGCCGACTACCAGATGTGCTTAGCTAAACTTTATCAGCAAACAAGGGATATGAAAGAAGCCAGAACCTGCTGGCAAAATGTTTGCCGACTCGAACCTACAAAAGCCTCTTGGTTGGCGCTTGCACGGATTCAAGAACAGTTAGGTGAACAAGGTAACGCAAATCAAAGTTATCGTCAGGCGGTTAATCTGTAGTTCTACAATGCCTGCAACCTAGTCGCCGTGATTTGAGTAACGAAAGATCACGGCACTTGCCAATGCTGGCATATTAAAACCCACTTAACTTGCCAAAAATGTTAAAAACTAGATCGTGTCGCTTCTTTTCCGTAAAAACCACTCTCCCAATCCAGATTAATTTCTTATAACTATGCTTAATCTTAGAGTTAAAAAGTACTAAATACGGCCCTTTTTATAGATATAGCTACTACATCTAGTTACAGGTCTAAAAATTGTCACTTTTGCGTATTAAGATCCGTAAAACCGCATAAGAACAGGCGACACAAGCGCGTCAAAAAATTGACTTAAGTCGTTTCGTTAGCTAAAATTCCACCACTTGTATCACAGTGCGACATATTTGTTGGACTTGTGCGTCTATGGATTAACACACTTTGGCTGTTGGGAGCTTACTATGGGATCGGTAATTACATCAAAGAAAGGTTTGCTTAAGTTAGTAAAAGGGCAAATCAATGTCGAAGTTGATGGTTCAAATCAACCCGCTAAGGATGGCGAACAACTCCCTAAAGGTGCTGTGCTCCATATTGGCGAAAACGCAACCTATGAAATTACCTTCGATGATGGCACTAAGCTATCAAATGAAGTCGCGCCCAGCGAAACTACTGCAGCAGCCTCTGGCACGGCTAACGAAGCAGCCCTAGATGAAATTCAAGCATTACAAGATCTTATTGCATCCGGTGAAGACCCAACTCAGAACCTACCAGAAACCGCAGCAGGTAACACACCAGGCAGTGATGGTAACTCGGGCTATGTCACTCTAGCCCGTAGCGGCACAGAAACCATTGCAGCTTCAGGCTACTCAACAAGCGGCCAAGCACTGACTGGAACGACGGTTAATATTCCACAATTCACCATTGCAGCAGACTCACCTTCAGCACTTGCTAATGACAGCAACACTTCCAATGAAGATACTGTAGCGACTGGCAATGTGCTCGATAACGACACTGATGTGGATTCCACTCTAAGTGTTGTGAGCTTCGAAATCAGCGGTACCACCTACGCAGCAGGCACAGAAGTGACTCTCGAAGGCGGTGTTTTAGTTTTAAATACCGACGGCTCTTACACCTTCACACCGAATGCAAACTGGAATGGCCAAGTACCTGTCATCACCTACACGACCAACACGGGCTCAACTGCAACGCTAACCATTAATATCAGCCCTGTCGATGATCCTTCCATCCTTGCAAATGACAGCGCCACAGTTGCAGAAGACACTGTAGCTACAGGCAATGTGCTTGATAATGATTCCGATATCGACAGCACCCTGTCCGTTGTCAGCTTCACTATGAATGGCGATACCGTTACCGCAGGCACCACTGTTTCCCTAGAAGGTGGCAGCTTAGTCATCAATGCCGATGGTTCTTACACCTTCACGCCGAATGCAAACTGGAATGGCCAAGTACCTGTCATTACCTACACCACTAACACTGGTTCAACGGCCACATTAACCATTAATGTTACCCCGGTTGATGATGCTTCTGTGTTAGCCAACGACACCAATACCATTGATGAAGATACCGTTGCCACCGGTAACGTGCTCACCAATGACAGCGATGTGGATAACACCTTATCGGTCGTTAGCTTCACCGTGAACGGCGATACGGTGGCCGCAGGCACCACAGTTGAACTTGAAGGCGGCGACTTAGTCATCAATGCCGATGGCTCTTACACCTTCACACCCAATGCCAACTGGAATGGCCAAGTACCAGTCATCACCTACACCACTAACACCGGTTCAACGGCGACCTTAACCATTAATGTTAATCCTGTCGACGATCCCGCTGACATCACGGTCGGTAACGGCGACAGCGATGCTGGCACCGTCACCGAAGACGGCGAT
>NZ_BJBV01000044.1:0-3713 GCF_036245925.1 Shewanella sp. M-Br
CGTAGTTTCATTTTCAACTACCGCTTTTACCCTAAAACGATAGCTGAGTTAAAAGAGATTGCTTCAATAATCCATACGTTTACCAAAGCATCTGTACCAACTTTTAGTGGATCGACTAATGGGATGATTACTCACGAATCACCACCATTTGTGTCTGTTCGGGAAATCATCAAAAACAAAACGAATCACAACGTTAGGTATACGCCAAAGTTTGGTACTGGTATTGCACAGATAGCAGGTGTACGAATAACCAAAGGGGCTGATGGTGTATACGGTACTTTGGCTGGTACGGCAGGTGACGCCAACATCATTGAGTTTGAGGTATCGGTTAAAGAGATTTTACCACCTACGACACAGCTATTTGACGAAATAGAATCGAACAATTATCAAAATGAATTGAATCGAATCTCAAGCAAATCAAATAATAACAGTGCTATCGATGATTGGAAAAAGTTATATAACACAATGAATTAAATCCCAGTATAGGGATACAGTTTTTTTAGTAAATTGACCTATGGTCGAAAGTGGGGCGCAAGTGGAAGTAAGTAAAAAACTGACTATACCCGAGATTATCGGGCTGTTTTGTGGGTTGTGTTCGGTAATATTGTTTTGTGGGAATATGTCTTTGGCTACAACAGCAAATACAACTGCTATTAGTGAAAACAAGACCAGTATCATCGAGCTGACCAATCGGTATAACTCGACAGAGCAATTTAAAAGTAGGCAGGAGAACATCAATATGAATCAAGATAAACTCAATTCTAGACTAGAATCTGTACTATACGACGTTAGCAAATCTAACGCTGAACTAGCGCAAGCTGTTGTAAAATTAGAGGCATTTTTGAGTGCAAAAAGATAAAAAAGAACCCGATAACATTTAAGCTATCGGGTTCTTTTTTATCATAAAATTATAAAATCACTTTGGCTAATATTGTTAATTTACTATTGTTGGCATGGTTAGCCCAATCAACATTGATAACACCATCAGCGTTTGGCTCGGCCACTGTAAGAGCATATCTAACCATCGTCCCATAAGATGGGGTCATTGATTTAACATCCCTAGTAAACACCATTTCCATTCCGTCTGCACCAGAATCATCACCTAGTTCGTCGGGGATGATAAATGGACTAAAGTACAAGCTGCTTAAGTCTAATTTGGTTTTACCAGCACATCCCACCAGCATGTAATCCATCGGTGTTTTAGTATCACAGACGATATCCAGATTAAGACCATCTATTGTGTTACCAGTCACTTGTCCACTAGCCCGTATCATCGACTCCACTGCTGCTGTGCACAGCACAAAGTTAGGGACTGCTGTTGTACTCGTTTTGATACCAGCAACCATCTCACCAAGTTTAATAATCAACTCTCGTCCCTTATAATATGTAGTGTCGGGATTGACCAAATTGATACTAGTTTTTTTAGCAATGGTGATTAATTTGCAAATGATGTCGCTATTAATGCTCTCTGAAACGACTTGAGAAATCGTATCATCAACCAACCCAATGCTATCTATACCTGATCGATCTAGGTCTTCCAGCAACTCCATAGAGCTATCCAGTTTGATAAGTCTCGCACCTACTGGACAGCGCCACCTACCGATAGTGAACTTAGAATCTTGTATTACGGCTGTTGTTGGTGCATCGGTAACAATCCTTAGCTTACCTTCTAAGCAGTTGTTTATTGCGTCCAATCCACTGAGTTGTGTTGCACTAAAATCGATCACCAGTACCTCATAAACGATTTTACCAATACTAAATCGATCATGCTGTTTATAGGTCAAATTACTATTGAACTCGTTAGCAATATCAACAACCGCTAATGAATGATCAATAAAGATGTCTTTATCTGTTGAGTATCCGTATCCGTATACCGTTGCTACTGGCTGTTTTGTTGGTTGAATATTAGTCAGTTTTGATAATAGTTTTGATGATGTTTTTTTGCTCACTGCAATTAAATGGTCTCTAGAATTTGTGTTATCGACGCTTTCATTGACCAATGTGTTTAGGTATTTCATTTTCAATTCCTTGTATGTAATACCCTTATTTATCAAATACTAAATACAAATCATGTAAATAACAGTATTACATACAAGGAATTATTTTATGGACACAAACACAAACATTGATGATGCAGTAGAGGGGTTGGTACTTGTTGCTGAACTAAGCGAAAAGCAATTAAACAGGCTAAAGAAAATCGAACAAATACTGAGCCAGCAATCGGAAATTATTAGATTCTCGAAAGACAATCCCGACAAAGTTAAACAGGTCGATACGATTACCAACAATGTGACAAATAACGTTGTGCAATCTCAATCTCAATCTAAACCAATGCCAAAAGGCTCAGGCTCAAGCCCAGATAGTGGTAAATTTAAACGTGAACCAACTATTAGAGACGTTGGTGCTGCTGTTGGTAAATCGATTGTGGAAGCATCAGCACACGCCAGTAGTAACGTTATTAATCAACTAGGCACTGAGATTGTTCCATTCTTTAACGAGGGCAAAGAGGCATTAAAGACCGTTGCGTCTGGTGTTGTTACTGCTGGACGTATTGGTAAATCAATGTTTGAGCGCGAGCCCACTATTACTAACACTAACACTATCACCAACTCAAAAGAGACTGTTACCAACTCCACTAGTATGTTTCAGAAGATTTCCAAGACAGAAAAAATACGCGATACAAAGTTGAGATTTCGTGAGCACAAAGTAGACCACCAGCAAAAAAAGCTATACGACAAAGTTGATGGTATACACGATATGATGCGCCTTAACATGTTGTTTAAATTAAAGGATTTATTACCTAGTTTTGGTGTAATCAGCAAGTTATTAGGTGCTGGTGGGATTATCAGTGGTGTACTAGGTTCGATTGTAATGTTTAAGGATAAACTTGGTGGTTTGTTTGTTGGACTAAAAGATAGCATAGGTAAAATCACTACTAATATCAGTTCGATGGTTGATACCGTTATACAAAACATGAAATCAATGTTTGATAAACTGCCTGATTTCATGAAGCCACAATCACTAAAGACTGCCAAAAAACCTGATTTACACCCAACCGCTAGTGCTGATAAAAAACCTGCTATTGGCACTGATAAAAAACCTGCTATTGGTGCAAGCCCTGATAAAAAACCTGATTTACACCCAAGCGCTAGTGTTGATAAAAAACCTGCAATAGATGTACCCGAGAATAAAACAGGTAATCCAACCAAGTTTAAAGCTGTTGCTAATGCTGTGGATGCGGTGGACGGTAAATTAGAGCAATCAATGTTTAAACGCGCGTTGGTTTACATAGGGAAAAGACTTGCTGTAGCTGCTACTGGTGTTGGTGCCCCTGCTGCTATTGCGTTGACTGCAACCGATATAGTGGATGTTACTTTAGACGCGCTTGAGCTATCAGTAAAAGATGTTATTGATAATCCAAAATCGATAGGTCGTGCAGTTGAGGAAAAAACTAGCTTTAGGCAGATGGTAAACATACAAAGTGGTATCCCTGCTGATGCGACACTAGCGGAATATGCATCTAAGTCTGTTGAAGCTAAAGAAAGACAACGTGAACTAGCCAACAAAGCACATCAAGCAAACATCATTGCGCCAACTAATACCGTCGTAAACAACAATAATAACTATGGCAGTGTTTTAAATAGTGGGTTTGATACTAGAAATAGTGATCGTCGTAATCAACTGCCTAGTCGTGGTATTACGATGCAATAGTA
>NZ_BJBV01000045.1:0-3139 GCF_036245925.1 Shewanella sp. M-Br
ATAGTTTACGTCTAAGGCGCGTCCACTTCTTTGGTCAGAAGTGAGACAAGTAAAACCAAGCTGGTCGCAATGCGGCGCAGATGAGTGAAACTCATTTGGGTTGTATGGTTAAGCGACTAAGCGTATACGGTGGATGCCTTGGCAGTCAGAGGCGATGAAGGACGTAGTAACTTGCGAAAAGCGTTGGCGAGCTAGTAACAAGCATTTGAGCTAACGATGTCCGAATGGGGGAACCCAGCAGCATAAGCTGTTATCGCAACATGAATACATAGTGTTGCGAGGCGAACGAGGGGAACTGAAACATCTAAGTACCCTTAGGAAAAGAAATCAACCGAGATTCCCCTAGTAGCGGCGAGCGAACGGGGATTAGCCCTTAAGTCAGTGGGGTGTTAGTGGAATGCGTTGGAAAGCGCAGCGGCACAGGGTGATAGCCCCGTACATGAAAACTAACCATTGATGAAAACGAGTAAGGCGGGACACGTGACATCCTGTTTGAATATGGGGGGACCATCCTCCAAGGCTAAATACTCCTGACTGACCGATAGTGAACCAGTACCGTGAGGGAAAGGCGAAAAGAACCCCTGTGAGGGGAGTGAAATAGAACCTGAAACCGTATACGTACAAGCAGTGGGAGCGGTTCTTGAGACCGTGACTGCGTACCTTTTGTATAATGGGTCAGCGACTTACATTTTGTAGCGAGGTTAAGCGAATAGCGGAGCCGTAGGGAAACCGAGTGTTAACTGCGCGTTTAGTTGCAAGGTGTAGACCCGAAACCCGGTGATCTAGCCATGGGCAGGTTGAAGGTTGAGTAACATCAACTGGAGGACCGAACCGACTAATGTTGAAAAATTAGCGGATGACTTGTGGCTGGGGGTGAAAGGCCAATCAAACCGGGAGATATCTGGTTCTCCTCGAAAGCTATTTAGGTAGCGCCTCGAGCGAATACCATTGGGGGTAGAGCACTGTTAAGGCTAGGGGGTCATCCCGACTTACCAACCCTTTGCAAACTCCGAATACCAATGAGTACTACTCGGGAGACAGACGGCGGGTGCTAACGTCCGTCGTCAAAAGGGAAACAACCCAGACCGTCAGCTAAGGTCCCAAAGTACTAGCTAAGTGGGAAACGATGTGGGAAGGCTTAGACAGCTAGGATGTTGGCTTAGAAGCAGCCATCATTTAAAGAAAGCGTAATAGCTCACTAGTCGAGTCGGCCTGCGCGGAAGATGTAACGGGGCTAAGCTAGTCACCGAAGCTACGGGTGCACAGTTTACTGTGCGCGGTAGAGGAGCGTTCTGTAAGCCGTTGAAGGTGAAGGGGTAACCCACGCTGGAGGTATCAGAAGTGCGAATGCTGACATGAGTAACGATAAAGGGGGTGAAAAACCCCCTCGCCGAAAGACCAAGGGTTCCTGTCCAACGTTAATCGGGGCAGGGTGAGTCGACCCCTAAGGTGAGGCCGAAAGGCGTAATCGATGGGAAACAGATTAATATTTCTGTACTTCCGCTAACTGCGATGGAGAGACGGAGAAGGCTAGGCTAGCGCGGCGTTGGTAGTCCGCGTTTAAGGTGGTAGGTGGTGTTCTTAGGCAAATCCGGGGACACGTACTTAAATGTACACACTGAGAGCTGATGACGAGGTCCTAAGGGACTGAAGTAGTTGATGCCATGCTTCCAGGAAAATCTTCTAAGCTTCAGGTTAGTGGGAATCGTACCCCAAACCGACACAGGTGGTCGGGTAGAGAATACCAAGGCGCTTGAGAGAACTCGGCTGAAGGAACTAGGCAAAATGGTACCGTAACTTCGGGAGAAGGTACGCTCCTGTTGGTGATGAGACTTGCTCTCTAAGCTGACGGGAGTCGCAGATACCAGGTGGCTGCAACTGTTTATCAAAAACACAGCACTGTGCAAACTCGCAAGAGGAAGTATACGGTGTGACGCCTGCCCGGTGCCGGAAGGTTAATTGATTGGGTTATCGCAAGAGAAGCTCATGATCGAAGCCCCGGTAAACGGCGGCCGTAACTATAACGGTCCTAAGGTAGCGAAATTCCTTGTCGGGTAAGTTCCGACCTGCACGAATGGCGTAATGATGGCCACGCTGTCTCCAGCCGAGACTCAGTGAAGTTGAAATTGCGGTGAAGATGCCGTATACCCGCGGCTAGACGGAAAGACCCCGTGAACCTTTACTATAGCTTGGCACTGAACATTGAACCTACATGTGTAGGATAGGTGGGAGACTTTGAAGTTGTGACGCTAGTCATGATGGAGTCGTCCTTGAAATACCACCCTTGTAGTTTTGATGTTCTAACCTAGGTCCCTTATCGGGATTAGGGACAGTGCCTGGTGGGTAGTTTGACTGGGGCGGTCTCCTCCCAAAGAGTAACGGAGGAGCACGAAGGTTGGCTAAGTACGGTCGGACATCGTACGGTTAGTGCAATGGCATAAGCCAGCTTAACTGCGAGACATACACGTCGAGCAGGTACGAAAGTAGGTCATAGTGATCCGGTGGTTCTGAATGGAAGGGCCATCGCTCAACGGATAAAAGGTACTCCGGGGATAACAGGCTGATACCGCCCAAGAGTTCATATCGACGGCGGTGTTTGGCACCTCGATGTCGGCTCATCACATCCTGGGGCTGAAGTCGGTCCCAAGGGTATGGCTGTTCGCCATTTAAAGTGGTACGCGAGCTGGGTTCAGAACGTCGTGAGACAGTTCGGTCCCTATCTGCCGTGGGCGTTGGATGATTGAAGGGAGCTGCTCCTAGTACGAGAGGACCGGAGTGGACGAACCGCTGGTGTTCGGGTTGTCATGCCAATGGCATTGCCCGGTAGCTACGTTCGGAATCGATAACCGCTGAAAGCATCTAAGCGGGAAGCGAGCCCTAAGATGAGTCATCCCTAGGAATTTAATTCCTCTAAAGAGCCGTTCGAGACTAGGACGTTGATAGGCATGGTGTGTAAGCGTTGTGAGGCGTTGAGCTAACATGTACTAATGACTCGAGAGGCTTAACCATACAACCCAGATGGGTTTTATACACAGCCTTAGACAGAATATCGACACTTGATGAAGTGTGAACTCAAACAAAGCAAATCAGCTTTCCGAATTATTATTAACGTGGTCCAGCGATGGACACGGTAATAAAC
>NZ_BJBV01000046.1:0-2763 GCF_036245925.1 Shewanella sp. M-Br
GACCGGACTCACGCAACTTATTCCAACGCCCCGCGGCAACTTCGCAGGGGAAGGTGAACTTCTGTAGCTACTGTCCGATCTTTCCGCGGCCTAGCCCTTAAGCACCTAACAGCTCTGGAGCTTGTGCTATTAATTCAGCTATCTCAGGTATAGATTGGTACTGCCTTTTCATTTCTGCCCACACAGTTGGATGTTGCTTAGTTTTAAACTTGCTTAAACTATTTTGAAGCTCTGCTTGTGTTTTATTCGATGTTTTATCTAGAACAAATGCCTTCATAGCATTGAGATAAGCCTCGTATGCTTCTGTTCTTGCTTTGACCAAGTAATCTCTAGTGTTTAATCTCAGCTTATCAATCGTATATACAGCCTTTCTCTGTTCGATAACTCCAATCCCTGGAATGGGTACAAAATACATTGTGCTTAGTTCGAGAACCATAAATGAAAGTGGGTTCTCATTCCTCGGATTAATAAAAGCATCAATTCCGGTTTGTGGACGTACCACGGGGTCATTTTTTTTCCTAGCTAACTCCAACACTTGATTGTTTTGGTCGATAACAGCGAAAAAATTGTTTTTAGGTCCATTGCATGGCCCGCACGCGTATAAATAATTTTCCCAACTAAACGTATTTTCTGGAAAAAGGTCCTTCGGTTTCACATGCTCGACTTCATCCGCTGCAGAGTCTTCACAATAATTACATCTCTTGCTGCCTACACACATTGAGGTAAGTGTAGATTTAACCGTTTCAAAATTGGCTCCAGTTTTACTAGACCATAGTGCTTTTCCTTTCTCAACTTGTTGTGCATAATCTTGCAAAGCATCGATTTCAGCTTGCTTGTTAGCCAAGTAAGTTGAAGCAGCTTGAGCTAACTGTGTTTGCGGAATTTCAATCATTTTTCTTGCCTACACATTAGTTCCAAATATACGTTGAATTCGTTGCTTTTTAGCAACTTCATCCTCAGTTAAATTTACACCAAACTGAGATTTTATATTGAGTTCAGCTAATTGCTTTAACAATTCCTGTGCCTCATCCGAACGTTCAATACCGACACCAAATACATCAGAGCTCAAGGCTTCCAATATGTTTCCATATAAAAGCCGATCAAGCTCGATACCTCTCACGCGATAGCCTTTTTGATTCTCAATGAAATTGGGTAGCTTCCAGATCGAACCAGAAACAGCACTCTGACATACTAAAGGACTATGTGTCGAAACGATGAACTGAATTCTAGGGAAGTGCGCAGTAAACCATTTACCAATTTTTCGCTGCCATATTGGATGCAAATGAACATCAACTTCATCAATGAAAACTACACCAGGATATTCGATAGAGGTCCCTTCAGAGCCAAAAATATTGTCTGTTTCATAGCAATCAACCATTTGACGAATCAGCTCTAGAGTCATACTTAGCACTGAGCGATAGCCATCACTTAATGATTCGATGTTTACTTGTGTTTCATTGCTATCGATAAATTCAATCCCATCAGAAGAAACCCCCTTGAATTTAACCCTATTAGGAAGAAAATCGTCTTGGTTGATAAAGTTTTTGATTCTTTTTAGTAAACTAGCTTCGATTGAATTGGGTTTCTCCAACTCCTTAAAACGCAATTCTTTTAACCATTCTAATGTTTCCGAGAGTGCGACATCTTCACCAAATACAGATAAATGTCTGGCTAATAATGGGGAAGAATAAAATAGCTTCTGATACTCACTATTCCCTCCAGAAAATCGTCTAAATGGACCATATGAAACTGAAAACCATCCCTTCTTTCCACTCCATACATGCCTGTTTGGAGTTATTCTAGAGTGTGTAGTAAAACTACCCTCATTAGTGATTTTTAGAGTATAAGAAAGGTTATCAGCCTGTTGTTTACCTTTCTGCGCCCAACTATCTCGAGCTCTATCTTGGATTAGCTCCATACGGATTAAGGCACTTTCGGCCCCCTTATTTACCCACTCAGAAAATGCATGTCGAGATTTGATAGCTTCTTGAGGTCCCATTAAACCAACCGCTGCTGCTCTAATGAACGTTGATTTCCCGGCACCATTATTCCCTAAAATGACATGCCAACCAGCAGGGTCTTCATTCTGCTCAAGTTCGAAGGCAAAACGTTTAAAGGTTTTAATGTTCTCTAACTCTATCTTTTTTAAGTACATTTCACATCTCTCTCAAGGTTAAGATGATTGTACGTTGGATATTTAAACTAATCATCTCTCATGAAGTTGTTAAGTTTGATTAAAGCCATCAGTTTAGTAGAGCACATGCGTGATTTTTCGTTAGAACAGCCAAAAGGCGCATTATTAACTGATTGTATTTTATATAAGTTATCAGTTTTACTTCGAATATACCACAGCGGAAAACGCACATAATTACAGGATGAAAATTTCTCGAAACCATATGATTTAAATACAACTGTATACTTACACTGGCTAGATAAATCACAAGAGACTTAAGTAGGAAATGAAGAAAGATGGGACAGACACAACTCTTTTAGGATTAACAGCCAACACTGGGACCACAGAAGTTCACCTTCCTCAGCGAAGTTGCTGAAGGGCGTTGAAGAAAATCGCGTGATGCAGACAGGACGTCTGCGTAGCTTTCGGGGTACAGGATGTACCATCGGCAACGTTAGCGATTTTCGAATAAGCACGAAGCCACTAACAAAAGATAGGACATTCATAAGTCTTTTAGGATTAACAGCCCACACACCGAGGCTACAGAAGTTCACCCTACCATCGGAGTTGCCGCAGGGCATTTGCGTTCG
>NZ_BJBV01000047.1:0-1954 GCF_036245925.1 Shewanella sp. M-Br
TAATCGGGTAGCCGGAGGTATCTAGCCTCCAGCCCCCACACCACCCTGCATGCGGCTCCGCACAGGGCGGTTCATTTAGAACGCCTAACCTGTTTTCTGGTTCGGATAGTGAACCGCGATCCATCCATCTCTCAGTGAATACAATCCTGCTTTCTTAAGATACTCATTACTCAGCGCTTGCTGTATTCCTGGTGTTTTCGAGCTCCGCCATGGGCCTTTACTTGTGATCCCACAAGCAACGGCAGCTTGGATCCTGACGCCACGTTTAAGTAAGTTTTGTACCTTAGTCCGCGGTTTTCGCCACTGACGCCAGTAGCACATACGCACTCGACGACGGATCCAATGGTCTAAATCGACACACCCTTGATAAGCGTTGGCTATGCCAAAGTAGTTGATCCAGCCTTGCATGTATTGCCGTACTTTAAACAATTGATATCCCATGCTAACGCCCCAATTTCGGTTCGTCAGGCGTTTCATCTTTTGTTTAAAAATGTGTAATGTTTTAGCATGCCACTGGATCTTCCCGCGGTTAAAGGTAAAACCGAGGAACTTGCTTTGACCTACCTCTACCACTTGGCTTTTCTGTTCATTAACAACCAGTTTTAGCTTAGTGGCAAGGTAGCGAGTAATACTCTTGAGTACCCGCTCTCCCGCTCGAATAGACTTTACCAAAATGATAAAGTCGTCCGCGTAGCGGGCGAATTTGTGCCCTCGGCTTTCCAGCTCTTTATCAAGACTGTCCAACATAATGTTAGAGAGTAATGGCGAGAGTGGGCCGCCTTGAGGCACGCCTTCGAAGCTTGCTTCAAATTGGTCGCTGACCATCACACCAGCTCGCAGGTATTTACCAATAAGCGCCAGCAGACGCTTATCCTGTACCTTGATCCTCAATTGAGTCATCAACAGGTCGTGATTTACTCGATCAAAGAACTTGGACAGATCAACATCGACGGCAAATTTGCGCTTCTGTTTGATGATATCTCTGACTTGCAAGACCGCTTGTTTGGCATTCCTATTCGGTCTAAAGCCGAAGCTATTAGCCGAGAAGAAAGGGTCAAACAACGGCGTGAGAATTTGAGCAATAGCTTGCTGTATCACACGATCAATGACGTTAGGGATACCCAGTTTGCGTTTACCGCCATCGGGTTTGTCGATCTCTACGCGTCTGACTGCTGAAGGGTTATATTCACCTCGTTCCAGTAGAGATTTACACCGTTGCCAACCGCCTTGTTGCATCCAAAGCGGGAAGGCTTCGATAGTCATGCCATCGATGCCAGCCGCGCCTTTATTGGCTTTAACTTGACGCCAAGCTCGGTGTAGATTTTCAGGTTCGAGTAGTTGTTGGAATAAATCGCTGTTGAAGGCCGGTTGCATATCAATACGCTGCCGATAGTAATCGTCTGGCGACGTAGTGGGTATCGACAAGTTTGACAAGACTCCTCCTTCTTCTAAATGTTCAGGCCTTCACCATATCCCAACCATTACGATGGGCGTTGGGCTACTATGCCGTCTGCTGACTTCTGCTTAATCACATACCGAGTTACCCCGTCATGCGCTATCGGTTTTCATCTGGTTCGCTCTTTTCAGTCGATGAGATTGAAAAGCCAAGGCACTTAATAGACCAGAGCCTTACTGGTTATTGACCGATCGCGTGTTAAGCAGATCTCCCCAGATAAGAACATGAACTTTCTTTGCACTGCTGCATCCTTTACGGTGGCCATTAGATCACGTGGTTTCGTCGTCTTGTGCCAACTCACCTCTAGCCTACGCCTCATATGATGTTCTTGTTCATCAGCTCGCAAATTTGCTAGCGGCTTCCTTCAGACCAATCCTCGCGGATAAGCCCTTGCCATTCGCTAGTAGTTAACGTTTAATAACAGCATGTTATTGAACGGTGACCTTCCTACAGAGGACTTTCACCTCATTAGTTCATGCCCATGCTGGGCGTACACAA
>NZ_BJBV01000048.1:0-1808 GCF_036245925.1 Shewanella sp. M-Br
ATCGTCGCTTTTTTCAACCTAATACCAAGTAAATTCAGCCATGGATAATCATTTTTCTCGGTATTTTAGGGCTTTGATGAAGGAAGTGACATTTGTCATCCTAGATTGCTGACAACTCACACTGCTGTAATGGACATTTTACGCAGATACTTAAGTCATCTAAACAAGGAGGCTTAATCATGCAACATAAATCACTGGACCAACAATTAATCGAATACCGTCAACAACGTGCTTTAGCTATGCCCTTATCCGGCATGATTGTGTGGAGCTTACTGTTTTTATTGAGCTTTGTATTACCTCCTTCGCAGTTGGTGATGGCGGTCTTTATCGGTACTGGTTCTATTATCTACCTTGCCATGGGTATTTCGCGGCTGACAGGCGAGAATATCTCGTTTAAGAAAAGCGCTGAGCGTAATTGGTTTGAGACTGTGTTTCTCGCTGCGATGGGGATGAGTTTTTTAACCTTTAGCATCAGTATTCCCTTTTTTATGGAAAATTATCTGGCTTTGCCTTTTGCCCTTGCGGTGCAAACAGGTTTAATGTGGTTAGTCCACGGTGTTTTAGCTGCGCAAAAGGTGGCCATAGTGCATGCGATAGTGCGCACCTTAGCCTGTGTGGCAGCTTTCATGCTCTGGCCCGAGCTGAGCTTTCAAATTCAGCCTCTAATCGTGGTGCTTTGCTATGGATTCTCGATCCCTGTGATGCAACGCCGCTGGAAGATTCAGCAAAATCTGTGTGCTAGCAATTAGTGGGTTATCTTTGGGTTATTGTGTAGATTTTGGCTTTGCGGCCTAATGGCCGAGGTGAATCAAAGTCGTGGGGCTTCACACCTGACGCTTAATCAAGAGTCTAACAAGTGATCTCGCCCTAGATCGATTTGTATGTCTGCCAGCGCACAGAGCTCAAACTGGTGTTATTGCATTATGGTTATTACCCTGCACTTTTTGCAGTGTGAAGGAGCTTATAATGCAAACCATGAAACTTACGTTCGTTACCGCTGGTGTTGTACTCGTTGGTAGTTTGCTGCTTAACGGTTGTGATAGTGGCAATGTGAATACTCAAACAGGTACACCAGACTTAACTGTAACAACCGAGGATGGTACTGGTGATGATATTAAAATTGCCACAGCAGTTAATACTGCGTTGATCGCTGATCAGCAGCTACAAAATTTAGATATTCAGATAGAAACCCGCAAGGGCGATGTCACCATTTCCGGCAATGTAAATAGCCAAGCTCAGAAAGACCAAGCTGAACGGGTGACGGCAGCAACCTCTGGTGTGCACTCGGTAAATAATCGGTTGGAAGTAAAATAGCAATGTCAGTAAAGCCGCCTGTTTGATGTATTCAATCGACAGACGACAAACAGGAGCGGCAGCTCTTATCTGGCTTTAATTCACCGCTTATGCCACAAAATACCAATCCCCGCCAACCATGCTGCGGGGCGTTGGCCTTCTTGATTTATAAATGTGTGAGTCCAGCTATGGTCACTCACGCTGGCCTTGCGGTTGCTGTGGCAGATTTGTGCATTGGAGTTTGTACCTGTCGTGATTTTCTTTGCGCCACATTTCGCACTTGCTACGTAGTTTTTGGCTTTGTGGCCTTACGGCCGAGGTGAATCAAGGGGCTTCACCCCACACCCGATAATAGTGCTGGTTTGTTTGGTGTTGAATTGGCAAGGTTATCGCTGTGAGTATGTTAGCAATTGCGGCCTTACGTCCGAGGTAAGTCAAAGTCGTGGGGCTTCACCCCACACCCGACCAAGGAGGACTGCTCGTCCTATCCTCCTTGGATTCTCCAAGACGCCCCC
>NZ_BJBV01000049.1:0-1457 GCF_036245925.1 Shewanella sp. M-Br
TGTCTCAAAATTAAGTGTCCGATGGGATTAGACCAGAACAATAGTGATGGGCAAGGTGCCAGTTGTCTTGCCAGAGGGAATGGACTTGTGCCTTTGCGGTGCCAATACCACTTGGCATTCAGTTCTGTTAAAACAGGGCTTTTCGATAGCCATCATTGCCAAATGCATTCATTGTCATCGCTTCAGCGTATATCGCGAGATTAAACGCTGCCAAGGACAACCACAGAACTAAGAAATGTTTGAAATTTAAGCTGCCAGCGGTAGTGTTTAACAAACTAGTGGCTTAATTAGCGAGTGTCGCACTTCGGGGTTGAATTCGGGATTAACCTGACACAGAATTATGAACAGCCTCGATACTGATAACGAGTTATCCACTGTTGCCAAATAACCTATGAGTTTCAGTTTTATTTAAATCTAGTCGCATAGGAAATATTAAACTTTCCCATGCCACTGTCAGTTTTAAGTTTTAAGTTTTAAGTTTTAAGTTTGAAATAATACTGCAAACTCAGGCGCTAAGGTGCACATCACATCAGTGCAAAAAACTTACTAAAAGATGAAGCTACAAAATAAGTCACGGGTTCAAGTTCATCTGATTCATTATGATCCCAAAGAATAATTGATGGCTCACTCGTCTGATTTCTAAAATCAAGGCATAAAAAGTCACCACCAAAAACAACTGCAAATGGAATAATTTCAGTCCCAAGTAACTCTTCATTATCAGTTAATCGTTCTTCAACTTGAGCAATAACAACACTAATATCATATATTCCAACATGAGGTATTATTTGGGGGTCATCCATAATACATAAAAAACGTTCGACTAATCTTTCTTTCCCTTCAACCATAACTACAAAATCATCGAGTACTGCACCATTGTATACATTGATGAAATCTACAAAAGATTTTGGTAATGTTACCCTGTGAAACATTTCAAAATCTTTTATTGTACTCAACAATGGTGGTTGAACTATAGAGTCTTTTTTAATTTTCATGATTTTACCTATCGCTTAGCATCAGCCCAATTTCCAGGAGATCTTCCACCTTTATGATTAATCGTGTTATGTGGACCGAATGGAACTAATTCCATACGTCCAGGAATTTCAGAGTGATGCCAAGTAAAACCATCTGGCTTCCCTCCTTCTATCCTAGAGTCCAACCATCTAAATTTTTGATAATCAGATGATTCCCATAATTCTTCAGGCAGATAATCTATTTTATCAATTAAACCTGCTTGTTCAAAGTCAGGATATTTAGTATCCCCTTTAAATTTAACGTCAGGAATAAGTTCTTTAGCAATTGCTTCTTGCTTAATTTTTCTTTTATCCCCGACAGTTAAACTCTCTCCCCCTGGGAAGTCCTTCCATGACCATGGTTTATTCGAGTTTACTAACTCTGCATATTTTTCAGAATTTGAAAATGTTTTTTGGGAAAGCCGACCTATGGGTAATATTGATCCC
>NZ_BJBV01000050.1:0-1452 GCF_036245925.1 Shewanella sp. M-Br
AAAATCAACTACTAATTTACCAAAAATAAAATTTAAAAGATCCAGTATTTCTGAAGAGTCACACCCTCATCTATTTCATAATGGGAGACTAAAAAGAGGTGCTCAGTATGCATTCTCTGGAGAAGTTCACAGTATCACTGGGGTTGGTTTTGACGAAAATGCCCAACCAATTTTTGAATCAATGTTCGATGCAGTTATTCCTGATGAAATGATAGGACCTGAAACGAGTGATAATGTACAATTTAGCGAAGCAACTAAACAGTTAAAAACTGAGTTAAAGGAAAATTTACTCTTAAGAGATAATTTCACGAGTGAACAGTTAAGCAATATTGAAGATGAGTTACCAAAAATAAGTGATTATACTTGGCATCATCATGGTAAGGATACTCTTCAGTTAGTTGATGAGAAGATACATGCGAAAACTGGCCATCATGGTGGAAGAGCTGAGACAGGAGGACGATAAATGCCAGTGAATAATTATTTAAGATCGGATAGCTGTAATATTTTTTGTAAAATAGATAATGTTATAAAAATTTTAAATGTTGTGGAGCAATTGCTTGGTGAAAACATGAAAATTGATATTTTGACAATGCCAACTGATACTGCTATTTCATTTCGTATACAAATGAATAGTGATCATATTGATTTTCATGTGTTTAAAAGAGTGTCCGGCGGCGATCAAGTGTCTAAAACTATATTGGGTGCCTATAGCTTTTTTAAGAGAATAAAAACGGATGCAATTACTAATAAAAATTATATTCAACAGCATCTAGCTGAATGTAATGCTTCTATCGGTGTGAAGTCATCCACTAGCTTTTCTGGTCTTGATTATGACTTTTTGTTAAAAGTTGTTACGCATTGTGAAGGGCAAATTTTTAATGGGGTTGGTATGCTTGATGAGCAAGGAGATTTAATTTTAGATTCGGAAGGTTTTTATTCTGTTATATACGAATAAACATACCTTAATCAGTGTAATCAACTTTATCTGGCCCGAAGAGTCTGTTCATAATTCTGTGTTAGGCTAATTTCACAGATCGATATGGTTTCCTCAGCGTCGCTCAAAATGAATTGAGAGCTGTGACAGCGTCAAATTCCAATTTTGGATGGGATGCGTCCAGTGCTCAGAGGCCTTCAATATATCTGCGTAAAGCAGTTTGAGTAAACTGTTCTCGTTAGCAAAACCGCCCTTTGTTTTGGTTAACATCCTAAATTGTCGGTGCACCGCTTCAACCGCTTTGGTGGTGTAAATGCCGGTTCGATCATGCCGGACGGGAGACAGAGCGCGAATATGGCAATGGCTTAGTGTTAAGTCAGCAATACGATGTTTTTAGCCGCTTAATTGCTCAGCAATGGCAGCGGGGCAGTTGACTGCATGAACGCAGTTATAGTTATACAGTGCTCGCCATCAGTTAGTTCAGTTGCATGACAGCCAAACGGGTCAGTTGGATTTTG
>NZ_BJBV01000051.1:0-1408 GCF_036245925.1 Shewanella sp. M-Br
CATCGAACATAAGAAACAACGTGAGATTGAAAAACAACATGAAATCGATTTAATAGATGCCTATCGTGAATCATTGATCGATGTTAGGACTTGCTTAATCAATACCAATAATAACAAACCATTCCTATTACCAGACTCGCATAAGTTAGTCGGTCGTTACCACTCATATCAAGACGTTGTAAACAACACAGATAAGAGTTTTGTTGACCTACTTAACGAACATAGCCTACTTAGTGATAAGTATGTACTAGAGCCCGTATCGAGCTTGACCGTTGATCGTTTACTGGAAGTGGAGGATTAACCATGAAAGGATTTGACGCGCATACCGCATCACTCGCAGGTGCAAAATCAGCCCAAGCTCGCAGAACTATGAAAGTGTACAAAGAGCAGCACAGAGCAGCAATGATCGATAAAGCTGAGTCCCTTGTTGCGGACTTTATGGATGGTAAAGCGGTACTTGGGATTAATCTTAATGATGAAACCAGAGCCAAGATTATCGAAAACGTGCTTACAGAGGTAACGATACAATCTCTAATTGGCGCTCTGAAACATCGAGATGAAGTGGAGCTAATGTTGCTTAAACATGAGCTAACGATCAATCCAGATGCTGGTAATACCATTGAAGGTGAATCAGGCTCAGGCTCAGATGAAAAGCCAGTAATGCTTACCAACACAGAATTGATGTCGATGCTTGGTACACGTTACGAGACTAACAACGCCAAGCCAGAAGAAGATGATGAATTATTTTTTGATTGGTACAAATCACAATCGGGTACTCAGCAAAAATCGATCCTGCAAAAGTATTTTAATAACGATGAAGAAGAGTTAATTAACTTTGCTGGTAGACCTGCTGCATCCGTTATCAAGCAACTTAGGATTAATAATGGCTAATATAACAAACATTACAGGCTCTTACCTAAGTACCGATGCAAAGATTGAAGAAAAGCCATTAGGCCAAATTGTATCGTTGTGCTATCCGTTATCATCTGGACAAGAAAGTTTTGCATCCAATAGTACGCCTATGCTGCTGTTTACCATTTTTAGAAAGTCGGGTACAGCAACGCACTATAACGAGTTGATGGATAAGGGGTTGGTATCTGCAAATACTATGGCAGAAACAACATTAGCGGTGATTGGTTTACCTATGCCCTCGAACGGTCTTAATGATGCGGTTACAAACCAAATCGACGCAGGTAATAGTAGTTTTATCAATCAGTTAATCTCAGAGGGTTTACTGACATTGGAACAAGCTGGTGGGGCTGCTGCTGTTAATGGTGCGGTTGGTAGTATTAAACAAGAAATCGTATCAAACATTAAGAAAATGAGTGGTGCATATAACACTAACTTAGGTGGATCAAAAACGATATCGGGTACTCGTGGTATACATGCCTACCAAGGCACTGAACCA
>NZ_BJBV01000052.1:0-1404 GCF_036245925.1 Shewanella sp. M-Br
CGGTTCAGTGCCTTGGTACGCATGAACACCACGAGTACCCGATATCGTTTTCGAACCACCTAAGTTAGTGTTATATGCACCAGATATCTTTTTGATGTTTGATACGATTTCTTGTTTAATACTTCCAACCGCACCATTAACAGCAGCAGCCCCACCAGCTTGTTCCAATGTCAGTAAACCCTCTGAGATTAACTGATTTATAAAGCTACTATTACCTGCGTCGATTTGGTTTGTAACCGCATCATTAAGACCGTTCGAGGGCATAGGTAAACCAATCACCGCTAATGTTGTTTCTGCCATTGTGTTTGCAGATACAAGTCCCTTATCCATCAACTCGTTATAGTGTGTTGCAGTACCAGACTTTCTAAAAATGGTAAACAACAACATAGGCGTACTATTGGATGCAAAACTTTCTTGTCCAGATGATAACGGATAGCACAACGATACAATTTGGCCTAATGGCTTTTCTTCGATCTTTAGATCGGTACTTAGGTAAGAGCCTGTAATGTTTGTTATATTAGCCATTATTAATCCTAAGTTGCTTGATAACGGATGCAGCAGGTCTACCAGCAAAGTTCATTAACTCTTCTTCATCGTTATTAAAATACTTTTGCAGGATCGATTTTTGCTGAGTACCCGATTGTGATTTGTACCAATCAAAAAATAATTCATCATCTTCTTCTGGCTTGGCGTTGCTAGTCTCGTAACGTGTACCCAACATTGACATCAACTCGGTATTAGTTAACATCACGGGCTTTTCATCTGAGGTAGAGGTAGTACCTTCAATAGTATTACCAGCATCTGGATTGATCGTTAGCTCATGTTTAAGCATCATCAAATCAACCTCGTCGCGGTGTTTGAGTGCGCCAATTAGAGATTGTATTGTTACCTCTGTAAGCACGTTTTCGATAATCTTGGCTCTGGTTTCATCACTAAGATTAATCCCAAGTACCGCTTTACCATCCATAAAGTCAGCAACAAGGGACTCAGCTTTATCGATCATTGCTGCTCTGTGCTGCTCTTTGTACACTTTCATAGTTCTCCGAGCTTGGGCTGATTTTGCACCTGCCAGTGATGCTGTGTGTGCGTCAAATCCTTTCATGCTAATCCTCCACTTCCAGTAAACGATCAACGGTCAGTGTCGATACGGGCTCTAATACGTACTTATCACTAGGTAGGCTATGTTCGTTAATTAGGTCAACAAAACTCTTATCGGTGCCATTAAACACGTCTTGATATGAGTGATATCGCCCGACTAACTTGTGCGAGTCTGGTAATAGGAATGGTTTGTTATTATTGGTATTGATTAAGCAAGTCCTAACATCGATCAATGATTCACGATAGGCATCTATCAAATCGAGATTGTTTTGTTTTTCAATATCACGTTGTTTCTGATGCTCTAGA
>NZ_BJBV01000053.1:0-1402 GCF_036245925.1 Shewanella sp. M-Br
AGTCCGTATATGGACACCTCAAATAGATCAACCACTTTTTGAGTAACAGAAAGTAATACTGCGTACGTATATCCGACCTGTTTGTGAGAATCTTTGTTCTCTGGCCTTAATGAGAACCGCGCCTTTGCTGCTTATCGTCCTTTCGGAGTCATATGCTCCTTGTACTCTCTCAGCATCTGCAAAGGCCGGTATTACCTGTTACTTCATTATCTGTAGTCGTGTTTTGAGGTGAGTTTAATACTCGATTTTTACATATTAACAAGGCCGATATTCGCTGCGATGAAACAGCATAGCCCAGATGATCCGTGCCAATTTGTTTGCAATTGCTACTGCCGCTTTCTGTTTACCTCGCCGCTCAATCACCTTTAAGGCCCATACGGAGATCCTGTCATTACTCTTACTTGCATAACGAATAATCGACCAAGCTCCCTGGATCAGTTGCCGCCGCAGATAGCTGTTACCTCGTTTGGTTATGCCGCCCAATTTTTGTTTTCCCCCACTGGAAAACTCTTTAGGAACCAGTCCTAAATTTGCAGAAAAATGCCGAGCACCATGATAGCCAGAGCCATCACCGGCAAATGACACCGCGGCAGTGGCAATGATTTCTGCAACGCCTCTTATACCCATCAGTCGCTTGGCATCCGGGTGCGTTCTTGCCTGCAGTTTGATATCTTTTTCCAGCGAACCTATTGCAACGTTGATCGCACGCAACTCTTCCATCAGCTCACGCATGTATTGGCGTGCAATCGTAGTGAGTTGATTACTGGCATCCTCAAGTAATTCCGGCAGCAAAAGATTCAATGGATTACGTCCTTTAGGGAGGGCTATTCCATATTCACTTAGTAAGCCTCTGATTTGATTGGTTAGTGCAGTGCGTATTCTGATCCGGCGCTCGCGAATTCTGTGGGTAATGATGATATCAACCTGCGCTAAGGTTCTCGGCTGAACGAAAATCAGGTTCGGTCTCTGCGCTGCCTCACAGATAGCGAAGGCATCATTGCGATCGTTCTTATTGCCTTTGACAAATGGCTTAACATGCTGAGGCGGGATCAGTTTGACGTCATGCCCGAGAGAAAGTAACTCTCTGCCCCAATAGTTAGAGCCACTGCAGGCTTCCATCGCAACAGTGGCATCAGGGTAAGTACGCAGAAAAGTCAGGAGCTGAGCACGTTTAATCGAACGGTTAAAAACACTCTTGCCTGCTTGATTAACTCCACATACTTGGAAGATATTTTTTGCGAGATCAATTCCTATTAGTGTAACTTTCATTTTGGACACCTTTTGTTGTTATTGAACGTGCAAATTCAATATGGCGTAAATGACGCCTACTTCACAAGAGGTGTCCATCCCATCATCCTTGGATGCTCGACCGCCCCGTCCATGGGGCGGACGGTCGTCTCGC
>NZ_BJBV01000054.1:0-1397 GCF_036245925.1 Shewanella sp. M-Br
ACAATTCCGCTTCGTTTGCTGTCATTCCAGCCCGCGAGTTTTCCTAATCTTAGATAAGCCCAATGCACACTGGGGACTTGTTCGGGCGGTTGGCTTTTTTCCGTCTTTAGCCATAACAACTTCCAGGCCAATGGGCTTAACAGGCTATCGCAAGGCCGTTTTTTCGCTTGTTCAGCCTGGCCTGCGTAACAACGTAGTTGCTGGATACGTGTGGCGATAAATGCCAGAATCACAATCATCCGCTCCAGATTATCTTTGCTTTGCAGCCGTAAGTCTTCCACCTGCGTACCGCCCGTTTTCCAGGATTTATGGAAGTCTTCAATCAGCCAGCGGCGCTCGTAGTAATCAAGAATTTGTTGCGCTTGCTCTGCTGTTGTGACTACCTCAGTCGTCAGCAGGTGCCAACAGAGGCCATCTGCGATGTCTTTCTCCTGACAACCCACATAAAACAGCGGCACTGACTGGCCCGTTTTATTCGCCGGAACCTTCACGGTAATGGGGGCAAAGCGGATATCGCAGTGCGCAACTCTGGCTTTGCGACCGCCTTTTTGTTGCACCTGTACCATCCGCTCACCGGCACTTTGCAGCGTCTCACTAAACGCATAGAGTTTGTGCTGATCTTCTTCAATACAGCGGCTTTGCATCGAGCGCACAATAAACCGTTGTTGTGTGTCGGTTTTAAAGCGCAGGTATTCGATGATATCGGCTTCACGGTCACAAACCGAAATCACCTTCTGCATCTGTGGTCCCAAGCGAGTCGCCATCGCTGCTGAAGCCCGTTGCCATTTGTAACTTTCTTTCTGTTCATAATCACGTTTGGCACGTTGTTTTTTCTGGCCATAGGCTTCGCGGTCGCGTGCCCAGCGATGCTGCTCAATCAGTCCAACGACCTGCTGCGCCTTGGGTGCAAACAATAAAACCGTGTGCGCTTCCAGCCCGCTGGAATGTTTGTGGGACGTGGTATGTCCAAGTTCTTCCACGACACTTGGGTGGGTGAACTCCAACGACGTGGTGTCTTCCAGCGCCAGTAGGCAGTCAAATGGTTCGCAGGCTTGCACTGTGGCAGCAAAACCTGCCTCAGCAATCGCTGCCGGACTGATATGCTCGTTACGGACAAAGCGATAAGCGGCTTCAATGTCTGCACTGGATGAAAGAGATTGCACGATAGATTGTCCTGTATGAGCTGCAAGTTGAGCCGCCAACTGTACAAGCCGTTTGGTCCTTCGTACATCCCCTAATTTTGCGCGCTGAAAAATGCTCTGTGCCCAGAGTGATGGTTCACTTAAAAACATGGCATGTGGTATCTGAAACAAAAGGTCAGGATCAGATCAGGTTAATTAAAAATGGTTCAAAAAAATCCCCCGGGGCAAACCGAGGGATTTGTGTAGAAGAGACAG
>NZ_BJBV01000055.1:0-1288 GCF_036245925.1 Shewanella sp. M-Br
TTCCAACGGTTGCGTCTCTTGCTCTGTCGACGCCGACTGCTGCAGCGCTGCTCTCTTATTCATATAGCTATTCCTTTGCAGTGCCCACGGACTGCACGGTCGTCGTTAACCTACCCACACAGCTCGTACTTAATGTTTTCTCGCTCTTGACGACCTCGCCGCGAAAGGCCTGTCAGCATCTTGGTGGCAAAGCAGCCACTGATGGACACCGAATCTCGCGCCAATAAATAATAGGCGCGAGAAAAAACGTTAACTGGGCAGGGTATTCTCAGGGGCAAAATCTGACAATTGGACTGGTTCGCCGTCACGGGTGCCAACTTTAGAGAGACCAACTATTCGTTCATTTTTCAATAAAAAGAGTTTCGACCACGGTAATTGCTTCATCAGTAGCGACAACACTTTATGCATATCTTCGGGATAGCAATAACAGTCGAGATTTGAATAATATCCGAAATAAAACCTGTCTGTATCACACGATATATATGGCCTCTTGTGGGTCACTTTTATCATGTGGGGATGTCCACGCTTGATAGCACTTATTGAGGTGGTTTCTACATTTTTAAAACCAGTAAAGAAAAATGCCATCACGGCAAAACCACCCGCGCCGACCAAGGCGGCCGGGCCTAACAACGCCACGCCGACAATACAAACTACCACCCCAAACCAAGCCAGCCCCCGTACTACCGCGTAGGCTGCATCCGGAATAGCATCATGATAGGTGGTAACTAACCCCTCGGTGGTGAGCCGATAATGGTACTGCTTGTCTGCAAACCAGAGGTAACGAGCAGATAGGAACATTATTAGGGCCATGATGATTAACCCCATACCCAAGCTAGTATCGCCAGATAACAAATAGCTCCCTATAAGTGCTAAACAGCCACACGGGATCAGGAAGGTTAACCAAAATAGACCATAGACAGTCGCCACCCGAATATCCCACTCATAAAGCGTGGGCGCCTCTCGCACCCGCTGCAGACGCAACTGATAGAGCCGGTCTTGCTCCTCTTTGGGTAATTGCAGGTACTCACTGCGCGGCAGGTCTTCATACCGACTGTCGTCCAACAGTTGTGTCTCTTGCTCTGTCGACGCCGACTGCGGCGCTGCCCTCTTATTCATATAGCTATTCCTTTGCTGTGCCCACGGTACTGCATGGTCATCGTTAACAGCTCGAACTTAATGTCTTCTCACCCTTGACGACCTCGCCGCTAAAGGTCTGTTAGCCTGTATCCAGATAATGGTCGTAATTAGCGCCAATAACAGGCGCGAGAAAAAACGCTAACTGGGCTGA
>NZ_BJBV01000056.1:0-1200 GCF_036245925.1 Shewanella sp. M-Br
TCCGGCTTCCCTTCAGTCAACCAATCTTCAAAGCTGCCCTCACCACCATTAGCCTTCCACATCCGATATTGTATGTCATCTTGTGGATTATCTGTACCCCAAGTTTCTCCATCAATCCCGACTGCGTGATAAATAATTTGATCACTATTTTTACTGTACTGAGTTCCATCAGGAGCGGTTATCTCCTCCAGTCCACCTCCGAGTCCAGGACTATAAACCAGTGCCGCCAGCCCCGTTAGCGCCGTGCCAGCCATAGGAAGTGCACGGGATAAAAGAGATTCGCCAACTGCATAAATAGAGTCATTCGCTGCAGTACCAACTGCAATACGACCCACAGTTGAAGCAACAGGCGTTGCAGGAGTAATAGGGACTGGGAGCGGCCGTGCCAACGCCGCCGCACCCGCTAACGCAGCCCCTTCTTTACAACTCAATCCCAACGGATCTATCCAGTTGATATGATTGGGTGCGTATTGGTAATGGTTCAAGCCCCCCAGTAGTCCAATGGGATCTTGGCTGATAAAACGGCCGGTTTGCGGATCATAGTAGCGGAAGTGGTTGTAGTGTAAGCCACTCTCCTCATCATAATATTGCCCCTGAAACCGCAGCGGATTGGCAATCACATTAACGCTGACTGTCGCTTGGCCCAATGCCGAGTAACTCGCCTGCCACACGAGATGATTGTGTTGGTCTAATAACGCGAACGGCGTGCCGAGTTGATCCAACTGATAGTAATACACTTCACCTTGCACAATGAGCGCGAAAGGTCTGTAGCTTTGACCACCATTCCCTGCGGGTTCGTACAAGTACCAAGTGAATCTATCTTGGCAGTGTTCGCCTATTAGCTGATTGCCATCCCACAAATAATCGATGCGGCCCGCAGCGGTGATTTTTGCGCTGCGCCGCCCTAAAGCATCGTATTCATAACGGGTCAGATTTTGGCCATTGTGTAGGCTTATCAGTTGATTAAACCCGTTAAATTCCCGTTGCTGCTGTTGCTTATGCCCTTTAATACCCAGCTGATTACCGCTGGCATCATATTGATAGTGGACCTGTGACTCAGCTAGCGAACGTTCGGGATAACGCGTTAATCTGTCCTGACTAACAACCACGCCCTCACCCACAGGATTACCGAAACTGTCCCAGCGATAAGCTTCATTTTGACTCGGTTCACTGTGATGACGCTTTTGAATTAATTGATCT
>NZ_BJBV01000057.1:0-1138 GCF_036245925.1 Shewanella sp. M-Br
GTATGGTCAATAAATTAAGAGGTCTATATGAGTCTGAAGAAATCACATAAGAGTTATCCCCAGGCATTTAAAGATGAAGCTGTCTTGATGGTGCTAGAACAAGGTTATAGCGTTGCCGATGCGGCAAAGTCTCTTGGAGTTAGCACGAGCCTGCTTTACAACTGGAAGGAAAAACACCAAGCCCTGAAACACGGTGTCACCTTAGAAGAGTCTGAACGTGATGAGCTAAAACGATTACGTAAAGAAAACAAAGAATTACGAATGGAGAAAGAAATTCTAAAAAAGGCCAGCGCCTTCTTTGCGAAAGAAATGAAGTAAAATTTCGTTTCATCAAACGGCAATCCAACCTGTTTCCCGTAGCACTGTTATGTCGAGTAATGAGTGTAAGTAAATCAGGTTATTACGATTGGCATAAGCGCCCTGCAAACGTGATAAGCCTTGAAACACTGAAGCTTTATCGCCTTGTTCGACAGCTATTTAAGCAAAGTCGAGGCAGCTTAGGAAATCGTGCAATGGTGAAGAAATTGCGCAAGGAAGGCTACCAGGTTGGTCGCTATCTCGTTCGTAAAATTATGCACCGCCTTCGACTCAAAGCAACCCAGCGACGCGCTTACAAGGTGACTACGCAGCGAAAACACTCAGATGCAGTGGCTGATAATCTGTTAAACATGAACTTTAATCCAGTATCGGCTAATCAGGTTTGGGCGGGTGACGTGACCTATTTAAAGACGGGTGAAGGCTGGATGTATTTGGCAGTGGTGATGGATTTATATTCACGCCGGATTGTGGGATGGCACATAGATAAACGCATGACCACAGATTTGATATCTAAGGCATTAATAAAAGCCTACAACCTGCGACAACCAGCGCGAGGGCTGGTATTCCACAGTGACCGAGGCTCGCAATATACCAGTAAGCAATTCGGTAGGCTGCTATTGAGCTATGGTATCCGAGCCAGCATGGGTGATGTGGGAGCGTGTTGGGATAATGCCGTTGTTGAGCGATTCTTTGGCAGCTTAAAACACGATTGGATTTTTAAAGTTAATCAACCAACAATGGAGTTTATGAAGCAAGATGTGACGGCTTACATGAAATATTACAACTTGGAGCGGCTTCATTCTGCTAATGACGATCTGTC
>NZ_BJBV01000058.1:0-1102 GCF_036245925.1 Shewanella sp. M-Br
TGCCGAGGCTGCGCAGCGGCCCAACATGCGGTTTGTAAAACCCAAAAGTATCGAGCAGCAAGATGTGCAACTGCTCCACCGAATGCGCGAACGATTAACTAAGCAATCCACAGCGTTAATCAACCAAGTGCGAGGCATGTTAGCAGAATACGGCATCGTGATAGCCAAAAGTAAATCGGCTTTTAAAGTACAGTTCCCAGATATTTTAGCGGATGAAACCAATGCGCTGACCACTAAAGGTCGGGCCATTTTTTATCACTTATATGAAGAATTTAGTGATATAGAAAAACGGCTTAAGAGTTGTGATGCACAAGTGCTTACTGAAACTAAAAACAATGTGATTTGCCAGCGTTTAGAGACTATCCCTGGCATTGGTCCAGTCACCGCTACCGCCTTTTATGCCGCCGCAGGTGATGGTAAAGATTTCAGTAATGGCAGGCACTTTTCAGCTTGGTGTGGCTTGGTTCCCAAACAACACAGCAGCGGAGGTAAAGATAACCTCCTTGGGATAAGCAAGCGGGGAAATGCGTATTTACGCACCCTGTTCATCCACGGCGCCAGAGCTGTGTTGCAACACAGCCAGAATAAGCAAGATAAGTTTAGTTGCTGGGCAATCCAGTTAGCAGAGCGCCGAGGTTTTAACCGAGCCTGTGTAGCCGTCGCCAATAAGCTCGCGAGAATGGCATGGGTTATCGCGGCGCATGACGAAGAATATCGACTTCCAGTATAGTGCTGAATAGATTCAATAAACGTTAATAATTAATCAACCAGCAAGTTGCTATGACAATTGATTTGATGATGAGACAGTCAGACTGATCTACTGAAAACCTTAGCTCGCCATAGGCTCATAATGAAGCCGCAAGGATGATAAGGACAGTAGAAGCAGATATCCATCAGGGCCAGAGGCATACCTCAATAACAGGCCGAATATATGGGTGCAATGAACTCTTCTCATAATCGCTATCGAATGTCTTGCAAACCGGATGGGTCCATATATGGTGGAAGTGTCAATATTGGAGGAATATTTATTGACCGACATCGAGATAAGTTTTCGCGAAGCGTATAAACACAAAAGCCCTAGCGGTTTAGGCTAGGGCTTTTG
>NZ_BJBV01000059.1:0-1037 GCF_036245925.1 Shewanella sp. M-Br
AAATCACCATGGCTCACCGTTTTGGCTTTAGCGTAACCTGTAGATTTAAAAGACATACGCAACACAGTTTTTGGACATTTCCGAGTTAGACTTTTAGCTCGAATGAGTGAGTTTCGAATTAAAATTTCTATGGATTAACACCCGCCTAAGGGGCTGGCAACGTATTACCACTGAACCAAAACACAACAACCGTAACCCCCGCGGCTCAATGAGACTGCAAACGCCACGCGTTAACAGTCCCTCTTGAGGCGTTTGTTACGTGCCCGAACTCATTGTATATTCTGGATGCCCCGTATGTTCATCTAACTGCTCGCTGACCACGTTAAAACCTTGTGACAAGTAGAACTGGTAACTGGCCTGATTTTCCTTATATACCGAAAGAGTCAGAATCGATCTTTGATTTTTTGCGTGATTTAGCAATTGCTTACCGATACTTTTACCTTGCAGCTCGGGAGCTACAAATATGGCAGCTAAACGACTTTCATACAGAGCGAAAAATCCAATAACTTTAGATTCTATTTCGTAAACGTAGACCTCTGAAGCTGGGATATAAATATTACGCATGCTCTCTACTTGAGATTCCCAAAACTCAGCCAAGATAAAATCATGAGCTTTAATCGACGCATTCAGCCAGATTTCAAGAACTGAATCCAAGTCATTTTTGTTGTACTTTCTTATCATTTTTAGACTCTGAGTTGTCAAATTTATCAGGGGCAACATAACGTATTAGTATTTATGCTCATTTCTATCAACTACCCTAGCACGACTAAAACCACTACCTCTATGACAGTCTATAGAACCAAAGAACTTCGGTGACTGTACAAACCAAACAGTATCCAAGAACTCCAAAGCTTTTTTATAGCTGTTACAATTTTCTAAAGACCTTTGAGCCATGAAGTCTTTTTCGTGCTTTGGAGGCTGTACAAACCTGTCTCCAAACTGCTCAAGACCGATTAGTTTTCTTTCTTCATCGAAATCAATGTACTGGTCAACCCAAACTGGACACTTTTACTTGAGAATTCTCAAACTCTACAGGT
>NZ_BJBV01000060.1:0-933 GCF_036245925.1 Shewanella sp. M-Br
TGCGCCGCGATAACCCATGCCATTCTCGCGAGTTTATTGGCGACGGCTACACAGGCTCGGTTAAAACCTCGGCGTTCTGCTAACTGGATTGCCCAGCAACTAAATTTATCCTGTTTATGACAACTGTGTTGCAACACGGCTCTGGCGCCGTGGATGAACAGGGTACGTAAGTAAGCATTTCCCCGCTTGCTTATTCCAAGGAGGTTATCTTTACCTCCACTGCTGTGTTGCTTGGGAACCAAGCCACACCAAGCTGAAAAGTGTCTACCATTACTGAAATCTTTACCATCACCGACGGCCGCATAAAAGGCTGTAGCGGTGACTGGGCCAATACCAGGGATAGTCTCTAACCGCTGGCAAATCACATTGTTTTTAGTTTCAGTGAGCACTTGAACGTCACAACCCTTAAGCCGTTTTTCTATATCACTAAATTCTTCATATAACTGATAAAAAATGGCCCGACCTTTGGTGGTCAGCGCATTGGTTTCATCCGCTAAAATATCTGGGAACTGTACTTTAAAAGCCGATTTACTTTTGTTTATCACAATGCCGTATTCCGCTAACATCCCTCTGACTTGATTGATTAAGGCGGTTGATTGTTTATTTAAACGCTCACGCATGCGGTGAAGCAGTTGTACATCTTGTTGCGCGACGCCTTTGGGTTTTACAAACCGCATACTGGGTCGCTGCGCAGCTTCAGCGATGGCTAAGGCATCGTTGTAGTCATTTTTATTACCTTGCCGAAAAGGCACCACAAATTGAGGTGCGATTAGCTTGACGTTATGGCCCAACAGCTCAAATTCTCTGGCCCAATAATTTGCCCCACTACAGGCTTCCATCACAATCAGACACGGCTCAATTTGAGCAAGAAAGGGAAGTAAGTCCTTGCGTCTAAGCATTTTCTTTTTGATTAACTTGCCTGCTTTATCGACA
>NZ_BJBV01000062.1:0-707 GCF_036245925.1 Shewanella sp. M-Br
CCTGCCCAGTTAACGTTTTTCTTGCGCCTATTATTGGCGCGAGATTCGGTGTCATCAGTGGCAGCTTTGCCACCAAGATGCTGACAGGCCTTTCGCGGCAAGGTCGTCAAGGGCGAGAAGACATTAAGTTCGAGCTGTTAACGATGACCATGCAGTACCGTGGGCACAGCAAAGGAATAGCTATATGAATAAGAGAGCAGCGCCGCAGCAGTCGGCGTCGACAGAGCAAGAGACGCAACCGTTGGACGACAGTCGGTATGAAGACCTGCCGCGCAGTGAGTACCTGCAATTACCCCAAGAGGAGCAAAGCCGGCTCAATAAGCTACGTCAGCAGCGGGTGCGTGAGGCGCCCACGCTTTATGAGTGGGATATTCGGGTGGCGACTGTGTATGGTATGGGGTGGATCATGGTCCTTATTCCGTGCGGGATTACGGCTCTAGTTGGGTTGGTGACATATTGGTATGGATTTGAACAATGGTATTATTTTCTCATCATAGTGATGATTTTTGGGCCATTTATGCGCTACCTCTGGTTGGCCGACAAACAGTACCATTATCGGCTCACCACCGAGGGGTTGGTTACCACCTATCATGACGTTATTCCGGATGCCGCCTACGCGGTAGTGCGGGGGCTGGCTTGGTTTGGGGTAGTTGTTTGCATCGTCGGCGTGGCGTTGTTAGGCCCGGCCGCCTTGGTCGGCGCGGGTA
>NZ_BJBV01000063.1:0-702 GCF_036245925.1 Shewanella sp. M-Br
CGCTGAAGCCGCGCAGCGGCCCAACATGCGGTTTGTAAAACCCAAAAGCGTCGAGCAGCAAGATGTGCAACTGCTCCACCGTATGCGCGAACGATTAACTAAACAATCAACAGCCTTAATCAATCAAGTCAGAGGGATGCTAGCGGAATATGGCATTGTGATGACCAAAAGTAAATCGGCTTTTAAAGCCCAGCTACCTGATATTTTGGTCGATGAAGCCAATATGCTGACCATCAAGGGGAGAGCCATCTTTTATCAGTTATATGATGAGGTTATCGACATTGAAAAACGGCTTAAGAGTTGTGACACTCAAGTACTAAACGAAACTCAAAACAATGTGATTTGTCAGCGATTACAGACTATCCCTGGTGTTGGGCCTGTCACCGCTACGGCGATTTATGCTGCAGTGGGTGACGGTAAAGACTTTAGCAATGGCCGACATTTTTCAGCTTGGTGTGGCTTAGTACCTAAGCAGCACAGCAGCGGAGGTAAAGATAACCTCCTCGGGATAAGTAAGCGGGGAAACGCCTATTTACGTACGCTGTTCATCCACGGCGCCAGAGCGGTGTTGCGACACAGTGGGAGTAAGTCGGATAAGTTGAGTTGTTGGGTTATCCAGCTAGCGGAACGCCGAGGTTTTAACCGAGCCTGTGTGGCCGTCGCGAATAAGCTCGCCAGAATGTCATGGGTTATCGCGGCACG
>NZ_BJBV01000064.1:0-549 GCF_036245925.1 Shewanella sp. M-Br
GCCTTGTCTAAAGCGCGTTGAACTCCCGCTGAATGAACAGATATTTAATACGATTGGTATTAATCATTGAGGTTTGTATGCCGTGCCCTCGCAGAACTCAGATGAGTTTTGAACATACTCTTTAAAATCAGTCTCCACTTCCCTCACTGGCCATCTAGCTACTTTTATTACTTTCCTTAAAACTGCTTCAGTAAATATTCGCTTGAGGGTAGGCCGAGAGCATATTATGTTGCTGATTTAAAATGGATGGCTGGATTTACTGCTTAGCGATGACCACGCTACAAGTAGAGTCTACCGAGAGGTAACAGGATGAACAATAAAGCAGCGCCGCAGCAGTCGGCGTCGACAGAGCAAGACACACAACCGTTGAACGACAGCCGGTATGAAGATCTGCCGCGCAGTGAGTACCTGCAATTACCCCAAGAGGAGCAAGACCGGCTCAATAAGCTACGTCAGCAGCGGGTGCGTGAGGCGCCCACCCTCTATGAGTGGGATATTAGGGTAGCGACCGTGTATGGCATGGGGTGGCTCGTTGTCATTATTCCCTGC
>NZ_BJBV01000065.1:0-533 GCF_036245925.1 Shewanella sp. M-Br
ACTTGCAAAAAACGATTCAACAACCGCTTTTTGACCTTTAATTTTGTTTGCTAATCGTTTATCAATAATGGTTGACAAGATGTCTAAGCCACCCGATTTAAAATCTGGATCGATGTAGATATCACCATCATCACCTTCATCGTAAAATTCAAACTCGTGGTCTTCTGCTGATGTAAATTCTTCATCAAGATAAAAATCATCGTTTTCCATAACACCAACACATTGATCTCTATAGATAACCTTACGAGGTGTTGGTGAGTCGATAGTAGTAGGTAGGTCAGTTGATACAACCGCTTCGGATACTGGGCTTGGGCTATTAACAAGCGACATTATCACTGCCTCAGATACTGGTTGTTTGTCAAAACTACAAAAGTAATTCGAACCAATAGGAACCATTTGTATACAAGCACCTGCATTAAGCAACGCTGTCATTTTTCTAACAATTGCGCTTTCATCGGTAAGCAACATTAACTCGTCTGAGTAATGATCGTATCTACCAATGGCATTTGATAAATTTCTTGTTTTGGCATCAT
>NZ_BJBV01000067.1:0-502 GCF_036245925.1 Shewanella sp. M-Br
AATTAATCACATGACAGACTCATGCAATTAAATACTATCAGCTTTCCAAATTGTTAAAGAGCGGGCTTAAAAAAGCCAAAGATAATTTTTAAGTTTATCTTTGGCATCTCTATCCATAGTGCATATGCCTTATTACTTTGCAATAAAGTCAGAATAAGGTGTAAATGGTGGAGCTATGCGGGATCGAACCGCAGACCTCCTGCGTGCAAGGCAGGCGCTCTCCCAGCTGAGCTATAGCCCCATTTACATGCAGTGCGAGTAAGTAAGATGTTCCAAACCTCTAAAAGGATTGGTTTGCCAAATCGAGTTATCCGCGGCAAATTAACGCGACGTTTAGTTCACTAAACGAGTGTTAATTTAACAAAGGAGAACAAAGATTTGGTGGGTCAGAGTGGACTTGAACCACCGACCTCACCCTTATCAGGGGTGCGCTCTAACCAGCTGAGCTACAGACCCATCTTTTACTCTTTCTTCTATCAAGCAAATCTGTGTGAACACTCAA
>NZ_BJBV01000068.1:0-489 GCF_036245925.1 Shewanella sp. M-Br
GTATTCTCAGGGGCAAAATCTGACAATTGGACTGGTTCGCCGTCACGGATGCCAACTTTAGAAAGGCCAACTATTCGTTCATTTTTCAATAAAAAGAGTTTCGACCCCAGTAATTGCTTCATCAGTAGCGACAACACTTTATGCATATCTTCGGGATGGCAATAACAGTCGAGATTTGAATAATATCCGAAATAAAACCTGTCTGTATCACAGGATATATATGGCCTCTTGTGGGTCACTTTTATCATGTGGGGATGTCCACGCTTGATAGCACTTATTGAGGTGGTTTCTACATTTTTAAAACCAGTAAAGAAAAATGCCCCCAGAGCCATTCCGCCTGCACCAATCAGCGCTGCTGGGCCTAAAAAGGCCACCCCGACAATACAAACCACCACTCCAAACCAAGCCAGCCCCCGCACTACCGCGTAGGCGGCATCCGGAATCGCGTCATGATAGGTAGTAACTAAACCCTCAGTGGTGAGCCGATAA
>NZ_BJBV01000069.1:0-373 GCF_036245925.1 Shewanella sp. M-Br
ATTGTCATTGTTTCCCCTGTGACTCGCCATAAACTCGTCCCTGAGGGCTCGACGACGGCATCCATGCCGCCAACGGTCACAGTTGCAACAATGCCAATCTTAACTAACACTTCTGCTGTTCGTTTAGCTAAAAAGATATTGCCCTAAAGCAAGATAACTTTGTTGTCAGTTGTGCAGCATGAATTGTCATTGCTTCCCCAGTGACTCGCCGTAAATATATCCCTATAGGCTCGACGGCAGCATCCATGCCGCCAACGGTCACTGGTACAACAATGCCAACTTAACTGACACTTCTGCTGTTTGTTTAGCTAAAAAGCTATTGCCCCATTCCAATTAAGCAATGACTTAATATGTACGACTTGGTGCTTTTAGA
>NZ_BJBV01000070.1:0-353 GCF_036245925.1 Shewanella sp. M-Br
CCGCCAGCGTTCAATCTGAGCCATGATCAAACTCTTCAATTAAAGTTTTGTTGCTTCCGTCATGCGACTTCAGCGGCTCAATGAATTCTGATTTTTTGTTTCTAGCTAAAGAAACAAACTGTACATATTACTATGAACACTCATCACTTTCGTGATACAGAAAATATTGATTTAAATTTTTGACTGCCAACCCGAAGGTTAAGCAGCTTCGATTAACTCAACACCTGTGAGTGTCCACACAGATTTCTTGTTTTATCTTGTTAAAGAGCAACTCAATATTCGTAAGAGAACTTGAGTACCACACTGAGCGTAGAACGCTTCCAGTTGGCTAGGGCTGCGTATTCTACGCATTT
>NZ_BJBV01000071.1:0-329 GCF_036245925.1 Shewanella sp. M-Br
AGGGGCGAAATCTGACAGTTGGGCAGGTTCGCCTGACTCAAATGACGCAAATGGTACGCCATCTAACACGCGCTCATTTTTAAATACACGGATTTCAGAATCAGGTAACTGCGTCATCAGCAATGACAAGATAATGTGTATCTTATCCAATGGGCAATGAAGACGAATACTTGCGCGTAAGCCCATTGTTCGTACATCCGATTGGCAGGCAATAAATGGACGATTCCGCGTTACCTTAATCAAATGACGATGCCCATTTTTTATAGGACTCTCGTAAGTAGTCTCTATATTTTTAAAACCAGTAAAGAAAAATGCCATCACGGCAAAAC
>NZ_BJBV01000072.1:0-297 GCF_036245925.1 Shewanella sp. M-Br
ACCGATGACGAAAATATCATCGAAAAAAATAGACAAAAACAACGAGAAAAAATGATCGCTGACACGCTATCGTTTATGCATTAGGAATTAAAAAATGAAACCAATTTATGACAGTGCCGTTATCGGGCTAGATGGAAAAACGAAGGTATACCAAACAACAAAAGTAATCGAGATTTTCAATATGTGCATCGAAATCGTCTCAAACGCTTTTGCTGGCACTTTGTTGTCCTTTGGTAAGACAGTTACCGAAAACCAAATAAAAGAAGCTGAGCGGGCTTACGATGATGTGCTGATGGA
>NZ_BJBV01000073.1:0-283 GCF_036245925.1 Shewanella sp. M-Br
CCGACACCCTGCCAGGCACAGTACAAACGGTGGCCGGCACCTTAACCGTCACCGACGTCGACAACGGCGAAGCGGTCTTCCAAGTGCAAACCAATGTCGCCGATGGCAACTACGGGTTCTTCAGCATTGATGCCGACGGTAACTGGACCTACACCTTAAACAACAGCCACAGCGACGTGCAGTCACTCAAGGCGGGTGAAACCCTGACCCGTGACATCACGGTCACCAGTGCCGATGGCACCGCCAGCCACACCGTGACCATCACCATTGTCGGCGCGAACGA
>NZ_BJBV01000074.1:0-265 GCF_036245925.1 Shewanella sp. M-Br
GTCCAACGGTTGCGTCTCTTGCTCTGTCGACGCCGACTGCTGCGGCGCTGCTCTCTTATTCATATAGCTATTCCTTTGCAGTGCCCACGGACTGCACGGTCGTCGTTAACCTACCCACACAGCTCGTACTTAATGTTTTCTCGCCCTTGACGACCTTGCCGCGAAAGGCCTGTCAGCATCTTGGTGGCAAAGCTGCCATTGATGACACCGAATCTCGCGCCAATAACAGGCGCGAGAAAAAACGTTAACTGGGCTGGGGATTCTT
>NZ_BJBV01000075.1:0-249 GCF_036245925.1 Shewanella sp. M-Br
GAAGAGTTCATTGCACCCATATATCCGGCCTGTTGTTGAGGGATTCCTCTGGCCCTGATGGATATCTGCTTCTACTGTCCTTATCATCCTTGCGGCTTCATTATGAGCCTATGCCCGACTAAGGTTTTCAGTAGATCAGTCTGACTGTCTCATCATCAAATCAAGTGTCTTAGCAACTTGCTGGTTGGTTAATTATTAACGTTTATTGAATCTATTCAGCACTATACTGGAAGTCGATATTCTTCGTCA
>NZ_BJBV01000076.1:0-231 GCF_036245925.1 Shewanella sp. M-Br
ATGGCTAGCGCATCGTTGTAGTCATTTTTATTACCTTGCCTAAAAGGAACCACATACTGCGGGGCAATTAACTTAACTACGTGCCCAAATTGCTCGAATTCTCTGGCCCAATAACTCGCGCCGCCACACGCCTCCATAACGATAAGGCAAGGCTCAATTTTCGCAACAAAGGGCAGCAAGTCTTTGCGTCTAAGCATTTTCTTTTTGATTAACTTGCCCGCTTTATCGACG